>CAYNDH010000215.1:0-6749 GCA_964395665.1 uncultured Anaerolineaceae bacterium
ATGCAGCCCGTTACGCCGGACGCAGCGCATTCACCAATCTGTCGATGGACGTGGGGTAAAAGTAAAAGCTAATCCGTGAGTCACGGGGCGGTTCCTATTAGAATGGGGATAAGCCGCTCCCCGTGGCCCAATGGATAAGGCAACCGCCTTCTAAGCGGGAGATTGCAGGTTCGAATCCTGCCGGGGGGACCTTTCAAACCCGAGGACCAGCCATGGCGCTGGTTCTTTTCATTTTTTTACCGGCATCCCTTATTGGCTGTGCCGCGATCATTGTTTCCTAACCAAATTGCAGGCCAGACCGCTTGCGAATCCGATGGCGCAGACTATAATTAACCGATTGTTAACCCCTTAAAGCATATTTAACTTTTTCAGGAGATGGTTTTATGTTCCGAAAATCCGTGTTGTTTGGCCTGCTGACTGCGCTCATGCTGCTTGTTGCCCCGCTTTCAGCGCAGGAAGATACACTCACCGTGCTCTGCACACCGCAGGAAGACTGGTGCCAGGCGATTACCCAGGCATTTGAAGCGGAAACCGGTATCGCGACGTCGTATGTCCGCCTGTCTTCTGGTGAAGCGCTGGCCCGCATTCGCGCCAGTGCCGCAGATCCTGAATTCTCGGTCTGGTGGGGTGGTCCGGCGGATGCCTATATTGCGGCAGCCGAAGAAGGCCTGCTCGAAGCTTATGAGTCACCGCTGGCTGGCGAACTTGACCAGCGCTATGTCTCTGAAGATTCCACATGGTACGGCGTCTATGTCGGCGCAACCGGCTTCTGCTCGAATGTCCAGATTCTGGAAGAACTCGGCCTTGAAGCCCCGACTTCATGGGAGGATCTGTTAGCACCTGAACTTCAGGGCATGGTCGCAATGGCGCATCCCGCTACCTCTGGTACGGCGTTCACGGCCTTCTGGACGGTGATTACACTCGAAGCCGACAAGCTCGAGTACCCGGATGGAAAGCCTGCTGCCACCGAAGAAGCAGAAGCTGAAGAAGGCGAAGAAGCAGACGCCACCGAAGAAGCGGAAGTTGTCGAAGGGACCGGGCTGGGCTACAACGAGGACGGCACTCCGACCCAGGAAGCTATCGACAATGCGTTTGTCTACTTCTCCCAGCTTAACAACAATATCCTTCAGTACACCCGTTCAGGTCTGGCTTCCGGCCCGATGGCTGGCCGTGGTGAAATCGCTGTTGCCGTGATCTTCTCGCATGACTGTGTGAAGTTCCAGGTTGAGGGCTTCGAAGGCGTGCTGACAACGACCTTCCCCGAAGAAGGCACTGGCTTTGAAATCGGTGGTGTTGGTGTGATTGCCAACGGCCCTGAGCCTGAAGCCGCCAGACTGTTCCTTGACTTCGCACTGAGCGTTGAAGGCCAGTCCACCGCCCAGTTGGTGAATGCCTTCCAGATCCCGACCAACCCAGGCACACCTGTCTCTGAACTCGCGGTTGATCTCACACAGCTCAACCTGATTGATTACAATTTCCTTGCAGCGGGCGCACTCCGTACCGAGTTGGTGGGGCGTTTCGATACCGAAGTTGCACCACAGCCGATCGAGTAACGTCTGGCCGTATAATATCGAATTCCGGGTACGCCTCTTGACTTACAAGGGGCGTATCTTCGTATAAATCAAGGAGTGTTTGTTGAATTTCGTCAATCGTTCTTCTGGCGAACTCCGGCGTATTGGTCAGGATCCGATACTGGCTGTTGGTCTTATTCTGGTTGTTGTATTTGTTGCAGTCGCGATTCTGTATCCGATTTTCGCCATGATCGGTGAAAGTGTATCACCAGAGGGACTCCCGCTTTTTAACCGCTATCTCGGCGAGCCTGTCTACCGGTCGATTGTCGGCAATACCCTGCTGCTGGGGTTGACCGTCGGAGTGGGGGGTACGGCGCTGGGCTTCCTGTTTGCGTTTGTTCAGGTCAAACTGAACGTCCCTTTCAAGCGTTTTCAGCATCTGATAGCGCTGCTGCCGATTATCTCCCCCCCGTTTGCGGTTGCGACAGCGGTGCTGCTCCTGTTCGGTCGTAATGGCATGATCTCCAGAGGTGTCTTTGGTGTCCGTGCCGATATTTACGGCCTGAGTGGGCTGTCATTCGTCCTGACACTGTCCCTGTTCACGATTTCATACCTCAATCTCAAGGGGATGATGCTGGCGCTGGACCCGTCGCTGGAAGAAGCGGCGACCAATATGGGGGCCAGCAAATGGCGTGTCTTTCGCACAGTCACCCTGCCGATGCTGATGCCCGGTATCCTTAGCTCGTTCCTGCTGCTGTTTGTTGAGGCGATCGCCGACCTGGGGAATCCGCTGGTGCTTGGCGGCAATTTTGAAGTGCTGGCAACCCGCATTTATGTCTCGGTCATTGGGCTGTATGATACGACCTCGGCGGCGGTTTTCTCCGTCATTCTGCTGCTGCCAGCGCTGACGGTCTTCGTCATCCAGCGTTACTGGGTGGGGCGGGCGTCAGTAGTCTCGGTGACAGGTAAACCGACCGGGACACCGCAGCAGATCACACATCCGCTGGTGAAGTGGCCGCTGTTTGCGCTGGTGATGGCGTTTTGCATCCTGATTATCGCGATTTATATGACGATTTTTGTCGGTGCTTTCACCCGTGTGCTGGGTGTAAACAATACTTTTACACTGGACAATTTCAATTTTGTGATCAATGGGTACGGCTCTGAAGCGATGGTCGATACTACGCTGTTCTCGATTATCGCGACACCGGTAGCCGGTATTTTAGGCATTCTGATCGCCTTTCTGGTGGTGCGTAAGGCTTTTCCCGGCAGGGAGCTGCTTGACTTTGCTACGATGCTCGGCATCGCTGTCCCCGGTACGATCATCGGTATTGGTTATCTGCTTGCATTCAATGTCCCGACCGAACTGACATTCCCGTTTCTGGGGGATGTGGAGCAGCCATTTACAATCACGCTGATCCCCAAGCTGACCGGCGGACGTGCGATCTTTGGTGGCGCGATGGCGATCATCCTTGTGTATATCATCCGCAGTGTGCCGGCGGCGCTGCGATCCGGTGTCGGGGCGCTGGCGCAGATTGATCCAGCTATTGAAGAGGCATCGATCAGCCTTGGCGCGGATAATGCGCGTACCTTCCGGCGTATTACCCTGCCGCTGATCCGTCCCGCATTCCTGTCAGGGTTAATTTATGCCTTTGCGCGCTCCATGACGACGATTTCGGCGATTATCTTTTTAACGACACCGCAAACACGGATTATGACTCAGCAAATTCTGAACGAAACCGAACAGGGGCGATTTGGCAATGCATTCGCTTACTGTGTAATTCTGATCGCGATTGTACTTCTGGCTATCAGTGTGCTGTACTTCTTCATTGGTTCTGCCAGCGGGGCTGAACGCTCCTTTGAAGGGGGAAATTAAATGGCATACTCTGAGAAAACAGAAAACGATGGGCATCTCAATCTGATTGACATCGTCAAGGAATTCAGATCACGGGATGGACAGGGTGTCGTCCGGGCGGTGGATAATATCTCGCTGTCGATTAAAGAAGGGGAATTCGTCACGCTGCTTGGGCCGTCCGGATGTGGCAAAACAACCACACTGCGCCTAATCGCGGGTTTTGAGACGCCTACTTCTGGCCGAATTGTGCTCGATGGGGAAAATATCACCAATCAGCCGCCGAATAAGCGTGATATGGCGCTGGTATTCCAGAGTTATGCGCTGTTCCCGCATATGAATGTCTTCGACAATATCTCATACGGCTTGCAGATCCGCAAATTGTCGTCCAGAGAGATCGCCACAAAGACACAGGAAATTATGGCGCAGGTAGGGCTGGAGAATCTGGGAAAGCGCCGCCCGAATGAGCTGTCCGGTGGACAGCAGCAGCGTGTCGCACTGGCGCGCTGTCTGGTGATGGAGCCGAAGGTGCTGCTGTTCGATGAACCGCTGAGCAATCTTGACGCCAAACTGCGTGTACAGATGCGGAGTGAGATCCTGTCACTTCAGCGCCGGATGAATATCTCCGGTGTTTATGTCACCCATGACCAGATTGAGGCCATGGCGCTTTCTGATCGGATTGTTGTGATGAACAAAGGCCTCATCGAGCAGATCGGCACACCTGATGAGATCTACCGGCATCCGAAGTCGCACTTTGTCGCGGACTTCATCGGACAGGCCAATTTTGTTCAGATCCCTGCCCAACGTGCTGCTGGCGGCATGGCTACTGTCAATCTGCTTGGCAGGACGATTGATCTGCCCTTCGATGGTGAGATTGTCAATGACACGGTTGAAGCCGTTTTGCGTCCACAGGTGCTGCGACTGGTGGAAGATGATGATGCGTCGCTTGAGACAGCCCAGATCCTTCAGGTCATGTATCTCGGTTCCGAGATCGAATATCTGGTTGAGGTCAATGGTCAGCAGTTCATTGTGATTGATAACGACCCTCGCACCAGCACGATCCTTCAGTCAGGTCAGCAGGTTGGCATTGATTTTCTCGCTGAGGCGGTCCATCTGCTGCCCGCCCAGCAGGAAATGGCGTAACAGCAGGCACAGTTACTGCTGGCCTGCATCTGCCCGCTACAGCCTGCTGTAAACAAAACGCGCCCTGCTGATATGGGGCGCGTTTTCTCTTCTCTAATAAATAGTTCGGGTTCATTAGGCGATGATCTGCTGGTAAAGCGCCTGTAACTGCTCCGACAGAAGCATCCCTTCGTCCTGATAATCCTTCTCGACCCGCTGATAGTGGGCCGCGGCCTCACCGCGCCGTCCCATCTGGGCATAGGTCTCCATGATCTCCAGATTGATTTCATCGATATAGGGCGCTTCGCCATAAGCTTTCTGAAGCAGACTGAGGGATAGTTCAGGCTTCTGACGCTGCTTCCATACATTCGACATGAACGTGATGGCTTCGACATAGCCGTAACGGAAATTTGAGCGTCGTTTCTGAATCCACCTGTCTTCGTGTCCGTGCAGGAAAGGCCCACGGTAAAGGTCGATGACACGGTTCCACGAATCGTGTGAGGAGTCTGACAGATTGCCACGTCCTGTCAGGATGCTGGTCGCGAAGTCAAGAATGTCGTAATAGAGGTTTACATTTTCGCCGATGCGGTAGTAGCCGTTTTTATGCACAAGAACATCGTACCCAAGCGCCTTGTGAAGCCGCCGTTTCGTGACATGAAAGACATTGACCGCCTGTTCAGGGTGTAGATCCGGCCAGAAGGCGCTGCAGATCTCGGTACGCGTCGTCAGCGGACGATCCAGTGAGTAAAAGAGCAGCAGGCGGGGCAGGTAGCCTTCCCATTCCTCAACATTCTGGTGATTCAGTTTAATAAAACCGGGGCCAAGCGCGAAGATCTCGAATTCCGCATCATCCTCATTGGTAAAACCATGGAAATCGCGCTGGATGATGCTGTCATCCAGCAGGATGGATGATTTATTCTGAACGATGAGTGAGACCCAGCACAGGCGCGGAAGCTGACGGCTGTTGATGACGATATGACACTGTGGTGGCAGCCGGACCATAAGCTGTTCCATCAACTGCTGTACTTCGTCTGAACTGTCGCTGTAATCGTACTCGTCAAGGATCAGTACATAATCCTCTGAGCTGAGTTCGTTCAGTTCCTGCACAAAGCAGTCCACAAGGATATCGAGATTAGCGAGCGGATTGTCCCAGTAGCTGTTGGGGATTGAACACAGATGACGGCCAAAGAGTGGCCGCTGTGCCGAAAGCGTGTGGACCATGCCCGTTACCAGTGAGTGAACATCAATATCATTGAGGCTTAGGGCGTAGTAGAATACCTTATGTGACGGAGAGTTGAGCAGGCGGCCTACCACCAGTGAGCGATAAGCGCTTTGTGGGTGCAGAAGGACGATCTGCATAGTGTTGAGCTGCGATGTCAGCAGTTCGTAAGCGCGGTTAACTGCAGGAGAGAGCGTCATTCGATAAGCTTTCTGTAATACCGAATTCATGTATCAAATCACTTTTGTAAAGCATGGCATAAGCAGGGCATAATGACAGCCTAATTTTACATTGATCAGTATAATCAATTTAGGGAAGAGCGTCTAGTTAAGGTTAAGTATGGCAAGCGAAAAAAATGCTCACTCATGAAAACAAACCTGGCCGTCCATTTGGTTTAAGTCTGGCAATTGTAACCGTAGCACTCATTTTTGCGGTTATACCACTATTAAGAATTGGTTTAGAGATTTGGCTTCTTAACCACTTCCAGAGCTTTTCGTGGACAGTCGATACCGATGAAGAGATGATCGATCCGATCATGACCGGGATCAACTTTGATTTCGATTATGTTTCAGTTGGTGCGCAGGCGGTATTTGCCAGCCTTGTCCTGATCCTGTGTGTGCTGGCGTGGAGAGGGCGGCCCCGTTGGGTGAGGTCTGCCTTACTGTGGACGGTGCTGATCATTGATGCGATTTACATCCTGTCGATGATCGTTTCGCTTACCGCGCCCCGCGATCTCTCAGAGGGGATTAGTTCAGCAGATGATCTCGCAGGCCCCTTGCAGGGTGGATATTTTGTGCTGCTGATTCTGACGACGACTTATCTGATCTGGTATATCAATCGCGAACCGGCGCGTGCCTTCTTCCGTGGTGCGTATCGTGATGAGGTTTCATTGAAGCCAGAGCCGAAGTCTGACAGCACCAGAAAGGCAGAGCAGGCCTGAAGCCTTTCAGAACCTGCCCCGCGAAATCTTCGGTCGTGATGCGTTTCGCTGCCAGGGCGTGTTGACATTTACAAAAATCGCTCATGTGTAGGGGCGATGGATGATGCT
>CAYNDH010000216.1:0-5280 GCA_964395665.1 uncultured Anaerolineaceae bacterium
GAACCTGATGAACAAATACGGGATGCGTGGATACTTCCGGCGGAGTTGCACCAGCGTCTGATGCTCACGCTGATGTTGTTCAACTCAGTGTAACGCAAACTCCGCAGATGGGGGTAGGCAAAATCATTGAGAAGTTCACGTCAGCCGGAATGCAGGACCGTATGTGTCCGCGTTGCGGGTGATACTTGAGAGCGACCCACCTTTCACAAAAGGATCACTCACCATGCAGAATACTGATTTCATCGAGCTTGCCCGGTATAACCAGTGGGCCAACCAGCGCCTGCTGGATACCGCCGCGAAAGTCTCACCAGAAAGCCTGCACGCCGACGCTGGCCTGAGCTTTGGCAGCGCCTTTCACACCCTGCGTCATGTGCTGGATGTCGGGTGGTCGTGGCGGATTGCCTGTGAAGGGCAGGAAGCGACTCAGATGCTGTGGGAAGTCGAACCGCTGGAAGATCTGGCGGCGGTGCGTGCCTATTGGGACGGTGAAGCGGAACGGCTGGTGACCTTCGTCCGGTCGCTCTCTACTGATGACCTGAACCGTCAGGTCAAACTCGGTACGGAGCGCAACGCCTACGCGCTGCGTGACATCCTGCTGCACATGGTGACGCACGACACCGGACACCGCAACGAAATCGGCTGGTATTTCACCCGGCTCGGCCATTCCCCCGGTGATATGGATTTTCTCGATTATGTCGTCGTTCGAAATGCGGAGAAATATTAAATCCGTGTGATGGCATCCCCAGGCTGATTTTGTCATGATAATCTCGAATTCAGAGAGGAGGTGACAGATCATGCTCAAACAGATCACCGTTTTCGGGGATATTCACGGCAACTTACCCGCGCTTGAAGCGGTATTCGATGATATGGACGCACACGGGCTGAGCGATCCAGAGACGCTGTACTGTCTGGGGGATCTGGTGGGTTACGGCACATTTCCAAATGAGGTCGTATCCCTGATCCGCCAGCGCGGTATCCCGACGATCATGGGGAATTACGATCAGGGTGTGGGTAATGACAGTGCTGACTGCGGCTGTGCCTATAAAACTGACATCGAGCGGCTGCGCGGTGAGCAGTCGATTGCATGGACCAATGCCCACACCACCACCGAGAACAAGGCGTATCTGCGCGCACTGGCGGATCGCATCCCCGTGCAGCCTGATGCGCTGAAGGTGCTGCTGGTGCATGGCAGCCCGCGCAAGATCAACGAGTATCTGTACGAAGACCGCCCCGACGCCAGCTTTGAGCGTATTCTCGATGCCGTCGATGCGGATGTGCTGGTGTGCGGACATACCCATCTGCCCTATCACAAGATACTGCCCAGCGGACGGCATGTGATCAATGCGGGCAGCGTCGGCAAGCCGAAGGATAACAATCCTGATGCCTGCTATATCGTGTTGAGTGCTGATGGAGCCAACCTGAGTGTTGAATTCCGGCGCGTAGCCTATAATATCGAGCGTGCGGCGCAGGCGATTGAAGCAACCAAAACACCTGACCTGATGCCGCATGAATTCGCTCAGATGCTGCGTGATGGACGCGGCTGAAACACAAGGGAAGATAATCATGGATGCATGGCTGTTACGCAGGGCGGGTGCGGAACTCGTCGGGACGTTTGTGCTGGTGCTGGCCGGATGCGGCGCGATCATGGTCAATACGCTGACCGATGGCGCATTGGGTCATGTCGGCGTGGCGTTCACGTTCGCGATGGCGATTCTGACGATGATCGCGGCGGTCGGGCATATCTCCGGCGGACATTTCAACCCGGCAGTGACGATTGCCTTCGCGCTCACCCGTCACCTGCCATGGCGTGATGTGGTGGCCTATGTGATCGGTCAGTTTGCCGGTGCAGTGCTGGCCGCGCTGACGCTGCGCGTGCTGATTGGCGATGTCGCCAGCCTTGGCGTCACGCTGCCTGCCGCGCCATTTTCCGCAGGTCAGGCGTTCGGGGTCGAGATCCTGCTGACGGCGACGCTGATGTTTGTGATTATCTCGGTCGCGACCGATACGCGTGCGGTCGGTGCCCCGGCGGCGATTGCGATTGGCTTCACCATTCTGCTGGATGCGCTGTGGGGCGGCCCGATCAGCGGCGGCTCGATGAATCCGGCACGCTCACTGGGGCCGGCGCTGGTGGCCGGTGTGCTGACCGATCAGTGGATTTATCTGATTGCCCCGATCATCGGCGCGGCGATCGGCGGTTTCCTGTATCAGTGGCTGCGGCAGGAAAAACCGGCCATCGCGGAATAGGGATTGGCACCGGAAGAGATCCGGCGGGAAACAGGGATTATCCGAATCATGGGACGGAAGAATCCGGCCCTTCTGCATGGCGTGACGCATAACGTAGAGACACAGCAATGCCGTGTCCGCATTACCGTGTCATGCAACACAGGGTTCAGGTAGGGATCACGACGGACGCCCCGTCGGGCGTCCCATATGCACCAAGTTAAGGAAAAGAGGATAATCTTGGAAGTTCTCAAGGCAACCAGGAAAGGTCCTCTTTTCCATGACAACGATAACTGAACTGAGTGCGACATTGCAACAACTGCTGGGGGCGACCGCGAATGCCCTGGCAAAACAAACCGGTTTCATTCGGCGGCAGCGGCGGGTCACGGGGGCAGGGTTCGCCCAAACGCTGGCGCAGGATCTGCGCGACGGGCTGCCATGTCAGCGGGCCGACCAATGGGCTGTGAATCAGGGTGAAAGACGTTTGGCGCATCGTTGGTGGCTGGCTCCACGAGGTCAGAGGCTGGCGGTTGGCGGGTGAATGGGTGTGATCTTCAGTCTTTATCAGGTCCGGCGTCATCAGGGCCGGGGCTGGAATTCAGATCGGGATCGACCGTTTGCAGATATTCCTGCGCCTCTTCAAATGAATGGATAATATGAACACTGACGCCAACCATCTGACAGACAAGCTGCGCAATCGTCGTCATCAGCGGAAAGCGATTGCCCAGCACCACCGCGTATCCCAGTTTTGAAGATGGTTTTATTGAGCGTGCCGCCTGTGTCAAAAAACCAAGATTGGTCGGGATATAAGTCGCAGCGGTGTAATCTACCAGCACATGTACTGGCGGCGTTCGGCTTTCGCTGATTAAGGTCTCAACCTGTCGGGTAAGTGTATAAACATCATCACGGCTTACAAAATCAAATAATTGGAGGTGAATCAGCTTTCCGGGTAGTATCCATGTGGTCTTTATCGGCATTGGTTCTCCTCCCCTCACATGGACAAAAACAATACTACTATAATATTATAATAATTTCATAATTATAACAGAACACCAATGAGCGCCGCAAATCGTCCGGGAGTCCATCTGCATGATTCAATCACATGATTCAACCGCATGATTGGACGATCACATCGGTTAGATCGGTGGTTATACTTATCCACCGAACGTGACGCCGAACCCATGAATAAAGGATGCTGAGTGAACGGCAATCAATTTCAAAACCGGGGAAATTCTCTAAAACGGCTGGTGGTGATGGTCTCCGGCGGCGGGACCAATCTTCAGGCGCTGATTGACGCTGCTGCCGGGGGCGGACTCGCCGCCGAGATCGTCCTGGTCGTCTCCAACCGGCGTGATGCCTTCGCCCTCACCCGTGCTGAACAGGCTGGCATCCCGACGCTGACATTCCCGCTGAAGCCTTACACGAAAGCCGGACAATCACGAGCGCAGTATGATGCGGATCTGGCGGCACAGGTCGCCCAGGTGCGCCCCGATCTGATCGTGCTGGCTGGATGGATGCACATCCTTAGCCCGGCATTCCTGACGCAGTTTCCGAATCAGGTGATCAATCTGCATCCGGCGCTGCCGGGGATGTTTGCCGGTATCCGGGCGGTGGAACGCGCTTTTGAGGCATGGCAGCGCGGCGAGATCACCGAAAGCGGCTGCATGGTGCATTACACCATCCCCGAAGTGGACGCAGGCGGCATGATTGCCCAGCGGATCGTGCCCTTTCAGACTGGCGACACGCTGGCCAATTATGAGGCGCGGCTGCACGCGGCGGAACATCAACTGCTGGTCGAGGCGGTCGGGCTGGCGCTGGCGGCGTCAGGTCAATCGTCACCCATCGATTAGCATCTATTTCGATCGGTTAAACGGTGAAATTAATTTTGTCCACAATTATTAACATCGTGTTCCCTGCTTGATCATGCAATGCTTTTGTGGGTATACTGCGAAGAACGATAGGTACCAGAGTCTAGTACTTAAGGGCTACCACCGACATCCACCGATCTGGCAACTGCACGACATCACCCTGACCGGCACTGCCCCGACACCCTGGCGCAGTATCCCCAGGGGATGAGTCCGCAAATCGGCAGACATATTACAGCAGCGGTGCTATTCAACCTTATGCACCGAACCAGCACACACCTGGATGCGATACCAGTCACAAGGCAAGGCCAGTGTTCTATTGCGATCCGTTTTTCAGGTGACTAACGGCCAGCAGAAAGTGAACCAGATGCAAATGCAGCAACGGACCATTAAAATATTGATTGTTGATGATCATCCCCTGTTTCGGGATGGACTGCGACAGGCGCTTTCTCTTGAAGAAGATCTGCTTGTGATCGGTCAGTGTGAAGATGGCGACAGCGCGATCCGCACGATCCGCAAGATGGAGCCGAATATCGTACTGCTGGACGTGCGTCTGCCAGGGATGAACGGCTTACAGGTTACACGCCAGATCAAAAACGAGCGGCTTCAGGTTTCCATTATCATCCTGACCAATTACGACGAAACCGAGCAGGTGATCCACGCTATGCGGGCCGGGGCGATGGCCTTCTGCAAAAAGGACATCACGCCGGATGATCTGGTGGCGGTGATCCGCGATGTGATGCGCGGCAACCGCGTCGTCGATGATATGCGGATGACCGAGCGTGAAATGGAAGTGTGGATCAACGAGAAGATCCACAGCATGTCTGGCACCACTGGCAACTACATCCTCGATCCGGGCGAGCATTACATCCCATTGAGCGCCCGTGAGACGCAGATCCTGCAATATGTGACCGACGGGATGAGCAACAAAGAGATCGCCCACAAGCTCGGCATCAGCCAGCAGACGGTCAAAAATCATATGACATCCATCCTGAACAAGCTGAATGTCAAGGACCGCACACAGGCGGCGGTCACCGCGATTAAAAATGGCTGGGTGCAGCAGGGCTGAATGCAGCAGGGCTGAATGCAGCAGGGCTGAGGCCACACCCTGTCAGCGATCAAGCGCGAATCGCAGTGTGAACATCATCTTTCACGCTGCGATTTTGGTTTATCAGGCCGGATGCATAACAGATAC
>CAYNDH010000216.1:5380-6627 GCA_964395665.1 uncultured Anaerolineaceae bacterium
ACATCATCTTTCACGCTGCGATTTTGGTTTATCAGGCCGGATGCATAACAGATACGTGACGGATACGTGACGGATACGTACAGTAAATATTCCAGATCGTATTGTGAGATCTCGGAAAAGTGGCTGTATGATAGAACTATGGCACAATATACGTAAGGACACGTGAGTTCCACCAAGGCGGACACTATGGATTTTGAACAGATCAGCACCGATCCCCGGCAGGAGATTATCGAACTGCTCCAGTCGGAGATGAACGGTATCAAGCGCAAGATGACCGAAATCAAAGGTCAGACCGACCAGCAGCGGGTGCTGGTGGACCGCGAACAGCAGCGGAACGTGGATGTCGTGTCTGAATTGCAGAATATTCACAATAATCTCGATACAGTCCCGCGTCAGGATATCCGCGACAAGTATGAGGAAGCGCTGGCGATCCGTTCGCGGCTGGGATCGATGCGCGGCCAGTTGGAAAAACTTCAGGCATCCTATGAACAACTGGAAAAAGACCAGCGCCTGCTCGCTGACATCCTGAGCAAAATTCAGGGTGTGGATATTCTGGACGACATCAACGACGACGAAAACGGCGGTCGCACCTCAATGAATATCGTCCGCATTGTGCAGGCGCAGGAAGACGAACGCCAGCGCCTTGCCCGTCAGATGCATGACGGCCCGGCCCAGTCGCTGACCAATTTCATCCTTCAGGCGGAGATCTGCCAGCGGCTGTTTGACCGCAACCCGCAGCGCGCCGGTGAAGAACTGAACAACCTCAAGACAGCGGCCAGCGTGACCTTCCAGAAGGTGCGCGATTTCATCTTCGACCTGCGCCCGATGATGCTGGACGACCTTGGCGTTGTGCCGACGGTGCGCCGTTATGTCGGGTCCTTCAAGGAGAAGAACGACATCGAAGTCGATCTTGAGATCATCGGTGAAGATCGGCGGCTGGAATCGCACCGTGAGGTGATGCTGTTCCGCGCCATTCAGGAGCTGATGGGCCATGCCCGCGATTATGCGACCGCCTCCAAGATCAAGGTGCGGCTGGATATGTCCTCCGACCGGATTCGCGGCGTGATCGAAGATGACGGGCGCGGCTTCGACATCGACCTGTCGTATGCGCAGGAAGAGGCTCACAGCAGCGATCCGCGTATGCAGAGTCTGATCACGCTGAAGGAGAAATATGAGCTGGTTGACGGCTCGGTGATCTTCGACAGCAGCGAGACACAGGGGACGTCGGTCCGCATCGAACTGCCCGC
>CAYNDH010000217.1:0-6603 GCA_964395665.1 uncultured Anaerolineaceae bacterium
CCGGACATGCCGTTGCATGTCCCTACTAACTTTGCAGCGATGCTCCGCATGAATCGCGCAGAATCAGCTCGCTGTATACGAGGCTTTTCACCGGTATATCCGTTTGGCTTGTAATCAGATGGTGGAGTTTCTGAAATGCCAGGATGCCCATTTCCAATTTGGGGAGATGGACAGTTGTCAGTGGTGGCCGGGTGTAGGCGCTCTCAAAAATATTATCGATACTGGCGATGGCGATGTCTTCGGGAATGCGCAGGCCTTCTTCTTTGATGGCTTCCATAGCGCCGATCGCCGTCTTGTCGCTGATGGCGATGACAGCACGGGGATGATGGGCCAGGGCCAGAATCTCTTTCATCTGCACATAGCCTTTGAGTGGATGTCCGGAAACCGCTTTCGGCATCCACTCCGGCGGTATCAGTAAACCTGCCTCTGCCATCGCTGCCCGACAGCCATGCAGCCGATCAACGAGACTGCTGTATTTGGTCGGCCCGGGTAAGACGGCAATTTCGCGGTGGCCCAGGTTCAGCATGTGCCGAGTGATCATGTAGCCAGCGGAGAAGTTATCGCCGAGCACACAGGGAAGCTGCTGGTCATCGATATGGTTCTCGACGAGTACGATCGGTACATTGAAGGCTTTCAGTTGAATGACCATCTCTGGTGTGATGTCGCCATCGTTCGCTACGACCAGTCCGGACATCGACTTTATCCCCCGCTGTTTCAGGAGATCCAGCGTCTCGGTCGTCCGGTCGAACATCAGCAGATTCACCTGATAGCCTGATCGCTGCGCTTCAGATTGAAACCCACGAATGATGTCTCCATAGAAGCTGTCCATCATCGCCGGAATCGAACTTTTTTCGATCAACAGGCCGACGGTTTGTTCCGAGAGGCTGTCATGGTTGTGGTTGTCCTTCACCACATAACCGAGTTCAGATATTTTCTCCCAGATGCGCTTTGAGGTATCCGGCGCTACACCTGGTTTTTTGTTGATGACAATCCAAACTGCTGACACTGAGACACCAGCAGCACGTGCTACATCGCGCATGCTGGGAGTCGATTTGCTCATAGGTTACTGCCTCTGGCTGTTTACTAAACGGACAGAATGTTTTTATTAAACAGATTGCTTGACATGTTTAATCTACATTCTTATAATAGGGTCAAAATATCATAAATTGCGAATTATTTCTATGTGTCTTGAGTGTCAAATCAATAAAACATACACCGTTCTGTTTAGTCAACACGTCTACACCACGCGCACCGGCGTCCCCCTTATTCCCCCGGGGACAGGCAATTATACCGCCGTGCGTACCCTCGATGAGTCAGGCAAGCGACCACCCATTTTTGTCGTCAACCGCAGCCAAACCGAAGCTCTGGAAACAACCGTTTGGCTGGACAGCGGTCACTTTGTGAGCCAGGTCCATGTTCATGTGGTCACCGGACCTGACCCTAAAGCCACAAATACCGCACCAAGTTGGACTCGAAACGACAATACTGACCGCAGAAAGGAGCCAGTTTAACCGGAACCTATTTGAACCGCATCTGATAACTGCACTTGTGTCCATTTTAGTAAAAGCTTTATTTATGGAGGATAAAATGCAAAAGAGAATGTCATTCTTTCTGCTCACCGTAATCCTGATTGCGATGTTTGGGATTGGCATAACGCAAGCCCAGGAAGATGCGACTGACCTGTCGCTGTGGGTGTTCGTTGACCGGCATGGTCTTTTTATGCAGCAGCAGGCAGAACGCTGGAATGAAATAAATCCAGACCGCCAGATCAACCTCACCTACGAGCAGATTGATTACACGCAGATGCACGATAACCTGCTGGCGTCGCTGCTTGTCGGCATGGGTGCGCCAGATCTCGCCGACGTCGAGATCAAGAAGTTCGCCACCTTTACGAAGGGTGATCTTCACTTCGTTCCATTGAATGATGCCATTGACCCCTATCGTGAGGACATCATCGAATCGCGACTGGCCCCGTACACGGCCAATGGGCAGAACTATGGTATTGACTACCATCTCGGCGCGTTTGTGGCGTTCTACAATACGGCACTGCTGGAAGAAGCAGGCGTTGACGTCGACAGCATCGTAACGTGGGATGACTATATCGAAGCGGGTAAGAAGGTCACGCAGGATACCGATGGTGATGGCACACCGGACGTTTACATGACCAGCATTGAAACGACCGACATCTTCTCCACGTATCCGCTGATGCTGATGATGGGCGGCGGAACCTACAACGCCGATGGTGAGATCATTCTCGACAGCCCGGAAAACGTGGAAGCGCTCCAGTTCATTCAGGATCTCGTCCATGAACACGGGATCGCACGCACCGCAGCCGGTGGCAATCACCACGCGCCGGATCACTATGTTGCTTTCAGCGAAGGCCAGATCGCTTCGCTGTGGATGCCGCAGTGGTACATGACGCGCTTCCCCGATAACATGGGCAGCGTTCTGGCGGATGTCGCAGTCGTGCGCCCGATGCCGGTCTTTGAAGAAGATGGTTATACGACCACGATGGGCGGCGGGACGGGAACCGTCATCACCGACCAGATCGACCCCAGCAAGATCGAGCTTGCCAAAGAATTCCTCGCTTTCTCCAAACTGACCTATGACGCCAACCTCACACTGTGGACGGATCTCGGCTTCGATCCGATGCGCCTTGATGTTTACGACGACGAGGCACTGCTGATCACCATGGATGACTTCAGCGGTGAGGTTCCCTTCGAATATATCAGCTCCGGGCTTGGCAATGTGGCACCGGAATTCACGGGACCCTTCTATCCTGAAATTGCAACGATTTTCCAGACGACTGCACTTTACGAACTGCTGGAAAATCAGGCGTCACCTGAAGAGGTCCTGGCCAATGCATTGTCTGAACTTGAGGCAATGGGAGCCGACGTCGGCGACTAATCAACCACGTTAATGGAAGCGGATACCTGTTTGCGGGTATCCGCTTTCTCCACAATTACTTATAAATGATTGTTTGAGGCAAAGGTAAAACGCCATTGTTAACGCCAATCTACGCGGTATTGAATCACAAAAAGGTCGTCCCTTTGGTGTTTCTGATACCCTTCCTAAGTGTATTTCTCGTATTTAAAGTCTATCCGGTCATTATGGCAGTGACAATGAGCTTCCAGAATTTTCAGGGGATTCAGAGTCAGGAGTGGGTAGGACTCACCAATTACGAGAATGTATTCAAGTTGGTACGGTTCAACCAGGCGCTCGTCAATACAACGATCTATACGATTGGCACCCTGCTCATCCTGATACCGCTTCCGCTCGTCCTGGCGGTGCTGCTGGATTCGAGACGCGTTGTTCAAAGTACGGTATTCAGAACGCTGATCTTCCTGCCTGCGCTGACTTCATTGGTGGTTGCGGGAACGGTGTTCCGTTTGATCCTTGCTGAAGGTGGTTTTCTCAATCTCTTCCTGTCGTCAGCTTTCGGCATCGAACCGCTGAGGTGGCTGGAAGTCTCCGACCTTGCGCTCCCTTCTCTCATTCTTGTTGCAGCATGGCGCTGGACGGGGATCAATATTCTGTACTTCAACGCCGGTCTGGTGAATATCCCGCGCGAGTTCTACGAAGCTGCCGTCATTGATGGAGCGAGTGCTTTCCAGATGTTCTGGCGTATTACGCTGCCGTTACTCCGCCCAACCACGCTTTTTGTCGTCGTGTTGAGCATCATCGGTGGCTATCAGGTCTTTGTCGAGCCGTTCATCCTGTATACAGGGGGCGGCGGACCCGGCGATGGTGGGCTAACGATGGCGCTGTTGATTTATCGGACGGCCTTTACCTCGTTTAATTTCGGGACAGCAGCCGCGATGGGCGTGATCCTCGCCGCGATTATCCTCGTTTTCTCGCTCATCCAGTTTCGCTTCTTTGGTATGTCTGACAGAGAGGATTGAATTCGATGGCTGAACAAGTTTCCCAGACCGCTGTGGTTCGTGGCAGACAGCATCAAGGCCCTCGCATTCGCACCGACAAAATCCTGCTGACTCTGTTTTTTATTGTGCTGGCGTTCGTGTTTGTCTTCCCACTGTATTGGATGGTGGTCAGTTCACTGCGTCCTGAAGGCCGTATTTTCGTCGATGCGTTTGACCTGTTTCCCAGAAATCTGTCGTTTGACAGCTACCGGAACCTGTTTGAGCAGGAGCCGTTCGGGCGCTGGATTCTGAACTCGATTTTGCAGACCGCCGGGTTTGCCATCACAGCCCTGTTTTTGTGTACCACTGCTGGGTATGCGCTGTCGAAGTTCAGATTCCGTGGTCGCAATCTGCTGTTCCTGCTGATCATCATAGCGCAGATGATCCCGTTCCACCTGCTGATCGTGTCGCTGTTCCTGATGATCATTCAAATGGGACTGGTGGAGAACTATTTCGGTGCCATTATCCCGATCGCGGCATCTCCCATTGGTCTCTTCTTTGTCCGGCAGTACATGCTGTCGATTGACGACGAAATGCTGAATGCGGCACGGGTTGACGGCGCAAATGAGTATCGCATCTTCTTCTCTATCGTTTTGCCCAACGCCCGCCCAGCGATTGCGACATTATTCATCCTGTTTTCGCTTGAATACTGGAATAACCTGCTGTGGCCGCTGATTGTTTTCCGGCAGGCGGAGAATATGCCGCTGGCAGTAGGGATCACTCGCCTGATCAACCAGTACAGACAGTCCTATGATCTGGTGATGGCGGGATCAACCCTGGCAACGATACCGATTATCATCCTTTTCCTATTCCTGCGTCGGCAGGTGATGGAAGGACTGGCGGCGACCGGCACAGGCATAAAATGATCGCTTTTCGCGCTGTATGAGATACAGGTTCGCTCTGCCGCTTGTTTCTATCCGGGCGGCAGAAGTCGTATTCAACTGCCTTAAGTTTCGTAAAACTCGCTTTCACCCAAGGTAAATACTGATGGTTACGTCACAATTGCCCGCTCAGGTTTTTCTCGACACCAACCGGGTTATCAGCCCGATTTCGCCGCTTGTGTTCAGCGGTTTTCTGGAACATATGGGGCGCGCGGTATACGAAGGGATCTATGATCCCGCCTCATCACTGGCCGATGAGCGCGGCTTCCGCAAGGATGTGTTAGAAACTTTACGAGAAATCAATTACCGCTCGATTCGCTATCCCGGCGGCAACTTTCTTAGCGGTTATCGCTGGACTGATGGGATAGGCCCCCGGGAGCAGCGCCCGCGCCGCCGTGACCTCGCGTGGCAGACGATCGAAACCAATCAGTTTGGAACTGACGAGTTTATGCAGTTCTGCGAGGCCATCAATACGCAACCGATGCTTGGTGTCAACCTGGGAACCGGTACCATTCAGGAAGCGGCTGACCTGGTGGAGTACTGCAACGCGCCAGCAGGGACCCAGTACGCCGACATGCGCGCTGCGAACGGTCATCCCGACCCGTATGATGTCAACCTCTGGTGCCTGGGGAACGAGATGGATGGCCCATGGCAAATTGGACATCTCGACGCACTTGCATACGCCAACAAGGCACGTGAAGCCGCCAAAATGATGCGGATGCACGATCCGAATCTCCAGTTAATTTCGTGCGGCTCGTCTTCAACATGGATGCCGACCTATCCTGAATGGGATCGGATCGTACTTGAAGGCTGCTGGGATGTGGTGGACTATCACTCCATGCATTACTATGCACGGAACGAAACCAATGATACAGCCAGCTATCTCGCGCTCAGCGCCGAATTCGAAACATACATCGATACGCTGAGCGGTGTCCTGCGCTATGTTAAGGCGCTGCGACGTTCCAGCCGTCCTGTCTATCTTTCATGGGATGAGTGGAATGTGTGGTACAAGGACACATCCGGCAGTGGTGAATGGGCTGAGGCACCACATCTGAGCGAAGAAGTCTATAACCTCGAAGACGCGTTGGTCGTCGCACAATGGCTGAATGTCTTTTTACGCCGGGCAGACGTCCTGAAAATCGCCTGTGTGGCTCAGATCGTCAACACGATTTCGCCCATTCATACGACCTCAGATGGACTGCTCAAGCACACGACCTATTATCCAATCCTCTTGTTCAGCAAGCTGGCGTCTGGCCTGTCGCTTGATGTGGCGGTCAATGCTCCCGTCTATTCTACGACGAAGTTTGGCGATATGCCGGTTCTGGATGTCTCGGCTTCCTACGATCCTGCGACGGAAACAGGCGCGGTGTTCATCGTCAACCGCAGCCTGACGGACTCTGTTCCTGTTGACCTTGTCTGGCAGGATGGCGTGCCGAGCCAGATCTGTGGCGCACACCAGTTAAACGGGACTGATCCGAAAGCATACAATTCGTTCGACAATCCACAAAACATCGCCGTGCAATCCATCGCGAAACCCGTGATTGAAGACAAGCGTGCGAGTCTTGTCCTGCCACCGCTGTCCTTCACCGTGCTTGAGACAAAGATGTAGCGAACTGCCGCAATCAGAAGTGGAAGAGGACGGGGCTGAACTGGCAGTGGGTAAAGACTTACTCACTGCTGGCAGCCCACGGCCTTCTTCTCGTGGCATCAATCATACCGGATCGTTAAGCCAGTCGTGCATCCCTTAGAAACCCTTTGAATATTCTGAAAATGGTTCTGAATATTATAGAACCGCCGGACAA
>CAYNDH010000218.1:0-1188 GCA_964395665.1 uncultured Anaerolineaceae bacterium
CCCGCCTACCGGCTGAAATTGCCGCGATTCGTCCAATGTGCTACTATGTTGGGCTGTAAATACAGTCAGGTTATGCTGTTAGACGCATTGAAAAGGACAACCGATGCGCACACGCGGTCTTCTGCTTTTTGTGCTGCTGAATATCCTGGTGACGATGGGTGTCGCCTTTGCCTTGATTACCTATTTCGACACACGCCAGCAGGGGCAGGCCGTGGTCGAATATCGCACCGTGGTGGTGGTCTACACCGCCACCCGTGATCCGAACGCCACACCGGATACGATCATCATCACCGCCACGCCGCGCCCCGGTGAGGTCGCCTCACTGCCGACCGGTGTTCTGGATGATGCCACTGAGGAAGCCACCGCAGTCCCCGGACCGCGTAACACACTTCCGCCAGACATCGAAGTTGACTCGGAACTGGCGGCGACGGTCTCCGTACTGCCGGAAGGCTGTATCGTCCACACGCTGGCCGATGGGGAAAATCCCTCTATTCTGGCTGAACGGTACGATACCACTATCCCGGCCATCCTTGCAGCCAATGCCCTGACTGAAGCAGACGCCAGCTTCCTTCAGATCGGGCAGGTGCTGGTCATCCCGCTGGAAAACTGCCCGCTGGAATTCGTCCCGGTCGGGACCAGCGATACCGAGTCGGCTGATGGGACGGATGAAGTCGATGCGGCCCAATCCACAGAAGAAGCAGGCGCGACCGAGACTCCAGCCAATACACCAACACCGACCGTCACCGCGACCATCACCCTGCCGCCGACCGCCGTCGATGCACAGGTGCAGATCGTCGAAGTGATCGCCCCCGGTGATGTCACACGGGAAGCGGTCGTCCTGCGGAATATTGGGCGTAATATCAACCTGACCGGCTGGACGATCAGCGATGCAGAGGGTAATACCTATACCTTCCCGGAACGCAATCTGTTCAGCAATGGTGAGATCACCCTCTTTACCGGCATTGGCGGAGATAACACCGCTGTTGTTACGTACTGGGGACGCGATCAGGCGGTGTGGGGTGAACCGGGCGAAGTCGTCACGCTGTCTGATGCGAATGGTGTGGTTCAGGCCAGCTTCCGTGTGCCAACGGCAGTTAATCTGAACTAATCCTCTGCTTTACCTTGCGTAGAAGCACAAAGGCCGGTGGACAGATGTCCCCGGCCTTTTGTGTCTGCGATGTACGCTAT
>CAYNDH010000218.1:1288-6540 GCA_964395665.1 uncultured Anaerolineaceae bacterium
GATGTACGCTATAATGAACGCAGATCAGAGGAGCGAAGGCCGATGTCTGCGATTGAGAAGAGACGCGGGACCGCCGAGGAATATGTCGCATCTGATGCGGCCAGCGACGTAAAGCATGAGTTCATCGCTGGTGAAATCTATGCAGCATCCGGCGCAAGTCAGAAGCACAATATCATCGTGTCGAATACATTCATCACAATTGGAATGCAGTTGAGGGGGCGTCCCTGTATCGTATATCCAAGCGATATGCTCGTTCACGTCACCTCAACAAATGATTATTTCTACCCTGACATCAGCGTGGTCTGCGGTGACTCCGACATCGTCCATAACAGACAGGATATGCTGCTGAATCCGACGCTGGTGATCGAAGTGCTGTCGCCATCGACTGAAAAACTGGATCGTGGCCGTAAGTTCTTCAGCTATCGCACACTGGACTCGCTTCAGGAATATCTTCTGATCGCGCAGGACGAAATACTGGTTGAGCGCTTTGTGCGTCAGGCAGACGGTCAGTGGCTGTTTTCTGATGCCACGGCGCTGGATGCCGTGGTCAAGCTGAGGTCGATCAGTTGCCAACTGGCGCTGAATGAGGTCCACGATAAAATCTCTTTCGAAAACCCGTAATACTTACTTATAACTTCTGGGAATAGAGGCTTTTTCATGACACTTGAACTGATCATTCGCGAACCCGCTGAAACACTCCACGAGACGCCGCTGCTGTTCGTGCATGGCATTCATCATGGCGCGTGGTGCTATGACGAGTATATGCTGCCTTACTTCGCGCAGCGTGGATTTGTGGCAGGCGCAGTGAGCCTGCGCGGACATGGCAGCAGCCCGATCACCGGCAGCCTGCGCTGGACACGTGTCCAGCATTATGTCGCTGATGTGGAGCAGGCGGCGCAGCAGATCGCCAAAAAATACGGTGCGCGTCCGGTCATTATTGGTCACAGCATGGGCGGGCTGGTCACACAGAAATTCCTTGAGAAACATGCGGCCCCGGCAGGTGTACTGCTGGCGGCGGTTCCGCCACACGGTATCCTCCCCGCTTTCCTGCGAGCCTTGCGGCGTTATCCTGCGGATGTGCTGCTCGGCACGGTGACCCTGAATCTGAGCCGCATTGCCCTGCACAGCGCGGAGTCCGTGCGGTGGGCGTTCTTCTCCCCGGAGATGCCCGAAGCCGAAGTTCAGAAGCACTACGCTCGCATGTGTGAAGAGTCGTACATGGTTTTTTTCGATATGCTGCTGTTTGCGCTGCCGCGTCCCAGCCGTGTTAAAAAACCGGTGCTGGTGATCGCTGCCGAGCGCGATACGCTGTTCAAAACGTGGGAAGAAGAACGCCTGGCGCAGGCTTATTCCGGTGACTATAAGCTGATCCCCGGCATGGCCCATGATGTGATGCTGGAAAAAGACTGGCAGCAGGCCGCCGATCACATCATCGGGTGGCTGCGGGAAAAAGGCATCACACCCCCACAGTCATAAACATCACAGCATCACCATATTATTGCGGTGGATAACGTAATCGCCGTAGGTATAGCCGAGGATCTCACTGATACGGTCGGACTTCACACCGATCAGCCGGGCCAGATCACCGGCGTTATAATTCGTCATGCCGTGGGCCAGCGGCGTCCCGTCCGGTGTGAGGACTGAAACGGTCGCGCCGCGCATAAAGACACCGCTGATGCGCGTCACGCCCACCGGCAGCAGGCTGGCTTTTCCGCTGCGAAGCACCCGCGCCGCGCCTTCGTCAATCGTGATCGTACCCTGAACCTTATCCGTGAGCAGCCAGCGCTTGCGGCTTTCCAGCACCGAGATGACCGGCGCAAAACGGGTGCCGATGTCTTCCCCCGCGACCACGCGCAGCAGCACATTCTCTTCGTTGCCGTTGGCGAGGACTGTCATCACACCGCTGCGGCTGGCGGTATGCGCGGCCTCAATCTTGGTGATCATCCCACCCGTGCCGAGACTGGTCCCCGTGCCGCCGGCCAGCGCATAGGTCTGCTCGTCGATGCGTTCGATCAGCGGGATCAGCCGGGCATCCGGTCGCTTGCGCGGATCAGCCGTAAACAGGCCGGGCATATCGGTCAGGATAATCAGCAGATCGGCATCGACCGTCGTCGCGACCATCGCCGAGAGGTTATCGTTATCCCCCACACGCACATCACTGGTGACGGTTGTGTCGTTCTCGTTGATGATCGGGATAATGCGGCGCTCGATCAGCGTGACCAGCGTATCGCGGCAGTTGAGGTAGCGTACCCGGCTGCTAAGATCATCCCGTGTCAGCAGCACCTGCCCAACGACG
The DNA here is from genome assembly GCA_964395665.1 of uncultured Anaerolineaceae bacterium. Classification (GTDB taxonomy): domain Bacteria; phylum Chloroflexota; class Anaerolineae; order Aggregatilineales; family Phototrophicaceae; genus JAEZAF01. Next base: position 3,585 of record CAYNDH010000218.1, read on the forward strand.
ATACTGAAAATATCGAACAGCTCGCTGTAATAGTGCATCAGCCGCCCTTGCCCGACCGCGCTCAGCATCTGCTTGGCCGGGACTGACCGCCCGAAATCCGGGAAGTTGAGCCGGTCACGGCCTGCCGCTGTGGCCCCCGATGACACCAGCGCGATCTCATGCCCCTGCTGGTGAAGGTGTGCAATCTGCTGGACGATTTCGAGCATCCGCTGGCGATTAAGATGCGGGGTGCCGCCGGTAAGCGTACTGGTGCCAACCTTGACGATAATACGCATGAAGCTGTTCTGGCTGCCTCTTTGGAGTAAACGTGGCGTTAAAAGTCGCGAAGTTAAAATCACTACTGTGGACAGCAGCGCTGTTGAGTGAAAGCTGGGCGAGAGCAGCGTCCGGTCCTGTCCCTTTGACTCTAGCGCAAAAGAGTCACAGCGTAAAGATGAGGTGTTCTCACGCCAGTTATCATAAAAACAGGACAGTCATCACATTTGAGGGCTGTCCTGCCTATGTCATGATCACATGATCACGCATTCACATAACCACTCAGTGTCAGGGTATCCCCGACCTGTGCGCCAGTAACCGTCTGCTGGATTTTGGCATTCTCACCCTCACTACCTGTAACCTAAATATAAAAATCATCGCTTAAGGTTGCTAAAAAGCTGTAAAAAATTGGCAGACACACCATCTGCGGCAGGAATCAAAAGAGCGCCCTGTGCAGGACGCTCTTCATGAAGGGTCAGATCTGATACAGAATTAGCTGTTAGAGAGTTTGATGACGTCGCGGGCTTCTTCACCTTTTTGACCGGTGCCGATAATGAATTGAACCTGATCGCCTTCTTCCAGTGTCTTGAAGCCGTCGCCTTTGATTGCGGAATAGTGGACGAACACGTCAGAGGGTCTGCCTTCGACCGTGATAAAGCCGAAGCCTTTGGTATTGTTGAACCACTTGACAACACCAGTCATTGTGTTTTGTGACATTGCGTAGTACTTTTCTTTCTGTTTGGTACGAGCGTTACCGGCAATATAGCAAATGAAAAGCCGAAAGACAACGTCCAAGTTAGGGTTTGGTATGCTTCAAAATCGACGACTTCTGCTTCCCCTGATTCTGATCCTGTTGGCCGGTGTGATCGGCTGGCTGGCCGGGACCGGTGCGCTGACCGACGGCCTCATGGACGGCCTGAAGAACGGCCCACAGGCTGGTCAGGGTGGCCTTCAGGCGCAGTCTGCTGCCCCGGATGAAGACCTCTACGCGCTGTTGAAAAGGCTGGATGCCGAAAATCAGCCGTGGACGCTGCACTTCGCCGTCCCGCTGGATACCGGCGACCGCAGCCACACGATGACCTCATCCGGCGCGGTGATCGGCAGGGATTACTTCTGCTATGGCGAGCCGTGGAACAGCGCCACCCGCTATCACTGCACACCCTTTACCAATATCGTCAGCGTGACGTTTGAGGACTGATCCAGCGCGGGTAAAAGCCATCATCGACCACCCGCGTCAGGGCACTGTCCGTCAGTGAATAGACCCAGATCTCCGGTGTGCCGACTGTAGTCCGGCCTTCAAGCTGTACGCGATGCACGGCGAGCTGTGTGCCATCCGGTGACCATGTCAGTTCGCTGTGCTGGTAGCTGCGGTCAAAGATCAGCGGGCTGATGTCACCGGTTACCGCTTCCACCAGATAGACCTGATCGCCAAATGTGAAGCGCTCATCATCAAGATAGCGGCGGGTGATCGCCACCCGTTCGCCATCCGGATGCCAGCGGGCGAAGCGATCATCAGTCAGTTCGCCTTCCAGGGTCAGTGTGCGCTGGGTACCGCTTCCGAGATCGACGTACTTCAGCACGGAGCGTGCCGGCTCGGCAATAATCAGTTCGGGGAAGATGAGCAGGCGGCCATCGCGGGACAGGGTGCCGCTGCTGCCATTCCCGGCGGGCAGGGCGAAAACCCGCGTCTGCTCGGTAGTGGCGGCGAAATCATAGACCAGCACACTCTGCGTCGCGACATCGTAAAATGCCAGTCGGCTGCCATTGGCCGACCACTGCGGATCATTCGCGTAAACATCCCCATCCGGGAAGAGCGGTACGGTCGCTGGCGGTTCGACGCTCAAATCCAGCAGCCACAGATAACCTGCCATCAACACATCATCGGCTTCCCGGCGCTGATAGGCCAGCATCAGCCCATCGGAGCGCCACGCCGGGGAAAAACAGAAGGCATCCTGTGAGGCACATTCCACCAGCAGGCGCGTGGTATTCAGCGTGCGGTCATGCAGCATGAGATTCGCCGTCTGGCCGCCGTCGTATTCTTCAGAATAGGCGATATAACGGCCATCGACGCTGACGGCGAAATCGTAGACGCCGGTTTCCGATGTGGTGATGGCGCGGGCGCTGTCTGGCTGTGATGGGTCCACCTGCCAGATATTGAACGGCCCGGCAGAGGGCGCGAGATAGGCCAGCAGCGGTGTCGTTGACGGGGGCGGCTGGATCAGCAGCAGGACCGCCGTCAGCAGCACCACCGCGACCAGAATAGCGATCACGATCAGGATGGTGCGATCAAATCCCAGACGCTGACGCAGGCTCATGGATTTCCTGCCCCGTTTCCGGCCATGCCTGCACTTCCGGCCATGCCTGCATTTGGAGGCATCCATTTCGGCAGGAAGCCGTCAGCGGCAGCCTGTGTCAGCGTGCCATCCGCCAGCCCGTCATCGGCGAACTTGTAGGTCCAGATCTCGACGGTGCTTGTGGCATCCGCTTCAGCCAGATTGTAACGATCAAGCGCGATCCGCGATCCATCCGGGCTGAAACGCACCGTCGTCTGCTGATAATCCTCATCGGCGATCAGCGGCTCGACACTGCCAGCGGGCAGATCGACACGATAGACCTCATTGCCACGTCGATCAGGATACGTCCGGGTGATGACCACGTGCTGTCCATCGGGATGCCATGTCACGGCGTGATCGTTAGCGGC
>CAYNDH010000219.1:0-6483 GCA_964395665.1 uncultured Anaerolineaceae bacterium
GCCCAACTACCTGGCGCGCGGCTTCCGGGTGGTGCGCACGGAGGAGTACGAGGTGACGGCGCTGGGATGAGCGCGGCGGGCGGTGTACGCGGCGCTACAGCTACGAAGCGTTCGCAATCGAGTCGCTGGTGCTCCTGGGGCTTGGTGAGTCGTGACAGCTCTTGCGTGCGGCAGCATTCACTGTATTGTTCCCATAGTCTTGTCAGGGAGAACCGTGGCCGCGGATAACGGAGATCTGCTTCAGGGAACCCTCGGGATCCTCGTGCTCAAAGCCCTCCTCGTCCAACCCGCGCACGGCTATGGCATCGCGCGCTGGGTCGAGACGGCAACCGACGATGTGCTCCGAATCGAGGAAGGGTCGCTGTACCCGACGCTGCGTCGGCTGCAGGATCGCGGGTGGGTGACCTCGGAGTGGGGGCTGTCGGAGAACAACCGCCGCGCCCGCTACTACACCATCACCACGGCCGGCCGCGCGCACCTGCGCGCCGAGGCCAGAGTGTGGCTGCGCTATGCGGGGGCGGTCGCGCGCGTCCTCAAGAAAGCACCGTCCCTCGGTTGAGGCGATCAGCGTGCGGAAGCCTTCCCCCCGTGCCTGGGAGCTCTGGCGGCCCGACGTCGCCGCCGAGGTAGACGAGGAGCTCGAGTTTCATCTGCAGATGCGGCGACGCGACTACGAGGCACGGGGCCTCGCGGCCGGCGACGCCGAGCGGGCGGCGCGCGAGCGGTTCGGCGACGTCGCGCGCATCAGACAGGTGCTCGTGACGCACGATACCACGCGTCAGCGTCGCCACGACCGGAGAGACCTCATGGATCGACTTGCGCGTGATGTCCGGATCGCCCTCCGCGGCCTGCGCCGCACGCCCGGCTTCACGGCCATCACCGCGCTGACGCTCGCCCTCGGCATCGGCGCGAACGCGGCGATCTTCAGCGTCGTGTATCATCTCCTGCTCGTCCCGCTGCCCTATCCTGACGGCGGCCGCATCGTGATGCCACGGCTGGCCTCGGGTGACCTGGTGTTCCCGGTCAGCGCGGAGCTCATGACGGCCTGGGAGGCGCGCTCCACCACGGTCGAGGCCTTCGGTGCCTCGCGGGAGCGGTGGCTCCGGCTATCGGAGGAACCCGGCGACACGGTGCCCGGGGCCCTGATCACGCCGGGCTTCGTGCGCACGCTCGGCCTCCAGCCCGTGCTCGGCCGCGCCTTCACGGCGGACGAGGCGCGGCCCGGCAGCGCTCCCGTGGCGATGATCGGACACGACCTGTGGCGGCATCGGTACGGCGGTCGCGTCGACGTCCTGGGCGCGTCGATCGAGGTGAACGGGGTGCCGCGCACCGTCGTCGGCGTGGCGCCCGCGACCATGGCGGTCCCGTTGTCCACCCGGGCCGCGCCCGCCGTCTGGCTGCCGACAAGCCGCGACTCGCTCGCCGGCAACAGCGCCTCCGTCGTTCGCCTGCGGCCCGGCACCACACGCGAGCAGGCGACGAGCGAGCTGCAGACGGTGCTCCAGGCGCACCCCGACACGAGCCGATACGCCAGAATGCACGCACGAGTGATGCGGGCGCAGGAGTTCCTCGATGCGCGCGAGGCGCGCACCCTTCGCGTGCTCTTCGCGGCCGTCGCCGTCCTGCTCCTCGTCGCGTGCTGCAACGTCGCCAACCTGGTGCTCGCGCGCGCCTGGCCGCGACGACACGAGTTCGCGGTGCAGCGCGCGCTCGGCGCGGAGCGGGCGCGGCTCGTGCGCCAGTCGCTCACGGAGAACGTTCTCCTCGGGCTCTTGGGTGGTGCCCTCGGCCTGCTGATCGCCTGGCAGGGCCTCGCAGCCATCGTCGCGATGCGCCCGCCGTCGCTCGAGCACCTCGCCTCGGTACGTCTCCAGGCCGCGACGCTGCTGTGGACGGTGGGGATCTCTGTCGCCACCGCGCTGCTCTTTGGCTGCGTCCCGGCGCTCGTCTCGGGTCGGCAGGGCCCGAGCCAGGCGCTGCGCGCGAACGCTCGCGCTGGCGGGAGCGACGTCGGCGCACGTCGGCTGCGCGCCGGGCTCGCGGTCGCACAGCTCGCGCTGTCGCTGGTGCTGCTCGTGGGTGGCGGACTGCTCGTCCGCTCCTACCTCTCGCTCCAGCAGCTCCGCCTGGGCTTCGACCCGGCGTCACTCGTCTCGATCGGCGTGAGTCTCCGCGGCGCCGACGCGGATGCCCGCGACCGACTCCGCACGGCGGTGCTCGCGAGCGTCGGTGACCTGCCTGGGGTCGTGGCGGTGGCGGCGGGCACCCTCCCGGGCGAGGGGTTCGTGGCGAGCGCGCCGGTCGTTGTCTCCGGACCAGCCGGTGGGGAGCGCCCCGCGCAGGTCGGCGAGTTCACCCAGTCCTTCGTGACTGAGAGCTACTTCCAGACGGCGCGCATCCCCCTGCTGCAGGGGCGCACGCTGAGCTCGAGTACGGCGGGTGGGGCGCCGGGGGAGGTGGTCGTGAATCGCACGCTCGCGGAACGACTCTGGCCCGGTGGCGGAGCCCTCGGGGCGCGCGTCCGCTTCGGCGACAACGCACCATGGGTGACGGTCGTTGGCATCAGCGAGGACGTGCGCGTGCCCGGAGCGCGCGGGGACGCGGGCCGTCTGCAGGTGTATGCGCCGCTCTCTGGGTCAGCACCCGCCGGGGCCATCCTCGTGCGTGGCGCTCATGACGCGCCGGTGCCACTGCCGGCGCTGCGGCGAGCGATCGCGGCGGTGGATCCGACGATCTCGGTTGGTGCCGTCACCACCGCCGATGCGTATCTCCGCGACCGTCTCGCGCCGGCACGCTTCCGCATGGTGCTCCTCGTCATCCTCGGCGTCACGGCCCTCGTCGTCGCGACGATCGGGCTCTACGCCGTGGTCGCGTACGTCGTGGCCCGGCGGACGCACGAGATCGGGATCCGCGTCGCGCTGGGCGCGCAGCCGCGCGAGGTCACGGCCATGATCGTCCGCGAGGGCGTGCGGATCGCGGCGGCCGGCATCGCGGTCGGGCTGGTCGGCTCCGTGGTGGCCACACGGTACCTCGCGAGCATGCTGCACGGCATCGGGCCGATGGACCCGTGGACGTTCGGGGCCATCGCCCTGCTGTTCGGGCTGGTCACGGTGGGCGCGTCGTATGTCCCGGCGCGACGCGTCCTCCGTACCGACCCCGCGCAGGCCCTGCGAGCGGAGTGAGGATGCCCCCATGCCTCCGATGAATCCCCGGTGCACGGTCACTGCGACCTCGATGGCTCCTCGTGGGCGTCGGACGCGCGTCTCGCTCTTGCTGGCGCTCGCCGCCAGCTCGTGGCTCGCAGGATGTCGGCGTGTGCCTGAACCGGTCGCCGCAACCGAGCCCGCGCCGGCCCCGGAGCGCTACTGCTGGTGGGCGGCCTTTCGCACGGTGCTCCCGCCCGACTCGGTGGCGGCGCGGCATGCACGCGCCTTCCAACAGCTCGGGCTGTCGGAAGTGGGATGGTCGCACCAGGCCGACACCGCATGGGCGCAGGCAGGGCCGACGCGGCTCGCCATACCGGGCCGCCCCCCCGGCACGTACGCGGCCCGGGTCGTCGCACTCCGACGGGGCGACAGCACCTTCTTCCGGCCCTACGTCGCGGTTGACCCAGCGTCTCCGGAAGGAGCGGCCACACCGGCTGACGCCGGGAGCCTCGGGGCGCGCCGCATCGAGTTCTGCGGAGAGATTGGACGAACGGCCCAGACGCAGGGAGTGGCGCCGCGAGAGCCGGACGGTGAGGACACCCTCAGCATCTGGCGGCGGCGTCCGTGACCACAAGATCGACGAGATCCGACCGAGCGTACCAGGCGCCGGAGGTGCGTCGGCAGTCCCCGTGCCCTCAGGTGATGATGCCGAAGCTGTCGCTGGGAGAGCGCGAACTCGACGTGATGGACGTTCTCTGGCGCGCCCCGCGCACCGTGGCCGAAGTGCGCGAGCGTCTCCCCGTGCCTCTCGCCTACACCACCGTGCTCACGATTCTCCGGAACCTCGAGGCGAAGCAGTTCGTCGGGCACACCAGGGAGGGACGGGCGTATCGCTATCATCCGTTGATTGCGGAGCAGGCCGTCCGTGCTGCAGGGCTGTCATGGCTCGTGAAGCAGCTCTTTCGCGGCTCAGGCTTCAGCGCCGTGCTACAGCTCCTCGAGGGCGAGCTCCTCCCGCCGGACGAACGCCGCGTCCTACGCCAGATCGTCGTGCGTCGCCCGTAGACGGCGGTTTCATCGACACTGTAGGAAGCTCGTGCAGATGAGCCCCGTGTCCTGTGCCCGTCAGCTATTCGACCAACAACGCCTATCCACCCTTCCGGATGAAGTCCTGCAGAGCCTGCATGAACGGTTCATGGATTCAGCAGAATGGGCCTGTTACAGCATCGCGTCGACATCCCGGTGGCCATGCACGACGCGCAAAATCAGCACGCTGCGGCCCTCGACGCGATAGAAGATGAGAAACTCCCCTACCGGAAAGCTCCGGTAGCCGCCGCGCAGCTCGTCGCGCGCCCGCCCTGCGTAGGGATGGACACCAAGCATGAGAAAGGCGCCGGTCAAGCGGTCGATGAAGCGGTCCGCCGTCTCGGCACTGCTGTGTCCCGCGATGTAGAGCCAGACTTCGTCCAGCTCGGCCTCGGCCTCTGGAGAAAGGCGGTGGGCCATCAGCGGGGAGCTGTCCCACCGCTGGCGAGGCGCGCCCTGCCCCGCTCCTTCACTGTCGCCGCGAGCTCACGCATGGAATCCGGGGTGATCTCCCGGCCCTCGCCTCGCGCGAGGGATTCCTCGGCTTCGTCCAGATCTACAAGCAGCGCGGCACGGCGGTCCTCGCGCTCGAATAGGCGATCAACGGCCTCCTGGGCGAGCTGGCTCGCGTCGCGGCCGCGGCGGGCAGCGATCTCCCGCAGGTGGGCTTCCTGGTCGGGACGTAGATGGATGCTCATGACCCGATGGTAGGGACCTGTGACAAATAGGTCAATGTGGACGGAGCTGAAGGTCGGGCACCACTCCCCCGCTCAGTCCCGCCGCTTGCGCCCGCGCCTGGCCCCGCGCGCGAATCGCGATCCCCCGCCCCGCCCCCCACCCGACCCGCGCCCGTCGGCCCGGCCGTCGCGCCGTCCCTCGCCTCCGCCCCGCTGCTCGCCGCGCAGGCTCCGCGGCGGCCGGCGACGCGGCTCGCCGTCGTCCCGCGTCTCCTCCACCTCCTCGGGCGTCCACGGCCGGTCGAGCATCTCCTGCAAGTCCTCGATCGTGTCGGCGCGCACGGCGCCGCGCTGGCCGCGCAGCACCAGGAAGCGCACCGGCCGGTCGAGCACCGGCACCTCCTCCTCCACCAGCGTGCGCGCCAGCTTCTCGGGTAGTCGCAGCCGCACCACACCCGCGGGCCCGTCCTCCGTGCCCACCACCTCGTAGCCGATCGGCACCTCGCGGCCGCGCACCTCCACGCTGTCGGGGAGCTCGGCCAGGCGGTCGGTCTCCTCGTCGCTCACGAAGGCGTCGCGGTACACGCGGAGCTGCGCGGCGCGGAACGACTCCAGGTTGCGTACCTCCTGCTCGGCCAGCCGCTCGGCGTACCACTCGGCGAGCTCGCGCTCGTCCAGCCGCGGCGTGCGGCCGGCGGAGCGGCGCCACAGCTCGCGCACCTCCTCCACCACCTGGAGGTTGCGCTTGACGGCCGAGTGGCGGGCCTCACCGCGAGCCAGCGCGCGGGCGAGCACGCGGTGGATGTCGGGGAGCAGCTCGTCGGGCCACGAGTCGGTGAGCGCCTCGGTCTCGCGCTCCAGCTCGAAGCCGTTGTACTCCACCCGGTGCGTGATGACGAGCGGCGCATGCTTGCGGCGCGGCTCGTACTCCAGCGCACGCTCGCCGCGCGTGGCATACTTGCGGATGAAGTCGAGCGGGATCTGCGTACCCTCGATCGACGCGCGCGGCACGCCGAACCGGTCGGCGAAGTAGCGCAGCGACCCCGCCACCGCGCCCCAGCTTCCGCACACGCTCGATTTCGACACGCGCGCCGGCTCGCCCCACGCCGTCTCCTCGTCGATCACGAGGTCGAAGGGCATGAACCGCGCGACGAGGTCCGCGAAGCGCCGGTGCACCCGCTCGCCCGCGAACGGCATGTGCGTGGGGAGCGGCAGACCGACGCTGCGGTAGACGCTCGCCATGGCGAGCGCCGCGTCCTCCAGCGCCTTCACCAGCACGCCGCGCCGCTCCGACCATTCGGCCACCTTCTCCGCGTCGAAGAGCTGGCGCGGCAGCCCGTACACCTCGCCGATGTAGCCGGCCTCGCGATACGCCTCCGCGTACAGGTTGTACGCGGTGAGGTGGTCGCTGCCGTGCACCACGAGCCCTTCCAGGTCGCGGTCCTCGCGCGTCATCCGGTGCAGGCTGTCGATCGAGCTCGTCACCCCCAGGAATGGGAGCAGGTCGTCCTCGGCGTTGACGATGAGCTCCGCCCACGCGCGGTCCACCGGCAGCGCCTCCACCAGCTTGCCGT
>CAYNDH010000220.1:0-6479 GCA_964395665.1 uncultured Anaerolineaceae bacterium
GGGTGGGCTGGTCTTCGCGCTGCGGAAGCAGCCTTAAAAACCTGTTCATAGGATGTACAGATGATTGTGGGCGGGAAGAATCCCGCCCCTACACTTGTGATAAATCTATCCACCTCATGCAACCTTCCGTTTAGGCCGCAATTGATCCTCGATCAGCAGGGCAGCCACTAGTGCGCTGATCCATGCCAGACCCGCGCCGATGTACATCATCAGGCGGAAGGTTTGCAGGAAGGACTCCGCGACCGCGCTATCGACCACGGCGGCCACCTCATCCGCAGTGCCTTCGGGGGCTTCGGTCGCGCCGAGACGGTCCGCACTGGCGACCACCGCACCGCGCACATCGTCAGGGACGGCGCTGGCGTCCAATGAGACGCTGAGGGTGGTCATAAACGTGCTGAGTGCGATCCCGCCCATGATGGCAATCGCCAGCACACCCGCCGCACGCGAGAAGGCGTTATTGATTCCTGAGGCGACGCCGGCGCTGCGCTGTGACACCGATCCCATGACGGCAGTTGTCAGCGGTGCAACGGTGATACCCATCCCAACGCCGAGCAGCACCGCACCCGGAAAATAGGTCGTCCAGTAGCTGTTGATGCCGTCCGTAATCCCCGGCAGGGACAGCGCCAGAAAGCCGAATCCGACCAGCACCGGACCGATCACCAGCGGCAGGCGCGGCCCAAAGCGGTTGACGACATTTCCCATCCACGGCGAGATGATCATCAGCAGAATGGAGAACGGCAGCAGGGCGAGACTGGCCTGTGTGCCGGTATAGCCCTGTATCTGCTGGAGATTCAGCGGGAAGAACAGCAGCGCCCCGGCCAGCGCCCCGTACAGGAACAGCGTCAGGGCGTTGGCACCAGTGAAGGTACGAGAGGCGAACAGCTTGAGGGAGACCATCGGATTGCGAATGCGCGACTCGACCACGACAAACGCGATCAGCGCCAGCACACCGATCACCAGTGAGGCGTACAGCACCGGTGTTGGGGCGAGCCGGTCGGCATCAAAGCGGCCTAATTCGGTCGCACCGAAGACAATCCCCGCCAGCCCAACCGTGACCAGCGCTGTTCCGAGCAGATCCAGCCGACGCGGTGCATCCTCATCGCGGCTTTCCGGCACATAACGCAGCAGGGCAAAGACCGCCAGCGCCGCCAGTGGGATGTTGATAAAGAAGATCCCGCGCCAGAAGTTGGCATCCACCAGCAGTCCACCCAGAACCGGGCCGAGAATTGAAGTCATGGTGGTGAATGATGACCAGATGCCAATCGCACGTCCACGCGATTGGTCATCGAAGTAGGCCGAGACAATCGCCAGACTGCCGGGGATCATCAGCGCACCGCCGATGCCTTGCAGGGCACGCCCTGCAATCAGCAGACCGGTGGTGGGCGCGAATCCGCAGGTGATCGACGCGGCGGTGAAGATGGCGATGCCGATCAGGTAAATGCGCCGCCGTCCGTAGCGGTCTCCCATAGAACCGCCGACCAGAATCAGCGATGCCAGCATCAGTTGATAGATGTTGACGATCCACAGCAGGTCGCCGCCGCTGGCCTGAAGCTCGGCCTGAATCGCGGGCAGGGTGATGTTGAGCGCGGTCTGATCGATGAAGGCCATGCTGGAAGCGGAAATCGTCGCTACCAGCACCCAGAAGCCGGTGCGGTTTGGTGTCTGTATGTCGGTGTCGGTTATCGCCATGAGGTCCCCGTTGTTTTCTCCAATGCTCACAGCATCTGAGATGAGGCGGGGACCGGTGATCTTTCACGATCCGGTATGCGGGGATGATGCGTCCGGCGTGCGCGGGTTTCAATTCGCAGCTATTTGAGTTCGAAACGTTCAGCACTCGGTACGGACGGCGTGACCGACGGGGCGGCAGGACTGCTGGACTCGGTGCCCGCCATGACCGCATCTTCCTCTTCATACTCCGGCTCCATTGACCGGCTGCGAACCCAACTGATCCCCATAAAGATCAGAAAGACAGCGGCCACGCTCAGGAAGATGACCTCATCCCATGGGCCTAATGCGCCGTGTGCCAGAACGATAAACGGTAACTTTAACATGACAGCTTCCAGTGATCCTCTGATGTTTCTATTCTACTGCGGATTGCACGGCTTCTCGATAGTCGGATCATACGATGACCGGATGCAGCGCGAGGGCGTCACATTGGGATAATGTGAATCGAAATGTGCAGTTTTTCCCTGAAAGATTCCGATTATATCCCAATATATCGCAAATTTGGGATAAAATTTCGACGATCTGCGATAAAGTGGGTTAAGCAGATGGAGCCAAACCGGACAGAGACTGCGTTGTCCCTGCAAAGGGTGATCGGGGGATGCTGTAGGGGCGTCCACCTGCTCCCACACCATTTTCAGGTCACACGCCCCGCCGGATCGCATTTTCTGCTATACTCGGCCAGACTTTTCACCCACTGACAATTGAGGTAATGATTCACTATGACGGATCTCACTGGACTGACGATTACCCAGATCCTCACCGGTCTGGAAGCAGGCGAGTTTTCGTCGGTCGAACTGACACGCGCTTACCTTGACCGTATCGCGGCGGTGGACCCGACGATCAGGGCCTATATCACCGTGACAGCGGAACGCGCACTGGCTGATGCTGAACAGGCCGACCGTCAGCGCAAGGACGGCGATACCCGCCCGCTGCTGGGGGTTCCGCTGGCGATCAAGGATGTGATCTCGACTGAAGGCATCGAGACGACCGCTGCATCCAAAATCCTGAAGGGTTACGTGCCGGTGTTCAATGCGACCTGCGTCCAACGGCTGGTGGATGGCGGGATGGTGATGCTCGGCAAGCTCAATCTGGACGAATTCGCGATGGGATCTTCGACCGAGAACAGCGGCTTTTTCATCACGCGCAACCCGTGGGATCTGGAGCGCGTGCCGGGGGGCAGCAGTGGGGGCAGTGCGGCAGCCGTCGCCGCCGATCTGTGCGCTGGTGCGCTGGGGACGGATACCGGCGGCAGCATCCGTTTGCCGGGGGCGTTCTGCGGCATCCCGGCGCTGAAGCCGAGCTACGGGCGCATTTCGCGCTATGGCCTGTTCGCTTACGGTTCATCGCTGGATCAGCCGGGGCCGATGACGCACACCGTCGAAGATGCGGCGCGTCTGCTTCAGGTGATGGCCGGGCAGGACCCGCTGGACGCTACCAGTATGCCGACGGAAGTCCCGGATTATCTGGCGGCGCTGCGCGAAAATGCCGATGCCGACAAACCGCTGGCTGGCCTGCGCGTCGGTATCCCGAAGGAATACTTTATCGCCGGGATGCAGCCGGAAGTCGAAAACGCTGTGCGGACCGCGATTGCTCACCTGGAATCGCTCGGCGCGGTCACGGTCGAAGTCAGCCTGCCGCATACCGAGTACAGCCTGCCGGTCTATTACATCCTTGCGAAGGCTGAAGCCAGCGCCAATCTCGCCCGCTATGATGGCGTCCGCTACGGCCAGCGTGTGGAAAAAGGCCAGATGTGGGACACGTACAAATCCACCCGTGCCGAAGGCTTCGGTGACGAAGTCAAGCGCAGTATCATGCTGGGGACGTATACACTGTCTGCTGGTTATTATGATGCATGGTATGGCAAGGCCGCGCAGGTTCGCACGCTGATCAAGCAGGATTTTGATAACGCCTTCAAAGAGGTCGATGTGCTGGCGTGTGCCACTGCGCCGACGACGGCCTTCAAAATCGGGGCGAATACGGATGATCCGCTTCAGATGTATCTGACCGATATGCTGACGATCTCGGCCAATCTGGGCGGCATCTGCGGCCTGAACGTCCCGTGCGGGTTTGACAACGATGGCCTGCCGATTGGGTTGCAGCTTCTGGGCGCGGCCTTCAACGAGCAGACCGTGCTGCGTGTCGGCCACATTTACGAGCGCACCACCGATTGGACCACCCGCAAGCCCGCGCTTCAGGTGTCGTAAAACGTCGTAGTATCGGATGATCTCTATCAGCAGCGGACAGGGCAAATCGCACCGCCGTGTTCGCTGTTGTCTCTGCACCGCCGGATCGTCAGAGAGGCTGCCCGTGTGGCAGATGATGCTGACTGATGGCGAACTCAATCTGATGCGCGACCTGCCTCAGTGCATTCACTTCAGCCGCTTCCCATATATAATCCGGACGCGAGTCTTCCAGCCGGACAAAGCCCCACCAGCGCCCCGCCGTTATCAGCGGGATCATCACCATCGACATCCTGTCCTGTGCCATGAAGTTGATCAGATCGACTGAATCGAGGTCGGCTGATACATGATCGCTATCTTGTGCATGTTCTACCGATGGACGCGGTCCCCAGTCCGCCAGCAGGCGAACACACCAGTCATTTTCATAGCCGGGGAACATCTCATACAGCCCCGCACGTGTCACGCCGGTAATCACCGCGAACATGCTGAGCGCTACACGATACAAACCGAGCGCGGGGGCCATGTCGCGGTGGATCAGGATTATCAGTGCGGCGTCGGCTGTGATCATCGTTTTACCTGGTGTATATCTGTTTGTTACTATATCATTAATTACAGTATATTACAAAACGCGCTCGAAGAAAGTAAATTCTGCAAAATAAAGTCTGTGCAGGGGCCATTTTAGCCTGCTGTTCGCCTGCTGTTTGTCCGCTGTTTGTCTGCTGGTTGCCCGCTGTTTCTCATCCCGCCTGTGAAATTGGATACATTGAGCGCAAGAATCGAAGTGCTGATTAAGGCCGTCTGCGTTATGCTGTTTTTGTCTGTACATCGACAGTTTTTAACAGACGTCCTGCCGCTGGTACACATCCAGACCGGCAGCGCATCCGAATGCTTAAGGAAAGGACACGATCGTGAACGAACCCACCCTCTACTGGCAGGCGGTACTCAATCGTGACCGGACCTATGATGATGTGTTCATCTATGCGGTGAAATCGACCGGCATTTACTGCCGTCCGACCTGCCCGTCACGGCGGCCAAAGCGCGAACAGGTGGAATTCTTCGAGACGCCGGAAGATGCCAGAAAAGCGGGTTATCGGGCGTGCAGACGCTGCCAACCGGATGATATTCAGGAACAGCTTCAGCTTGTGCAGGCGATGTGTGAATATCTCGATAGTGCGGAAACCCGTCCGACGCTGGCAGCGCTGGCGGCGTGCTTCCACTACAGCCCGTTTCACTTGCAGCGCCTATTCAAGCGGATTACCGGAGTCAGCCCGCGCCAGTATTTCGACAGCCGCCGCATGGAACGTCTGAAAGCCGGGCTGCGTGATGGCGGACGGGTGACGGATGCGATCTATGAGGCGGGTTATCAGTCCATCAGTCAGGTGTATACAGGGGGATTAGGGATGACGCCGAGTGAATATCAGAAAGGCGGCGCCGAGCAGGTGATTCGCTATGCGCTGCTGCCGTGCGATATGGGTATGCTGCTGATCGCCGCCACCGAACGGGGCCTGTGTTCGGTGCGTCTGGCGAATGCCGATGATACCGATGGTCTGCTGAACGAACTGCGTGCCGAATATCCGCAGGCGGCGCTGGTCGCCATCCAGCCGCATGACGATCATGATCCGGAGTTCAACGGATGGGTGCAGCTTGTCTATACGGTGCTTCAGAGCCAGAGCCATGATGTGCAGCAGTACAGCACGCTGCACGCGCTGCCGACGGATGTGCGTGCGACGGCCTTTCAGCGGCGGGTGTGGGAAGCACTGCGCGATATCCCGGTGGGGGATACCCGCAGCTATGCCGACATCGCCAGTGCTATCGGCCAGCCGGAGTCCGTCCGGGCGGTGGCGCGGGCTATCTCGGCCAATCCGCTGGCAGTGGTCATCCCCTGTCATCGTGTGATCAAGAGCGACGGCCAGATCTCCGGCTATCGCTGGGGCGTGGAGCGCAAGCAGAAGCTGCTGGAGATCGAAGGCGCATTTGAGGCTGCCCCAGCCAATCAGCCGCGCCTGTTGTGAGGGAATAGCCCTCTTCCCGTTATGTTTAATAAGGGCAGGTATTTAAAGAGCGGGCGATCTGAAAACTGGTGATCGACCTGGGCCGGAAGAATCCGGCCCCATGTGTATCGATAACCTACCTCAACACACCGTGTCCGCTGTAAACATCTGAACCGAAAATGAAATACGGGATAATTCGCGAAACAACCTTCCTCTATCCTTTCCCCGATGTGATTTTCATCCCGTCTGCTCATCTGCTTCCGTGATATGCGATAATGGCGTAAAGCAGCAGCAAACGCCCACTATGGACATACACGGTAGCACACAAGGAGAAGGTACAGATGAAGTCAGATCAGGTCATTCGTATTTTTGGCATTCCCATGGATCTCGGACAGGGACGGCGTGGTGTGGACATGGGGCCGAGTGCTATCCGCTATGCCGGGCTGCATACCCAACTGAAACAGCTTGGCTATCAGGTGCAGGACGCTGGTAATATCTTCGTCCGTCAGGCGGAAGAACTGCCAGAGGTGATGGCTGCCCAGCCGGATGGCAGCCGGGCGTATTATCTGCCGGAGATCTCCGA
>CAYNDH010000221.1:0-6469 GCA_964395665.1 uncultured Anaerolineaceae bacterium
TACAGGCGTGGATGCAGCACCTGATCGCCAGATACGGGGATGCAGCCAGCGGTGGCGTGAGATATTACAATCTGGATAACGAGCCGTTCCTGTGGAACTCCACCCACCGCGACATCCACCCGCAGCCGCTGGGTTATGATGCCCTGCGCGATAAGACCTATCAGTATGCGGCGGCCATCAAAGCGGTAGACCCGTCCGCGCTGGTGGGTGGGCCGGGGGAATGGGGCTGGACCGGCTATTTCTACTCCGCGCTGGATATGGCTGCGGGTGGGAACTGGTGGGAAAGCCGCCCGGACCGCCGCGCACATGGCGACATCCCGTTTGTCGAATGGTATCTCCAGCAGATGCGCCTGTACGAACAGATGCACGGCGTCCGCATTCTGGATTATCTGGACGAGCATTATTATCCGCAGGGCGGGACCACCCTCAATGAGATCATAGACCCGGATACGGCGGCGCTGCGTCTGCGCTCTACCCGTTCGCTGTGGGACCCGGAATATATCGACGAAAGCTGGATTGGTGACAGCGGCGAGCCGCCGATTCAGCTCATCCCGCGTATGCATCAGTGGGTGGCGGACAATTATCCGGGGACGAAGATCGCCATTGGTGAATACAACTTCGGTGCGCTCAAACACATGAACGGCGCACTGACGCAGGCCGATGTGCTCGGTATCTTTGGCCGCGAACGGCTCGACATGGCGACGCTGTGGCCGTCGCATGAATTCAATGTGAATGATCCGGCGGCCTATGCCTTCCGTGTGTACCTCAACTACGACGGCGAGTACAGCCAATTCGGGGATCGCAGCGTGCAGGCGACCAGCACCGATCAGGGCCAGCTTGCGATCTATGCCGCACACCGCACCAGCGATCAGGCGCTGACCGTGATCGTGATCAACAAGACCGGCGGCGCGATCACCAGCCCGATTCAGCTCAAGGGCTTCCACCCAACCAGCGCGGCAGAGGTCTATCGCTACAGCAGCGCGAACCTGAACGCCATCCAGCGCCTTGCTGATCAGCCGGTCGCATCCAGTGGATTGACGGCCAGCTTCCCGGCCCATTCGATCACGCTGTTTGTGCTGGACAAGGCCGTCACCGACAGCGAACTGCTGGTGAACAACAGCTTTGAAATCGCCGGGGCTGCGAACAAGTCCGCCGCCAACTGGTCTGATAACAAACTGTTCAAGGCCAAACGCAAATGCGATAAGGCGGGCAAACCGTCGAAGGCCTACAGCGGCCAGTGTGCTTTCATGCTGAAGGGCGTGCCGGGTGTCAGCAGCGCCATTGTGCAGAAGCCGGACATCAGCACGCTCTCTCACGGCGACACGCTGACGCTTTCGGCATGGCTGTATGGTAAAAAGCTGGCACCGGACGCGGCGAAAATTCTGGTCAATGTGCGTTACAGCAGCGGCAGCAAAACCAAGCTGCGTCTGACGATCCCGCATGGTACCTTTCCGTATACCTTCCAGATCGCCTCTGATGCCGTGATCGATGTGCCGACCAAAGCCAAGGTCAAAATCGCGATGAAAGGTGGCAGTGGCAAGCTGTTTGTGGATGATATCAGCCTGCTGCTGACGCCGTCTGCGCGGGCGGTCCCATCAGGCGGACAGGATGCGGTGATCCCGCTGCCGTAGTTGTTACAACTGTCAGGACTTTACTCCTATGATGCAAATCGGGCGGCGGTGATGCTGCCCGATCTGTATCACGGCCAGGCACCAGCCTGTCAGCCTCATATTTCGCCTCCATCCCTGCGATTTTTCCCCTTCATCACGCCTCACCTGATCCCTGCCGCCTGTCTGTGATCAGACCGCATCTCGGTTGCGTCCCTGCGACATTGATATTCATGCAGCGGTTAGGTTTTAGACAGCGCTGATCACATGATTGTGATTGAAAGGAAAAGATCAAATGCGTCAACATCAGCGGCGATTATTATTTGTCATCGCAACGGTGCTCCTGTTTATTACACAGGCGGTAGTTGTCGCACAGGGGACCGTTCTCAACGGTTTCAGCGTCAACTACAGCGGACGAGCATTCGATGCTGCGACGAACCGTACCACGTTTACCTATACCGTTGCCGGGACCAATACACCACCCGATCTAAGCCACTTCGATCTGGAGATCCCGACCTGTGAAACGCCATTGCAAGCCGTTGCTTACAGCCCGGTGCAGGCTGTCAGCTTTGGTACTGATCCGACGACCGCAGTCAACGGCATCAAGTGGGATCTGCCGCTGGCCGCCAATCAGACACGGGTTTACAGCATCACCTTTGAGGGCAATGTCACCGAAGGCACCGTGACCGCCGCCGTGAAGGGCGGGAATGATTTTCAGGCCGGGGCGGTTCCGGGGCCATCCTGTACACAGGTCGGCATCCGGGTTGTGAAGTCAGTCTCCGTGGATGGTCAGAGTACATGGAACGATGCCGAGATCCCGACCGGGCCGGTGGTGGATGTCGGCACGCCGGTGTCCTTCCTGTTCCAGATCACCAATACCGGCGACTTCCCGATGCAGAATATCGCCCTGACGGACAGTGTGCATGACCTGAGTTCGTGTGCGCCGATAGGTCCGCTGGCCCCGGCTGAGAATTATCAGTGTGTCGTCGGGCCGATTCCGGCTGCTGAAGGCCAGCATACCAGCACGGCGACCGTCACGGGCGAGCATGACGGCGCGGTTTTCACCGATACGAACGCCGCCCATTTTTATGCAGGCACCCTTCCCAGACTGACGGTCGAAAAGATGGTCAGCCTGGCGGGGACCAGCACATGGCATACGGCTGATACCGCGCCGGGGCTGATCGTCCCGTCAGATGATGCCGTCGCTTTCCGTTTTTTCGTCACCAACGAAGGCACCGAGACCTTTACCAATATCACGCTGGCAGATGACAAATTCAGCACAGCAGGCTGTCAGATCCCGGCGGAACTGAGGCCGACTGAGAGCTTCGAGTGCGTGATCGGGCCGTTTGCGGTGAATGATGACGGCGCACAGGTCAACACAGCGACCGTGACCGCCGTTGCCAACGGCCAGCCCTTCACCGTGACTGACGTCGCCCACTATCAGCACGACGATGACGACGATAACGACATCATCATCGTGATCGAAGGGCCGGTGCAGCAGATTATCAACAATATCATCGTGATCTACGACATTGATATCCAGCTTCAGGTCAATGATCCGATGCTGACCGTGATCCAGATCGGCGACATCGTCCGCGTGGAAGGCAGTGTCTCGGACGATGATGATGATGATGATAACGGCGGCAATACGATCATCGTGATTGCAGTCGTGGTGGTGGTGATCGATGTTGATATTTTCATCGTCGATAACCTGATCTGGCGTGATGACAGTAACTGCGCCAATCCGCCGCCGCCATGGGCACCCGCGCACGGATGGCGCCGCAAGTGCAGCGGTGGTGGTGGCAATATCATCATCGTTCCGGGTGGCGGCAGAGGCAGCGGCAAGAGCAGCCGAAGCAGCAAGAAGAGCAGTTAAAACTGTAGGGCCGGGGGAGTCCGGCCCATACACCGGACAACAAAACAGCCGCCACGGTCAACCCGTGGCGGCTGTTTCTTTTATACTGACGGACCGCGTTCGCGGTTATAAACGTTTATCCGGCCATTGTCATCAACGTGGTAAGATACAGATAGTCAGCTTATCCGGCACAGCAGCGGTGCACAGCCGACGCTTGCCGTCGTCCACGCTTTCGAGTTCGAAGGGATAATCCCAGAAGACCTTCGCCTCAAATGGGCGAACTGCGATCACATGACATGGCTGCGGCGGCGTGTAATCCTCTGTCCCGCCCCGTACATAGAGCAGGCATTGTCCGGGGGCCGGTCGCTGGAGCACTGCCACGATCTGCGGGTTGCCGAAGGTGTTGGCATCACCCAGATCGAAGTAAGCACGGCCAACACCGTCCGCCGGATTGATGATGTGCAGTATCGAACGGTTGAGGCGCATCCACTTGTCGGTGGTGCGGTTCATGATGAGAAACTTATCAGTGGTGTAAGCAAAGTAGACGAAACCTGCGTTAAGATCGTTGCTGGTTCCAGCCGGTTCGAGATACAGCTCACAGGTCCTTGGCTGTGCTTCTGATCCGGGGGGCGCGGCTTCGCAGATTGCGCGTTCGATTCCGGCCTGTACGACGTTGAAGGTCTGCACGCCGCTGGTGGTCGTCCAGAAGTGCTCGGCGCGGTTATTGGTCGTCATCCAGCGTTCGATGCTGCCACAGCCTGCCACACTCTTGGAAGAGCCGCGATTGACAGCCCAGACCTGTGTGCAGTTTCCGGCGCCAACGCGTCCAGACCAGCGTGCAGCATGAAAGAATGCTGGCTGTGCCGCCTGTACGCTGTTGAAGGTCACTTCATCCAGGTTGATGCGCGAAGAAGCCCGGTTAATCATTGTCAGGTCGTTATCGTCGTAGATCAGGGTGACGTTAGGATCATGCAGGATCGTCACATCGACAGCCTGCCCCGCTGTGACTGGCGTCCCGGCGGCGACTGACTGTTGGGTGATGGTATCGACTGGCACAGCGGACTCAGGGGGGCGAAGGGCGTGGATCTCATTCCCTAATGCCATGCCCACCAGATTCAGGGCGGCGGCAGCCTGTGGGACATTCATTCCAGTCACATCCGGGACCGTGGGGACTGCTGGTGGTTCCTGTGCGGACAGGATCTGAATATTGAACATCAGCATCAGCATCAGCAGCGCTGCTGCGAATGCAGCCCGAAATACAACAGGAAACCGTACCTTCATTATGAATCCTTTCACTAGATGAGAGCTTTAATACTATGCATCCAAATGCTAAACCGCTGTTTGAAGTGAGATGTTGCAAAAATGAGAATGGATGCAACATTCAGCCCCAATGGGCGGTTTTGTCTGTAACAATTACGTTTATCATCCATGCAATGCCCCAAGGGGATGGTTGAGAGTCGCGATGTCAACGCAGGCTCAGGAAGTGATCAATCAGGCCATCGGGAAGGCGCAGCAGGGTGATCAGGCAGCGGTGGCTCAATTGTATCAGATGCACGCCCAGCAGATTTTCCGCTATATCGCCTATCGGGTGCCCACACAGGCCGACGCCGAAGATTTGACGGCGGAGGTCTTCATTAAAATGATCGAAGGGCTGCCTTCCTATCAGGTGACAGGCGCACCTTTTGAGTCATGGCTTTATCGTATCGCTGCGGCCCGCATCGCTGATTTTCATCGTCGTGACCGCCGTCGCCCCCAGACTGAACTGACGGAAACGCTTTCGACGAATGATCCCAGCCCTGAAGAACAGCTTCATCACCAGCAGGAAATCGCCTATCTGCGTCAGGCCGTCAGCAGCCTTGGGCATGAACAGCAGACGATCCTGGTTTTGAGGTTTATCGAACGCAAAAGTCATCAGGAAGTGGCCGAGCTTCTCGGTAAAACTGTTTCGGCTGTAAAGAGTATTCAGCATCGGGCGCTGGTTCAGCTTGCCGCCTATCTTGGATCGGACTCGAAGGTCAGGCATTACCTGCGGGGCATTGATGGAGGCCAGCGTGATGGATAATTACGAACACGCTCATCCCGATCCCCGTCCAGAGGGCGATCAGTTCGCCGATCAGTTCGCCGACCAGCTTGCAGACCAGCTCGACCAGATGCTGCCGCCGGGTTCTGATGCCTTACCAGCGGACCCGTCGCAGGACCCGCTGCTCAATGCTGCCGCGTGGCTGGCGTCAGCACCAGCACCGGTCCTAAGCCCCGAAGCGCTGGCCCATATTCAGGCGAAGATCCTGCCGGATATGCCCGCGCAGCCTGTGCAGCCAGATCAACCCGTTCAGCCGGAGGCACCAGCCCCAACCAATATCATCAGGCCGAGTTTCTCGGTCCCGGTGGCGGCTGCCGCAGCCGTACTGGTCGTTCTGGTGCTGGTCGGCTTACTACTGACCACCCGTGGATCAGAGGATCAGGAAGGCAGTCTGATCGTCTCCAATGCCACCGACACGCCCACCGACATCCAGACGACGGTTGCCCCGACGGACGAGCCGTTGACGCTCGAACCGGTCACTGACGTGCCAGCGGGTGACATCCCTGTGACGGTTGAGGCAACGGTAGTTGAACCAACGGTAGTTGAATCAACGGCAGTCCAGCCAACGGCAGCCCAACCGACCAGCGTTGAGCCGACCAGCGTTGAGCCGACGATCACGGTGGATGCAGTGGTTACATCGGATGCAGCAGCCGCGACCGGTGCGCCGGTTGACCCGACTTCCGAGCCGCCCACAGATCAGCCGACGGTGCCGCCTGTGGTGACTGCGCCGCCTGTGGTGACCGCGCCGCCGGTCATCACTGAACAACCGACTGTGACATCGGTTCCCGACCTGCTCGACCCGACGCCGGAGGATAATCCCAATACCATACTGGCGACACCCGGGCCGCCGACGCTTCAGGCCATGCCTGCTGCCGTCATTCTGGAAGGGCCGATTGAGCGGATCGAAGGCAATGTGCTGGAGATCTA
>CAYNDH010000222.1:0-2963 GCA_964395665.1 uncultured Anaerolineaceae bacterium
ACAATGCCTAAACATGCTTGCATGTCGTTGTCCGGCGGTTTCATAAACTTCAGAATCGTTTTCTGAATATTCAAACAGGTTCTTATGCCTTCCATATTTCCAGAATTCGGTCGGTCGTCTGCATGATGGCAAGCGTTTCGGCCAGCGGCATCACCGGGCTTTCCAGCAGACCTTCCCGCATACAGCGCACCACTTCTTCCGCCTCATAGCGGTAGCCGCTGCCTTCTACCGGGAAGTCGAATTCCTGCGGCTCGTCTCCGTTCAACTGAAGCGTGAACTTCCCGCTGCCGCCGCTGTGGAAACGGTTCGCGATCCGGATCTGCCCCTTGTCGCCGACAATCAGCGCCTCATTCGATGTCTGCAACTGTGAGGCGGAGTAGATCTGTGCGATGCCGTTATTGGGATAACCGAAGGTGATCCCGGCGTATTCATCGACGCCGGTCTGCCCCATAAAGGCGACCGTGGCGATCTGCTCCGGCTGCATCCCGAAGACCATCGACGCAAACGAGACCGGATAGATCCCCAGATCAAGCAGCGCCCCGCCGCCCAGTTCCGGCGCGAAAATGCGGTGATTCGGGTCAAACTCGCGATAGATGCCGAAATCAGCCTGAAAGAAGCGCACCTCACCGATCACGCCTTCCGCCAGCAGCCGCCGGACTTCAACGATGCGCGGCAGAAAGCGGGTCCACATGGCCTCCATCAGAAAGACATTGTTGGCGCGGGCGGCGGCGATCATCTCGGCGGATTCATGGGCGTTCATTGCAAAGGCTTTTTCACACAGTACCGCCTTGCCATGATTCACACACAGCAGCGTATCGGCATGGTGCATCGGATGCGGTGTGGCGACATAGACCGCGTCAATATCCGGGTCTTCGACCAGCGCCTGATAGGTCGGATAGCGGCGCGGGATCCTGTATTTCTCACCAAAGCGGTCAGCGGAGTCCTGCGAACGCGAGCCGACGCCGAGCAGTTCCGCGCCTTCCACAAACTGCAAGGCATGGGCAAAGGCCCCGGCAATCCCGCCCGTGCTGATAATGCCCCAGCGAATGGGTTTCGAAGTACTCATCTCTGATCCTTTTCAGTAGAATGTTCCGTGAGGACATGGTTATAAGTGACGTGATCGTGCAAACACAAGCGGACATACAGGCAGCAGATAAGGCTGTAAAATGTCTGCATGAATATTTCGTGTACGATAACGTGCTTTGCACGCGAAAACAAACCGAATATCAGCGGTTCGGCGGCCAGTTTTGTGCATTTAATGGATGAAAGTAAAGAAGGTAAAAACGGGGATGTTACGACGTATTCAGTATTTGGGACAAGGCCAGCGTATTCTGATCTTCGCGCTGATCGTCATCGGCGGTGTGCTGCTGCTGGCAGGGATCACCGTGCTGCTGATCCTGTTGAGTATCAACAGTGCGCCGCGTTCGGTTTCTATGCCGCTTCAGAGCTATGTCACCACGGCGGAATTCGCGATTCTGCCTGACGACGATGCATTCCCTTCGTCGGTGGCCGCCGCCGGAGGGATGATTTATACCGGCAGTTACGCGACGGGCGCCGTCTGGTCGGTCTCGGCGGCGGGTGAAGTGCGGGAACTCCCCGGCACACGTGATGCGGTCGGCTCGGTCACCGGGCTGGAAGCGGCGCCGGATGGCACGCTGTATATCTCCGATCGTGTCAACAGTGATCCACGGACACAGGGCGGCCTGATCTGGCGGTATACGCCGGACGGCACGCTGACGCCGTTTGCCGACATCGCCGAGATTACTGGCGAGAGCGGCTTCATCGCGCCGCATCATCTGGCGCTGGATGGCGAAGGCCGTCTGTATGTCGTGGACCGGGGCCGCCGGGAGATCTGGCGCTGGAATGGCGATGGCACAGGCGGGGAGCTGTGGTGGCAGCCAGCGGTCAATCAGGCCGACGTGATTCCTACTGGCATCGCCTATGATGCGGTCAGTCAGGCGATGATCGTCAGTGACAGCGAGACCGATGTGCTGTTCCGCATTCCCCTGACGAGTGCAGCGGCAGAGGTGATTTATGAAGATCGATCGGTCGCAGAAGAACCGGATTTCGATGGTGTGGCAGTGGGCGCGGACGGCACGATTTACGTCACGGCGCTGTCGCTTAATCGGGTAGCGGCGCTGCAAGACGGCCAGTTGATCGATCTGGCGGTCGGCTTTCGCGGTCCGAGTGATGTCGCGGTTGGGGATGATGGGATGCTGTACGTCCCCGGCTTTGACTCGTCAGCACTGGTGGTGCCGGGTGTGAGTCCGCAGCTTCCATTTGCGCTGGATGTCGTGCGTATCGGCGCTGCCGCGCTGCCGGAGTCAGCCACACCGTAGGCGTGGTGTGTGGGCCGGAACCGTCCGGCCCATGACTGGCAAATATACAGATCTATTCCGGCAGATACGGCGCTTCTGCCCCGATATTGCCCACAAACTGCCCCAGACGCTCATGGCCGAGCATCTGGCGGATGGCCTGTGATTCGCCGAGATGATACCAGTAATGGTAGATGGTGCGCTGAAGCATCGTCCCGATGGTTTCCGGGCTGCGCCGACCTTTGGACATGATGTGCGTGGTCAGCATCTCCGGCGTGATCGTTTCCAGATATTCATTCGCGGCTTCAGTCACGGCGTGCCATGCCTGCCACATCTCATCCAGCGGCGGTGTGCTGGCCGGTTTACCATACCCGGCCAGATCGCTCAATTCCGGCGCGACGACGCGGCCCTGTGGTGTTTTCACCCAGAAGCGCTGTTCCTGATAGGCCATGTGCGCGACGATCCAGCTCATGCAGTTCATCGGCTCGAAGCGCTTGCGGGCATCTTCGTCAGAGACGCCTTTCAGCCCGCGTTTGAATTCACTACGTGCGAAATACAATTGTGCGACCAGTGGATGCATCCTGTAGCTCCGTCAGATGATGTCGGTATCTGGGTTTAGCAAATCGGTGATGAGCAAATCGGTGATGA
>CAYNDH010000222.1:3063-6429 GCA_964395665.1 uncultured Anaerolineaceae bacterium
AGCAAATCGGTGATGAGCAAATCGGTGATGATCATTTTAGCGCTGGCCCACCTGTGCGGCCTTCGCCACGGCGGGCAGTGTGAATGTGAATTTGCATCCGCCTGACGCCACCGGCTCGACACTCACTTCACCGCCCAGCTTGGTGACAATGCGGTGGACGACCGACAGCCCCAGCCCGTGTCCGTCGATTTTTGCCTGGCTGAAGCGCGTGAATGGCAAAAAGGCCCGGTCACGTTCTTCCAGTGTCAGCCCTTCGCCGTTATCCATAATGTAATACATGATCATGCCGTCGTGCAGCTCTTCCGCGCCGAAGGTCACACGCGGCGGACGTCCGCCGTATTTCAGGGCATTGCTGAAATAATTCGACCATACTTCCTCAACCCAGGGCGCGTAACCGACCGCCATGGGGAATTCTTCCGGCAGGATGATCTCCGCCCGGTAGTCACGGATCATGTTGATATAGCGGCGCAGTACCTCATTGATGATGTCGTGCATCGAGAGCGGCGTGTATAACAGGTCTTCCTGTTTGTGGACACTTGCCAGCAGCAGCAGTGAGTTGATGATGTCCTTGGCCTTGTAACCGCTCTCCATAATCATCGTCAGGTGTTCGCGCAGCCGTTCTTCAGACATGCGGTCGTAGTAATTCAGCACCAGACTGGCGAAGCCCATCATGCTGGCAATCGGATTTTTCAGGTCATGGGCGACGGTGTGGGCGAATGCATCCAGTTCCTGATTGCGCTCTTCCAGTTCGTCGGTTTTGGCCTGCATCATCGTTTCGCTGTGCTTGTAATCGGTGATGTCGTGCACCATGCCATAGATGCGGTTGACGCGGCCTGTATAGGAGTCAAACGTCGGCTGGCCGTGATCACGCATCCAGCGCACATTGCCACGGGATGTGAGGATGCGAAATTCGCTGACATCACGTTCACCATGAATCAGCCGTTCCCAGCGTTCCTGCGTGATATAGGCGTCATCAGGATGCACCACCCTTGCCCAGTTATCCTTGATTTCTTCATCAGGGTTGAGCCTGTAACCGGTGATCATCTCGTAAGCCTTGGTGCTCCATTCCGGGAAGGTGCGGCCATCGGCATCCACCCGATAGGAATAGGCATAATCCGAGACGCTGTTGGAGATAATACGGTAGCGTTCTTCCTGCCGGTAAAGATGTGTCTGCGCTTCCTTGATGTGCAGCAGATAATGCACGCGCTGTCTGACGATGGGTGGCCGCAGGGGTTGGATCAGATAATCCGTCGCCCCGTGTGAGAAGGCCGCTTCAATCCGGTCATCGTCGTCTTCAGCCAGCACGACCATCACCGGGATTTCCGGTAGTTCCGTTCGACTGCGGATGACTTCACATAGCATATGAACCGGCGCAAATGATGCAATACTGCCGATCCCGGCATTTTGAGAGGCAAACCCATTATCGGGCAGTCGTTCATCGATCAGGACCAGGTCAAACGGCTGCCGGGTCAGGATTTCCATCGCGCTTGCGACATCCTGACAGCACACAAGGCTTGCCAGATCATTTTCGAGCAGGTCCACAAACTGTGCCCATAGATCATGGTCAGCCGTGACTACCAATAAGGTGTCTTTCTGAGGAACTAGAACGGTCATAGTCTATCGAGACGAACCTATCATCTTCGTTTAATAAATGCCTAAACCCATGAATCCAGGATCTGGTCTGCTTCCATGTCAGCAACGGAGAAAGACACCTGTTAATCGAGTGGTGTATATTTTACATGAGAATTGAGTTAAAAGCGTGTGTTTTTGTAATAAATCAGCCACATGGGGGATTCATAATGGGCTGAATAGCCAAGATCGCATTCGCCTTTCGTTATTAAACGATTCATCGGGTCTGACGCTCCACCGCACCCTGACCGGAAGCGTACCTGATTTATTTCAGGACCCTGGGTTCAAAATCCAGCGTGGCGAAATAATCGGAGAGGGTTTCCTGCCGCCGGATCAGATGCACCGAGCCATCCTCACGCAGCAGCAGTTCCTGCGGGCGCAGGCGTCCGTTGTAGTTAAAGCCCATCGCGTGTCCGTGGGCACCGGTATCATGGATGATGAGCAGGTCGCCGGGTTGGGTGCGTGGCAGGGGGCGCTGGATGGCGAATTTGTCGTTGTTCTCGCACAGCGAACCGACGACATCGACTGTTTCCGGTGCAACATCTGACACCTGCTGGCTTTGCTGGTCCCGCTGGCACACACTGATATGATGATAGGCCCCGTACATCCCCGGACGCATCAGCGCTGACATATTCGCATCGACGCCGATATAGGTGCGGTATGTTTCCTTGCGATTGATCACTTCAGTCACCAGCACACCATGCGGCCCGGTCAGATAGCGCCCGCTTTCCATGTACAGCTTCGGCGCATCCCCATGCCGCGCTTCATACTGCCGGACGAGTGCCGCGATCTCTTCCGCCATCGCCTGTAAATCGAGTGGTGTCTCTTCTGGCCGGTAGGGGATGCCGAGTCCGCCGCCGATATTGACGAAATCGAACTGCACGCGCAGCGCTTCCGAGATCTCGCCTGCCAGATCGAGCAGCAGGGCGCTGGTCCGCACAATCTGACGGTAATCACGTTCGTTGGAGACCACCATCGCATGGATGCCGAGCCGTTTCACACCCAATTTCACCGCACGGCGGCAGCCTTCCATGATCTGTTCCCGCGTCAGGCCGAATTTCGATTCCAGCGGTGCGCCGATGATCTGATTGCTCGATTCCAGCACACCGGGATTGTGGCGAAACGAGACGACATCGGGCAGGGCGCGCATCTGTTCCAGCCGGTCCAGCAGGCGCAGGTCATCCATATTCAGGATGCATCCGCCGTCGGCCAGTGCCAGCTCCAGTTCACGCATGGAGGTATTGGTTGAGGTAAATGAGATGTCATCGCCGGATGCGCCCAGCCGCCGCGCCAGTTCCAGTTCAGCAGGGGAACTGCAATCAAAGCCGAAACCGGCTTCGAAGACCAGCCGCAGGATTTCCGGATTCGGCAGGGCTTTCACCGCGAAGTATTCCCGAAAGCCGCTGACGCCTGCAAACGCCTGCGAAAGCTGGCGTATCGTCCCCCGGATGCCTGCTTCGTCGTAAATGTGAAACGGTGTGCCAAAGCAGGCGGTGATTTCCGGCAGCATCGGCAGCAGGCGATCCCGAAAAGCGTCGTGCATGGGCATATCATTTAAACCTTACAGGTGATGGATGTTAGAAACAGGTCTTTAACTCAATTTTAGCAGGTACATGAATGCACGCTGCATAAATGCACGCTGCATAAATGCACGCTGCATATGCAACGTCGAAGGTCGGGACAATCAGGCATTATCCGGTGTTTCCATGAGATGCAATAGAAATACCTACCCCTGAA
>CAYNDH010000223.1:0-6403 GCA_964395665.1 uncultured Anaerolineaceae bacterium
GGTTGGCAAATGCATGTTCTATCTGGTCCTTTCGGCATCTGGATGCCACTGTGCAGGAATGCTAACGCCGGACAACCAGCGCCATGTCAGGATGTCTCTGTCTTCTTGTCTTCATCGTCGTCATCGTCGTCGTCGTCATCGTCGTCGTCATCGTCATCGTCATCGTCGTCGTCACGCGAATCAGCGGATTCGACATCATCATCATCATCACGCGAAGCGATGGCTTCAAGCGACTCAACGGCTTCGACATCTCCAGACACTTCGTCAAGAGCATCGGCGACGGTCTGCTCAGAGGCATTGATGTCAGCGGCTTCCGCAGCAGTACGAACCGAGTCTTCCGGGATGGTGACGATTTCAGTCACGGTGTCCGTCACTTCTTCGGCGGCTTCCGTATCGGTATCGGTATCGGTCGCATCGCTGGAGAGGTCTTCATTCGCGAAGAAGTTGAGGTCAACATCCAGATATTCGGCGCTGTTGACGCGCTTGAGGCTCAGCCCCAGACGGCGGTTCTTGACATCGACTTTCACCACCCGCAGGGTCAGCTTTTCGCCTTCCTTGACGACTTCACGCGGATGATTGACGCGCTGGTCGGAGAGTTCGGAGATATGGATCAGACCTTCGATGTCAGGGGCATCGACCAGACGGGCGAATGCGCCGAACTTGGTCATCTTGGTGACAGTCGCACGGACGAGCTGGCCCTGCTGATAAGTGGTCGCCACTTCATCCCACGGGTCCGCTTCCTGACGCTTCATGCTCAGGCCGATGCGCTTGCGATCAGGATCAACGCTGATCACTTCAACCCGGACTTTCTGGCCGACTTTCAGCAGATCGCGGGGATGATTGACATGCTTCCACGACAGTTCAGTCAGGTGAACCAGACCTTCAGCCCCGCCGACATCGACAAATGCGCCGAAGTCCTCAAGGCTGACGACGCGGCCTTCCAGCACCTGTCCGACGTCCAGCTTTACAATCAGGTCTTCCTTACGGCGTTCGCGTACTTCACGTGTCGCGGCCCGTTCGGAGAGGATCAGGCGGTTGCGGACGCGGTCCACTTCCATCACCTTGATGATGATCGAGTCGTTGACCATCGAGCCGTAGCGTTCTTCCGGCGTCTCGCCTTCCATGGCACGGCGTCGCTCGTCGCTCATCTGGCTCTGCGGGACGAAACCGCGCAGGCGTCCAAAGCGGACGATCAGGCCGCCCTTATTGTATCCGGCGACATTGGCTTCATAAGCACGCTGATCGGCCCGATACTGCTCGGCTTCTTTCCAGTCCAGCTCTTCAATGGCCCGGTTGATCGACAGGATGACATTCCCCTGATGATCATGCGGATTCACGACATAAACGGCCAGATTCTGCCCTTCCGCGAGGTCTTCCAGCATCCGGCGTGACATCCGCTCGAGTTCCCGACCCGGGACGATCCCGACCGTGTCTTCGCCCAGATCAACCGTGATCGACGTCGGGCTGGTGCTGACCACCGTCCCTTCGACGAGTTGCCCACGGGAAAAGCGCGACGGCGGGCGTGCCGCCTTCGGTGCCGGGGCTTCAGGTGCAGCTTCTGACGGCTCATCTGACGAGACATCGGATGGCTCATCCGACGAGACATCCGACGGCACATCTGCATCAGAGGCGTCGGGCGTCTCTGGTGCGTGTTCTGGCCCACCAGAGATCTCGCCAGCATCTTCGGGCGTTAAATCGGCGTCTGTATTGATATTCTCTACCGGGCTGTCCAGAGGCTCGTCTGTCGGATTGTCTGGCGTGGCCGCCAGCGCATCCGAACGCTCCTGGGTATCCTCAATGTTGCGGTTCTTCATTTCTTCTTCGGTGGCGGAGTCCATGTCTTCTGTCATGTTCTCGTCTCGCCCTGGATGGTTGGCAGACATAAGAAGTAGCGCGGGGGCATCTCCAAAACTGGCGGAGCGACCAGCGCTTTCCTCCTTTCCCGGATAGGTCGCGAAAGACGCACGATACGATTATTGAGAGTCAATATACTCTTCTGAAACGGGTGCATTATACACACGCTTGCTGTAAGAATCAAAGGAATCGTCTGCAAATGTCCGCATGAGATCCCCCATTCCGCCCTGATAATCGTCAGAACAGGCGGCATCACGACCGTACTTTGTCGGCATCACGACCGTATTTTGTCAGCATCGGGACCACCTTTACGGGCATATCGGGCAGCACAGGCCGCCCCGATATAGGAGGATCGGGCTAAAGAAGATGCATCAACCGAAAAGCGCGGTTATACTTAAAAAAAGCGTTCGGTCGCCCATCGAAACGCACGCTTCACTGGTGCCCTGTTCATTAAGGAGTTCAGCATGGTGCGCAAACTTGCTGCTGCTATCGCCATCCTGACCACTGCCCTGGCCTTTGGCTTTGCCATTAGTCAGAGTACGCTGGTCGATGCTCAGTCCGGACCGCATGTTGGTGCGAATTGGACTGGTACTTATTATTCGGATGTGAACTTTACAAATGTCGCCTTTACCCGGAATGAGCCGGGGGCGATCAGCTTTTCTTTTGGGCTTGGCTCACCCGGACAGGGAGTCCCTGTCGATAATTTCAGCATCCGCTGGACGGGATCGCAGACCTTTCAGGAGACTGGGATATACCGCTTCAACATCTTCCGCGATGAGGATGCCGAACTCCAGCTCAACGGGCAGGTGATCATCCCCTATGCTGGCGGACTTGGAAGCACCAGTTATTTCGTCGATGTCCCGATCAATGCCGGAACCTATCCGATGGTCCTGTCATACCGTGAGTTCACGGGCAACGCCTTTGTCCAGCTCACATGGCAGCTCATCAGCGGGCCTGGTGGCGGCACACCGGGGACCATCGGCCCGACGGCGACCTTCACCCGCACGGCGCTGCCAGATATCCCACCCGGCGCACTGACCGCCACCGTGATCCGCGCTTCGGTCCTCAATACCCGTGATGCGCCCTCACTCGGCGGCGGTCGTCTTGGCCGTATCCTGCGCGGTGAGACCTACGCCGTGATTGGCCGTGATGAGGATGCACGCTGGTTCCTGCTTCAGCTCGGCGGCTATCAGGCCTGGGCATGGGGCTATTATCTGTTCATCAATGGCAACGAGTTCAACGCGCCGGTCCGCAGTCCATTCGGCACGATTGGCGTCCCGCCCGGTGTTCAGGATACCGGCGTGGTGGCGCAGTCACAGTCCACGATGAACCTGCGATCCGCGCCGAGTGTGGCCGGGGATCGCATCGGACGAGTCACGTGGGGCGCATTCCTGCCGGTCATCGGGCGCACTGCCGACGGTTACTGGTGGCAGGTGGTCTGGAAGGGCACTGTCGGCTGGATCTACTCGCCCTATTCGAACATCATTCAGGGCGACCTGAACGCCGTGCCAGTGAAGTAACACGAAGATTCACCTGTAGGGACGCCGGACCTGCAAGCATGTCCGGCGTCCCTGCATCCTCTATCCTGCAAAAATAACCTGTCCTCATCTATGTTCCAGCAAAATCTCCGCCGGATGATCGCTGCTCTGGTAGCGATCCTCTCCTTCTCGGCAGCGGGTTTCATCCTGTGGCGTGCCGGCCTGCCCGGTGACAGCCTCACCGCGCACACGACTGCCCCACGCCCCGGCGCGACCGCTCCGCCGCTTCAGCTTCCCACACTCGATGCCGGTGATCCGTTCGTGCTGGATGCGCTGCGCGGACAGGTGATCGTCCTCAACTTCTGGGCGACGTGGTGCGTGCCGTGCCGCATCGAGATGCCCGCCCTGCAAACCCTGTACGAGCGGCATCAGCCACAGGGTATCCGCGTGATCGGCATCAATCTTGGCGAATCCGCTGACACCGCCCGCCGCTGGACGGATGATCTCGGCCTGACCTTTACCATCGCGCTGGACCGTGACGGCGACGCCGCGCTGCGCTATCAACTGCGCGGCCAGCCTTCAACCTATGTGATCGACGCGGACGGCGTGATCTCGCATGTGTTTTACGGCGCGGTGGACGTCGATGCACTGGAATCCGCCCTACAGCAGGCCGCCGGACATTAACAGTAAATCCGGTGAAATCGTGTCATACTGTGGACATGAGCAGATGATAAGACACCGGAGCGCGATCCATGGCCGACAGCAAAAAGACTCGTATTTTCCTCTCATACGCACGGGCAGACGATGATCCTGATTATGATAATCCCAGGAAATCGCTTGTTCGGCGGATGTATGAACAATTAGGCAAGACGTTCGCTGTCTGGTGGGATCGGGAGACACTTCCCTCTCGTGGAGAAGAATTCACGCCGGAGATTGAACGCGCTATCCGTGCATCAGATCGGTTCGTGCTGTTCATCGGACCCGGCGCAGTGGCATCGCAGTTTGTTCGTAAGGAATGGAAACTGGCCTTATCGCTTTGTTTGCCCATCACCATCGTCCTGCGTGCGGGTGATTATCCGATCATCCCCGAAGAACTCGGCGGCATCAACGCGATTGATTTCCGTCCGACGCGCAAGGAAAAGGATGCGCTGGACGATCTGATCAACCGCCTGCTTGAGGATGCACCGCTCGGTCTGGCGGTGGGAGTCAAGCCGCTGCCGAAAGCAGGTTTCGTGCTGCGAAAAGCGGCCTTCGAAGCAGCGCGGGAAGTGCTGCTGGCCGATGAGATCAATCCGGCGGTCGTCAGCACGCCGAGCGCGACGGCGGTCTATGGTCTGGGCGGCATCGGCAAATCGACGCTGGCGGCGGCGCTGGCACTGGACTGCAAAATCCGGCGGCAGTTCAAGGACGGTGTGCTGTGGGTTGAAGTCGGGCAGACACCGACTATCCCGGCCTTGCAGCAGACGATCGGCGTCTTCTTCGGTGACGCCCGTGAGAATTATCAGCAGGAAGAGACGGCCAAATTCGCCCTCAGCGCGGCACTGCAAGGCAAACAGGCGCTGATTATCCTTGACGATGTGTGGGATCACCGGCTGGTAGAGCGCTTCCCGATCACCGGCACGGCCTGCCGCCTGCTGATCACCACCCGCAGCGGACAACTGGCGCGTCTGGTCGAAGGGGCGGACATCCGGCTGAACGTGCTGACGCCGCAAGAAGGCGCACAGCTCATCGCGGGGCGTGCCGGTGGAAGCGCTGACGACGCACGCTATCAGGAAATCACACGCAAATTGGGTGGGCATACGCTGGCGGTGGCACTGGCGGCGGCCCAGCTTGCCAACGGACACGCGGACGATGCCGATGATCTGCTGCGCCTGCTGGACAGGCGGATGCAGGGTGAAGAGCCGTTTAAGGATCTGGTGCTGAAAGAAGAGGACAAGGATCAGAATCTGGCGCTGTCACTGGAATTGAGCTATGAGGCGCTTTCACCGGACTTGCAGCGCCGATTCCGCGCATTGGGGATTTTCCCGGTCGAAAGCACCTTTGACCGCAAGCTGCTGGCCGCCATCTGGGGCGATGCAGACGCCGACGACGCCCGTTCTCCACTGAAGACACTGGAAGGCGCGGGGCTGATCGAGCCAGCCGAACCAGCCGAGCCAGCGGCAGACGAAACCATGAGCGCGAACGCCGACGGAGACAGCCAAGCCCCACCACCTTCTAAAATCGCGTATTACCAGCAGCACGGACTGCTGCGTGCCTATGCCCGCGCCCTGCTGATGAAACACGGTGAACTTGAAGACGCCTTTGGCCGCTATGCGGATATTGTCACCGTACAGGCCGAGCAGTTCGATGAACTACCGCTCGAAGCATGGACACAGCTTGACCCACTGCTGCCGCATGTGCATGAAGTGGGGGATGAACTGGTGCGGCGCTGGCAGGCAGCGGATGCTAAAAGCCCCGACGAAACCCTGCTGACCCGCTGCGGGGATTTCGCGTGGGCTGTGACGCGCTATGTCAATTATCGCCCGCAGATGGTGCAGATCGACGGCCAGACCGAACTGCGCGGGATGCGCTGGCTGGAGATGGGACTGGCAGTTTATCGAAAGCAGGAAAATATACCGCGCCAAGATGCCATACTTCATAACATCGGTCAGTTGTGGGATAGTTTGGGGGAAAAGCATAAAG
Organism: uncultured Anaerolineaceae bacterium; assembly: GCA_964395665.1. Taxonomy (GTDB): domain Bacteria; phylum Chloroflexota; class Anaerolineae; order Aggregatilineales; family Phototrophicaceae; genus JAEZAF01. The sequence goes on from CAYNDH010000223.1 coordinate 6,015, forward strand.
CACTAGAGTACTATGAGCAGTCGCTGTCATTGGCTCAGGCATCAGGCGACAAACGCGGCGAAGCCACCACCCTCAACAATATCGGTCGGGTGTGGGATGCCTTAGGCGAGAAGCGCAAGGCGCTGGACTACTACGAGCAGGCCTTGCCCCTCTCCCGCGCCGTCGGCGACGGCGGAGATCCGCACGGCGAAGCGGCCACCCTCAACAATATCGGCATGGTGTGGGATGCCTTAGGCGAGAAGTACAGAGCGCTAGACTTCTACGAACAGGCGTTGCCCCTGAGACGCGCCGTCGGCGACAAAGGTGGCGAAGCTACCACCCTCAACAATATCGGTATGGTATGGGATGCTTTGGAGGAGAAGCACAAGGCGCTGGAATACTACGAGCAG
>CAYNDH010000224.1:0-6349 GCA_964395665.1 uncultured Anaerolineaceae bacterium
CAGGAAAAGACATACGCAATGCAGGAACGCAAACTTAAAATCCTGATCTGCATTCTGTACTACTTCCCACACCGCACCGGGATGCAGCTCTATATTCAGCGCATCGGCGAAGAACTGGTCAAGCGCGGCCATCAGGTGACGGTGCTGTGCGCGAAGCACAAGCCGGAACTGCCATCGGAAGAAGTGATCGACGGGATTCGAGTCGTCCGCTTACAGGTGCCGCCGATTGCCATCAGCCGTGGGATGGTGATGCCCGCCTATCCGTGGGCGGCGTATCAACTGGTGAAGGAACACGATGTTGTCAGCATCCATACACCGATGCTGGAAACCGCGCTGTTGAGCATCATCGGCAAACTGACCGGACGCACGATCATCCCGACGCATCACGGCGACCTGCTGCTGCCGCCGGGGGCCTTTAACCGCGTCATCCAGTGGACGATCTTCCAGTTTTACAAGTTCATGGCGAGACGCGCCCCGAAGATCGTCGCCTATACCGAAGACTATGCCAACAACTCGTATTATCTGATGCCGTTCCGCGATAAAGTGCAGGTGATTCATCCCCCGATCACGATGCCGGAGCCGAATCTGGAAAACGCGGCAAAGCTGCGTGAGGAATGGTCCCGCAATGGTGGCCCACTGATCGGATTCGCCGGACGTTTTGTGCAGGAAAAGCGCCCGGATCTGCTGATTAAGTCGCTGGACATCATCCTGCAAAAATACCCGGATGCGCGCATCGTCTTCGCCGGTCAGTACGATATTCCGTATGAGAATACATGGGAACTGTACAAGCCGATTGTGGACAAGTACCGCGATCATCTGATCTTCCTTGGGCTGAAGAGCGATATGCAGTTCATGGCCGATTTCTTCGCCGCATGTGATGTGCTGGCGCTGACCAGTGACAGCGAGTGCTTCGCGCTGGTGCAGGTTGAGGCGATGCTGTGCGGGACACCAGTCGTCATGACCGACACCCCCGGCGGACGTGTCCCTGTCCAGAAGACCGGCATGGGGCGGCTTAGCCAGCGTGGGGATTACCAGTCAATGGGTGAGGAAATCGTCGCCGTGCTGGACAATCCCGACCAGTACCGCAAGAGCCGTGAGGAAATCGAAAGCATTTTTTCCTTTAAGGAAACCGTAGACCGCTATGAGCAGCTTTTCCTTGAACACGCAGCAAAGGATTAGCATCTGATATGACTGACCAGACACACGAACCGACTACTTCAGCGCCCACCTCAGCGCCAAAACCCGCCGTTGACCACGCGCTGATCGCCCATATGACGCGCAATGAAGCGGATATGGCCTTCAAAAAGCGCGTCGAGACGATCTTCGAATGGGTGGAGCCGAAAACCGGTGATCTGATCCTCGATATGCCGTGCGGACGCGGCTTCTACCTGAATATGATCCGCTACGCCAGCGGCGCGACACTGGTCGGGGCGGAACTGGACACTGAAGTGCTGCTCAAGGCACAGCGCAATGTCGGTCATCTGCCGGACCTGATGCTGAATCAGGCCAATATCTATGCGCTGCCGTATGCTGATAACACCTTCGATGCTGTGATCCTCTCTGAAATTCTGGAACACATCGACGATGATGTAGCCGGATTGAAGGAAGCGCTGCGCGTGCTTAAACCGGGTGGAGTCGCCGCGATCACGGTGCCGAATGCCAATTATCCGTTCTGGTGGGACCCGATCAACAAGACGCTGGAAACACTGTTCGATACCCATATCTCGCATGGGCCGTTCGCCGGATTGTGGGCCAATCATGTGCGGTTGTATACGCGGCGCGAACTGCGTGAAGCGGCGATCGCGTCCGGGTTCGAGATCGAAGAGGAACGCGCTTTCACGCATCACAGCTTTCCGTTCATTCATAATCTGGTCTACGGCTTCGGGATGCCGCTGCTGGAATCTGGCCTGATGCCGACGAAAATGGCGACCGCCGCCGACCGCACCACCTTCGACCAGAACGACGGCAGCCTGCTGAACCCGATCAATCTGGGGCTGAAGATCTTCAACTGGTTCGACCGGCATAACGTCATCAATGAGCCGCCGGGACGTGCGACCGTCAATCTGGCGATTAAATTACGCAAACCGCAGGCCGTAGATACATCATCTGATGGTTAAACCTGCTAAACTGACCTTTTTATCAGGGCGCAACTGACAGGCTGTTATTGAGACGCAATGACCGAAAGTCCAAACGATCCCCAGAAATACCATCCGACAGATGAAACGTTCACTGATGATGCGAACGCCATCAACCGGCATGACGTGACCCGTGAACCGGACGCGGCGGTTTCAGAATCGATCACAGAGAGCAGCGCCGAACCGCTGGTCACAGTTGATTCGTCCGTAGAATCACCCGTTCGCGGCGGCATGTCCCAGCGCGAATTTGAAAGCCTGACGCTGGCGCAGATGCTCGGCCTGATGCGCCGCAAACCGCTCTCAACGCTGCGAGCGGTGCAGGCGGTGGCATCACAGCGGCGGGCGTCGAGAAGCGCCAGCAGTCCCAGCGCACTGGCAATCGCTGGCCTGCCTGTATCCCGTGGTGCAAGGAGCGCACAGCGTCCCTCATCGACATGGGATGATCTGCGCATCGATGGGCGCACGCTGCTGGCACTGGGTCTGCTGATACTGGCGCTGGTGCTGGCATGGTGGGGGAATCGCGCTGTCACCGCCACGCCGCCGGGTGATGTCCATTTTGCCCTGCCGAGTATCTCACTGGGCGACGGCCTGCTGTTCTGGATTGGAGCGCTGGTGCTGGCCGTATTCGCGCAGATACTCGGCGGCATCCGGGCGAAACAGCCGTCGCTTGCAGACGAAGCACAGACTGCGGTCGAGCCAGTCCGCTGGCTGATGCTGCCCTTCGTACTCGTGCTGTGCACCGGGGCCTATTTTTTCAACGGGGATAACCGCTTCAGCCTGCCTGGGATCGTGACATGGATCGGCAGTATCATCGCGGTGGTGCTGATGTTCGCCCCGCGCTGGAATATCCCGGCTGTGATGATCCGCACCTGGCAGCGCGTAATGCGTTTCCCCCGGCGCGAAACCGCTACCTTCGTGATCCTGCTGCTGATCATCGCCTTTGGCGCGTATGCCCGTCTTCAGTTCATCGATCTGTCACCGCCGGAGATGACCAGCGATCATGTCGAAAAGCTGCTGGATGCGCAGGATGTGGCACGGGGCGAACTGCGCGTCTTTATGGAGCAGAACGGCGGTCGCGAGATCGCGCATTTTTATCTGCTGGCGCTGCTGGACAAAATCCCCGGCGTTGACCTGAACTTCATGGCGCTCAAACTGCTGGCCGTGCTGGAAGCGCTGGTGACGATCCCGGTCATGTGGTGGCTGGGCCGGGAATGGATCGGCGAGCGCGAACCACGTCTCGGCAACCTCTTCGGACTCACACTGGCGCTGGTGCTGGCGCTGTCCTACTGGCATCAGGAGCTGTCGCGGATTGCGCTGCGAATCGTGCTGACACCGCTGGTCGGCAGCCTGCTGCTGATCTATCTGGTGCGGATCATGCGCTATAACCGCCGCGCCGATTACATCAGGGCCGGGTTGGTGCTGGGCTTCGGCCTGTATACCTATCAGGCAGTGCGTATGATGCCGCTGCTGGTGATTGCGGCGGTCGTCATCGCGGTGCTGTTCAATGTCCGCCGCCTGTCCACACTGCGCGCCTATGTGGTCAATTTCATCGTGCTGGTGGCGATTTCGTTTGCGATCTTTGTGCCGCTGTTCCGCTATTCCGTCCAGTATCCGCAGCTTTTCTGGAGCCGCACCAGTGGGCGGCTGCTCGGCCCGGAACAGATCGAGCGTGTCAACGAAGTCGGTCAGCTTATTATCGAAGAGCCATCACTCAACACCCGGCTGGCGGCTTTGGGTGAAAGCCTCAATCAGTTGACCGAAAATATGGTCAACGCCCTGCTGATGTTCAACTATCGCGGTGATGTGATCTACCTGCACAATGTGCCGGATTACCCGCATCTCGATCCGCTGCTGGGTGCATTCCTGATTATGGGGCTGGGGGGCTGGCTGGTCTGGATGTTCAGGCGGCGCGATCCGGCGGACTGGCTGCTGCTGCCGGGTATCCTGATCCTGCTGCTGCCGACGGCGCTGTCGATTGCGCTGCCGAGAGAGAATCCGAGTGCAACCCGTGCCAGTGGTGCGCTGCCGCTGGTGATGATTCTGGTCGCCTTTGGTATTGTGACGCTGGTGCTGCTGGTCCACCGTATCATGCCCGCACGCCGCACGCTGCTGCGACAGGCGGTTACTGGCGTGATGGCGCTGGGGCTGGTGGTCGGTGTGTTCGGCTATACCTCATGGCTGTTTGCAGAGCCGTATCGCGAGGTTTACTTCCAGTCATGGCACCCGATCAGCACGGGTGGGCGCATCATGCGCGGCTTTGCCGAGAGCGGCGGCGCGTATGGCAATGCCTTCATCCTGAGCTTTGATTACTGGTGGGATTACCGCGCTGTCGCGATTGAAGCCGGTCTGGTGCCGGGAAGCTGGAGCAACGGCGATATGCCGCTGGAGCAGATCCCCATACGGATGGCGGATGCATGGCAGACGCCGACCGTCCACCGGCTGGAGCCGGAGCGCGATCTGCTGTTTTTCTATCACCGTGATGATTCCGCCGCCGAGCAGCAGTTCCGCGAATGGTTCCCGCAGGGTTATTCGACGCATGTCGATGTCGTCCTGCCGCCGTTGAATCCGTCGGATGGAAGAGGAACACACTACCCGGACAAGGATTTCAGATATTATCGTGTGCCCGCGCTGGGTGAGGCCGGCCTGATGGAATTTCTGACTGCCAACAATGCCTTCCAATAGTCGGACTTTACCCGTCAGCAGTGGGGAAGCGCCGGTGATCAGGTGTATATGGGGTGATCTCATCAGCATGAAACCCGGCACAACTGCTGACTGCTGATACGGCCAGCAGTCGTGATACAACATGACAGAATGTCATACAGACAGCGACTGAAAACACCGACAGTCATATACAAACAGAGGCAGCCTGCCTTATAACCTTTACAGGGTTTGATAAACGATGCAAGAAACGTTTCCGACATCTGATGCGCTCAATTCACCTGCGCCGGCCCCTATCGCTCCTGTGCAGCGGCCACGGCGCACCATCGCGCTTCCCCGTTCCCGCAGTGATGTGCTGGTCGCGCTGCTGTTACTGCTGACGCTGGCACTGGCGGCGTACTTCCGCTATCAGGGCAACAACTGGGATGACTTCATCCGCTTTCACCCGGACGAGCGCTTTTTCACGCTTAATGTCGCCAGCAATATCAACAATGGCATCCTGACGTTTACGCCGTTCGAACTGGATGCTGAACAGCGCACCGCCTGTATGCAGCGCTTTCCCGATACCAATGGCGTTGGCGGCTATTTCGATACCCGCTGTTCGGACCTGAACCCGCACAACGTCGGCCAGGGGGATTTCGTCTACGGAACCCTGCCGCTTTTCACCATGCGCTGGTCGGCGGAACTGCTCAACCAGATCACCGGCACGAACCAATGGACCGGCTATAACTCGCTTCAACTGGTCGGCAGGGCGCTGTCCGCAACGTATGATCTGCTGACAGTGCTGATCGTCTTTTTCACCGGCCTGAAACTGCATAACAAGTGGGTCGGTCTGCTGGCGGCGGTGCTGTATACCGGGGGCGTGCTGCCGATTCAGATCGCGCACTTCGGTACGGCGGACGCGATGACGACCATGTGGGTGGCGCTGACGCTGCTGTTCTCAGTCCGTATTCTGAAGGACGGCGGCCCGCTGGATTATGCGCTGGCCGGGATCGCCTTCGGTGCATCACTTGCCAGCCGTATCAATGTCGCGCCGCTGGTGATCGTCATCATCTTTGCCGCCTGTGTGCGGATGGTGCCGTTTCTGGATCAGCGCCTGCTGTGGCCCGAACGCAACCGCGCTCTGATCCTGCATTTCGGCGGACTGGTGCTGGCTGGTGCGCTGACTATCCTCACCTTCCGCATCTTCAACCCTTATGCCTTTATGGGGCCGGGTTTCTTCGGCCTGAGCATCAATGAAAACTGGCTTCAGGATCTCGGCGTCGCCCGTACACTGACCAGCCCGCTGTATGACGGCCCACCCGCATGGCAGTGGATTGGCCGCCCTGCGTACTGGTTCGCGTGGTGGAATATGGTGATGTGGGGCATGGGGCTGGCCTTCGGACTCACTGGCTGGTTCGCGTGGCTGTGGTCCGGCCTGCAACTGGTCCGCGCTCGCGGGGATGGCATCCGCAACGGGATGTTCTTCCTGTGGATTCTGGTCTATTTCGGCTGGGTGGGCGGCAATCATGTCATGTCGATGCGCTACTACCTGCCGCTGTATCCGGCTTTTGCGG
>CAYNDH010000225.1:0-6349 GCA_964395665.1 uncultured Anaerolineaceae bacterium
CTCAGCGGAACATAGCCGCCGGTCGCGCCGGTCACATTGATCGTAACCTTGCCCTTCGGTGTCACACCATCAGCATACTTGACCACCAGCTTCAGCTTGCCATTGACCGCCCCGCCCGCATTGACATAACCGGCCAGTGTCAGCACATCACCGGGATTGGCGCCGCCGCTAAGCACCTGCTGGATTTTGGCATTCTCACCCGCGCCGCCCTTGAAGCGCCATGCACAGTCCCCGGTACGGGCGAAGAACCTGTTTTTCTCCGGCTTATTGCATTTGACCTTGTCACCGGTCGGGTTCTTCACCTTCCAGCCGGTGTCACCGTTCTCAAAGCCACCATTGACCAGCAGTTCGGTTGCCGGTTCTGGTGTATGAGTAATCGTCGGCGTCGCGGTCGGAATCAGGTTCGGATCGCTGTAGACGTAGACTCGACCTTTACTATTGTCACTGTCTGGAGCGCTGCTGACCAAAACTTCATCCTGGAGATCAACAGAATATCCGAACCTACCTCCCACTGCCGGGATTTTTTCCTGCTGCACCCAGGCATTTCCGTTCCACCCGAAAATATAGACGGAGCCTGCATTCGTGCCATCACCGTATGCACCGATTGCTATTTTTCCACCGTCAACTGCCAGCGACGATCCAAAACGATCTCCCGCTGCGGTATCGTTTCCCACAAGCCTCTGGGTTTGCAGCCAACTCCCTCCGCTTTCCGAAAATACATAGACTACGCCCTCGTTGTTTCCTGTGTATGCTGCCCCCACAATTATCAGATTGCCACTTAACGCGATATTTCGGCCGAAGTAATCTCCGGACTGCCCATCACTGGCTGTTATTTTTTTGACAAATTTCCAGCTTCCAGCGTTCAGTTGATAAATATAGGCAGCCCCTGCATAGATGTTTTCTGCAGGTACACCCAGAACCAGCGTGTGCGCTTCGATCTTCACTTCATCGATCGGAGCATTGAGCAGGAATTCAGTCTCAAACTTCCACATCTGGTCCGTGTCACGCTTATAGAGATAAGCCATCGTCTGACCTTGTGCAGCAATTACCATGCGATCACCATCAATATCAACACTGGACCCGAAGGTACTGTCTATAGGTGAGCCTGGTCGGGTAATCTTCTGCCACTGCGTCCATACGCCGCCGGCATCCCGTGTAAAGACATACACCGCCCCTTCATCGTCACTCGTTGCATTATGCCAGGGAGCCCCGACCACCAGTGTCGTTCCAGAGACTGCTGCATCCCGGCCAAAAGCGTCACTTGCCTTCGTGTCGTTTCCAGTAAGACGGGTAACCTCATTCCAGGTCCCATTGCTATTACGCTCAAAGATATACGCGGCCTGCGAAGCTTCACTTACTGCAGCAAGGATGTCACCATCCAGAGTGACCCTAAGGCCAAAACCGTCGTCTTCAACGCCATCCGATGCCGTCAACTGCTGGACTTCGGTGAAGGCACGGCTGCCTGAACTTCCGGGCAGCGGCAGGACACCCTCCTGCGCCAGTGCCGACCAGACACCACCAAATACAAGCATCATCAGGATGATAAGCAGCAGTGGAATACGGCGATTGAATGTCATCAGTGTCATGCTATCTGTTTACCGTTCTCTTATTCTATACAGGTCTAATACCTTGTTACATTTTGCACGCTGAAGGTTGCAAAAACGTTGCAAAAAATCTGAGTGCGGCGATGGATGCTGCTTCTGTCGGAATACATTGACAAAAATCCGTCCAAAACGCCGCGCAAAATGCCGTCCATCCGGCCAGCAATTTTAGAACAAACGAGCTATACTGTTGATTGTAGTACCTGTGCAGTGCCTGAACATCTGACTGCGGGCTGCCAAACCCTGCCGGAGAACATCCACGCAGCGCCGCCACCAGCCGGATGGCAAATGTCACCTGTTTCGGCCTCACCCATCATGATATGAAACACATTCGTGTTGCCTATCATCCGCCCTGATCTGCCCATACACACTGCCTGAAAGTGATGCGGTGCTGTATGGGCATTTCGTGTCTCTGCCCGCCGTGCATCGCCCATCGCTGAACCCCATTGGAAGGAAGCACTCGTCATGAAGAAATCTGTCCCTATCCGGTTTGCAGGATCTGACCGGTTTGCAGGATCTGACCGGTTCGCAGGCTCGGCCCAATCTGCCGCGCCGAAGGATACATCCGACGCCATCAGCATCGGCATCAATCACCGGCTGTATATCAGCACCGTGGATGTGATCGAACGGCTGCTGGCCGCCGTTGACGAAGAAAGCATCGCCAGCGCCACACTCGCACAGCGCGTGACCGCGTTAGGTGTGCTGTCCCGCATCCTGAAGCAGTTCGAAGCCGCTTCAGACCATCCCAACAGCCGAAGTCAGCAGGAGGTTATCCGCATTGAGTATCAGGATTCGCAGGGTCGGATTAGTGGTTCCCCACCATGGGCAGGCCCAGATCCTGAAGACGACCATTCGCTTCAGGGTCGTGGCCTGTGGGCGTCGCTTCGGGAAGACGGAGCTGGGGAAAATTCTGCTGACTGAACTGGCGCTGCGCGGGGGCCGGTGCTGGTGGCTGGCGCCGACCTACGCCACCGCTTCACAGGTCTGGCGGGAGCTGAAACAGGTCTTCGTCACCGTGCCGGGTGTGCAGATCAACAGCGCCGAACGGCGGATCGACCTGCCCGAAGGCGGTGTGGTCGCCATCCGCAGCACCCATCAGCCGGACCTGCTGCGCGGGATGGGGCTGGATTTCGCCGTGCTGGACGAAGCCGCCTTCATGCCGCCGGAGATCTGGCCGCAGATCGTCCGTCCCATGCTGCTCGAACGGCATGGCGGTGCGCTGTTCCTTAGCACACCACGCGGCCTCAACTGGTTCTGGGATCTGTACCGCATCGGGCTTGATCCCGAAGAGCCGCAGTGGGCATCATTCCACTTCACATCCTACGATAACCCGCTGATCCCGGCGTCAGAGATCGACTCGATCCGCAGCAGCACACCGGAGCGCGTCTTTAAGGAAGAATATCTGGCGCAGTTCCTCAACGACGGCGGACAGGTCTTTCGTGGTGTGCGTGAAGCGGTCGATGCCACACCGCTGCCGATCCCGCAGCGCGGACGGCGTTATGTCGCCGGTGTGGACTGGGGCCGCGAGCATGATTACACCTGCATCGCGATCATCGACGCCGACGCAGGGCGGCTGGTGGCCTTTGACCGCTTTCGCCAGATCGGGTGGGAACTTCAGCGGGCGCGGCTGAAGACGCTGTGCGAACACTGGCAGCCGACCGTGATCTGGGCGGAAGCCAACAGCATCGGCAGTGTGAATATCGAAGCACTTCAGGCCGACGGTCTGCCGGTGCGCCCCTTCCAGACCACACACGCCAGCAAAGCCCCGCTGATCGAAGGGCTGGCATTGGCAATCGAACGGCGCGAACTGCGTCTGCTGCCGGATGATGTGCTGCTGAACGAGCTTTCCAGTTATGCGATGACACGTCTGCCCGGCGGTGGTTATCGTTACAGCGCCCCATCCGGCGGACATGACGACGGCGTGATCGCCTTAGCGCTGGCATGGCACGGCGTCCGTGCGGGCGGCCTGTCGATTGATTTTGCGTAGCGTGTTGCGAGTACATCCCGTTGATATAACTCAGCGGGATGTCTTTATATCGGATACAATATTACATGATATTACGAAGCTATAATAATGCGGTGAGAGAAAATCAAACCGACATGATTTTAACTTAAAATAAGCTCATCGCAGAACACAGGAATAAGTGTTGATGACAACACACATGCGATCACGAGCCTTATTTGGATTCGCTTTTATCGCTGGCGTGTTTGCAATCAGTTTTCTGCTGACACGTGACATGACAGTCTCCGCTGTACCACAAGCGCCGCTGCCTCTGGATGAAAATACCGTCCTCTATCTTGTGGATGACGGTCAAATCCCGGCTGACAGCTACCGGCATCCTGATATGCTGCTTCAGAATCTGAGCAGCAATATCAGCGTGGTCAATAACAGTGAAGACGCGGCGGATGCCCTGGCATCTGCCAATCTGGACAGCCTTGATGTGCTGATCGTCGATCATTCCGCGCTCGAATTCACCGAACCCGATGATATTACAGCCGCCTTCGATGCAAGTATCGTGGTGGTGGGCTTCAATATCCCCGTGAAGCAGCTCAGCAGTCTGATCGATGACTCCCGTATTATTCAGGACGGCTTCGCAACAGATCCTTATCCCGGTGACTTCTTCATCTATGCATTTCAGGAAATCACAGGCGAGAGACCTGATGAGGTCGCACGCGTCAGACAGGCGGCGCGTCGTGGAACCGATCTGCCGATACCGGGCATCACACGTCCCATTTCCAGTCAGTTTTCCGCCGGACAGAATACGCTCGACACACCCACCGATCTTGAAATCTTCATCGCGGTGATTCATGGTCGTGTAATAGCAGATCGCTAAATCCCTGACAGACTCAGATCGGCTTCCTAAATCGACACAAAAGACGCCTCAGGTAAGACTCCTCACCACGGCTTCATCTGTCTTTTAACAGCAGACGCCGCATATTGATACAGAATATCAGTTTGCGTCCCGTAAAATTCGCGTATAATGAAATGAGAAGAGGATGAGCAGGTGCAGCAGTGCGACCTGACTTCCCTCATTCGACAGGCACGTCACGCTGTAACCAGGTGTTAAAGAAGTGAAACAGGGGCATCTCTCATGTCGAGATGTAATGATCAGAATCGAAATCAACTCGTCCAGTTCATGACCGACGCTCCGTTCGACGATGTCATCATTGCCATGGATTGCAAGGATAGCTGCGAACAGCTTGCGCGCCTTGCGGAACTGGTGGCGGCGGGTGGCAAGCTCAGCGAACTGCTGCCGGAGTTCGAAGCGCATATTGGCTACTGGAAGGACTGCCGCGAAGAGTTCGAAGCGCTGGTGGCAGTGATCAGGGCTGAACGTCAGGGCGAGCTGTCATCCCGACCGGATTCCCCCTCTTCGACCGACGCGCCGCCAGCATCCCCCCCGGAACAGCCGAAGTAAGTTCAACCTGTTTCCAGCGTCTGAATAATAGCGAACAATCCTCAATTGTTCGCCTGTTGGGTATCTCATCTGCTGGCTGTCCGTGACCATACAAGGGCCGCCCGCCGATGGTCAGACGCCTGTCCGTTTCCGGTGACAGGCGCTAAACTTATCACTGAATCAGGGCCAGCGATCACCGCCCTGTACTGAACTTATCTCAATCTGCGTTATACCGTGTTGGAGAAACTCTGATGAAAAAAACGCGTGTCGTGATTATCGGTTCTGGCCCGGCTGGTTTCGCCGCTGCGCTTTATACCTCACGTGCCCAGCTTGAAACAGTGGTCATCGTCGGCGATAAACTGGGCGGGCAGATGTCCGTCACATCCGAGATCGAAAATTATCTCGGCATCTATGAGAATATGACCGGCCCCGATCTGGCCGAACGCTTCATGCAGCACGCCCAGCACTTCGGGACGGAACTCGTCTATGATCTGGTGACAGAGGTCGATTTCTCCAATGGATCACCCTTCACCGTCAAAACCAGCGACGAAACCTATCTGGCGGATGCTGTCATCGTCGCGATTGGCGCCAACCCACGCGAACTGAACATCCCCGGCGAGAGGGAATACACCGGACGCGGCGTCAGCTACTGCGGGACCTGCGACGGCTTCTTCTTCCGTGGGAAGGATATTGTCGTGGTCGGCGGCGGCGACTCCGCACTGGAAGAAGCGGTCTTCCTGACGAAGTTCGCCAATTCGGTCAACATCATCCACCGCCGCGACTCGCTGCGTGCCGGTGTCCAGCTTCAGGAACGCGCCTTCAACAATCCGAAGATCAGCTTCACATGGGATACCGTGACGGAAGAGATCTTCGCTAACGAAAGTGGCACCGTCACCGGCATCCAGCTTCGCAACCTGAAAACGGATGAAGTCTACCGCCACAAGACCGACGGCGTGTTCATCTTCATCGGCCATGATCCCAACAGCGCTGTCTTTAACGATCAGCTTGCCACCGATGACGCCGGTTATGTCGTCACCGATCAGCTTTATCGCACCAGCGTTGAAGGTGTGTTCGCCGCCGGTGAAATCCAGGACCGGCTGTGGCGGCAGGTCGCGACATCGGTCGGTCAGGGGACGGCAGCGGCGATGAGTACCATCCATTGGCTTCAGGCCCGTGAAGGCCAGCTTCAGCAGTTGGACGGGGATACCGTCGCAGAGATACCGAAAGTCGTCTCACAGGCAGAAGCCCCCGTTATCGGGCCGAAGCTCTCTGTCATGGGCAAACTTCCGGGGACGAACTAGGTTCTGTTGACGTTTCGATCATAATGCGCCTCTGCAAGCCGGTTTTGTG
>CAYNDH010000226.1:0-6174 GCA_964395665.1 uncultured Anaerolineaceae bacterium
TTCGGCTTGGCCATCAGCCCTCCACCCGTCGAAGCGCCACTTCGATGCCGGCGGGCGGCACGTTGGCGAACGTGTTCGTCCACACCCCCGGTTCGCCGTCGACCTCGTAGAGCGCGCCGCGCACCTCGACCCGGTCGGCCGGTTCGATCCGCACGTCGGGCGGCGGGTACAGGGACAGGCCGACGATCACCGCCTGGCGGGCCCGGTTGTCCTCCGAGCTCGTCCGAGGAGCGACGATGCAGCCGGGCACGGTGATGTGCTCCACCGGGCCAGGCTTGGGGTCGCCGTACCGGTCGGGCTCCCCCGGCGGTCCGGCACGGTGGATGATGACCGTCTCGCCGACGCCAGGGACCGCGGGGATGCTGGTGGCGAAGCCGTTCACAGGTCACCATCCGCGTACCAGGGGAACTGGGCGGCGGTGCCCCTGACCGGCACCCACACCGTGTCGCCGCTGTCGCCGTCCCGGGTGACCGCCTGCGACCACAGGCCCGTGCTGGCGCCGCGGAGGCTGCGGAGCCGGCGCCGCTCCGACTCGGTGAAGTCGAGCCCGGCGAGCGCGCCCGGCGCGTACGAGTAGGAGAACGGGCCGACCGACTCCTGGGCGACGTTGCGGGGGTTGAGGTACACCCGGCCAGCCACGTCGAGGGCGATCGCCCGTGCCGTGTCCGGCACCGGTGTGGTCTCCCAGGTGTGCCCGGCCTCGGAGCGGATGAGGGCGGAGACAGCGTTGATGACCGCCTCCGCTCGTGCATGACCGGACCCGTCGATGGTGACGCCGAGCCAGTCGGCCAGGTCCGAGACGGCGACGAGCGGAGGCGGGGCCATCCGGTCACCCGCCCAGGTTGAACGCCACCGCCCGCTCGGCGTCGAGGGTCTCGGCGCCGGCGAACGTGTCGACCACCGACTGGTCCTCGAGCTGCAGCGGGTTGTAGTGCTGCAGCCAGCGCAGCGCGAACCCGTCCTGGGCGACGGTGGCCGACTTGGCCGCCCCCTCGGGGTTGCGAGACGGGCGGGTCACGTGGGCGAAGGCGTCACGGTGGTACGCCACACCGAGGTTGTCCGTGATGCTGGGGTCGGCCACGACCGTGAAGCCGAACAGCCGGCCGAGGGTCGCCTCCCGGAGCACCCCGTCGGAGCCGGACTCGTTGACCCTCTGGAGGATCTCGTCCTCGAGGGCGACCGCCTCGGCGGCGGGGCCGAGCGCCGCGAAGCGGTCGGTCATCGGCACCCGGCGGCTGTTCAGGACCTGGCGGGCCTGGATCAGCGCGGTGCGGATGTTGTCGCCGGTGATGCCGGCGTCGACGGCGACGCCGTTCATCTCGGTGATGAGCGGCGCGGTGATCCCGTCGACGACGGCCTCGGCCTGGGGGCGCAGCACCTGCTGCTCGAGGGACTGGAGGGTGAACGTGTTGAAGTCGTCGGGGAGGCGCACCGCTTTGTACACCTGGGTGTCGAGCGTGACCGGGTAGGTCGTCTCGTCGAGGTCGTCGAACACGATGGCGTCCCGGGCGGTGCGGTTCTCCGGCGTGTACGTGCGGGCCTCGCCGACGGTGACGGGACCGCGGATGTTGACCACGGTGCCCCGGCCCGGGACGAACTCGGTGGAGAAGTCCTGGCGGACGGTGCGGGGCAGCACGGTCAGCCACCGCAGCGCAGCCAGGGAGGACCGTGCCGCCTGTTCGGGGGTGTAGAGAGCCATGTCGGGATGTCTCCTTCTGGTCGTGGCCCCGTCAGCCGACATGGCCGGCCGGGGTGGTTCAGCGGGCGAACATCCGCTCGCCGATCTTCTTCAGGTCGGTCTCCTCGACCGGCTGGTCGGGGTCGCCGGTCCCGGGCTTCAGGTGCTCCCGGGGCTTCCCCGCGGGCACCGGCTTGTCGGAGCCGTTCTCCTTGGTGGCGCCGAGGTCGGCGAGGAGCTCGTCGGCGTCGGCGGCCAGCTCCTCCTCGGTGGAACCGACCAGCCGCTTCGCCTGGGTGAGGGTCAGGCCCTTGCCGAGCGCCACCTTGAGGCGGTCCCGTTCCACCGTCGCGGTGTCCCGGTCCCGCTTGAGCGCCTCCACCTGCTCGGTGAGGCGCTGCACCTCGGTCTTCTGCTCGTCCTCGGCCTTCTTCGCTTGCTCCGCCAGGGGCTTGAGCTCGGCGAGCTGAGCTTCGAGGGCCTTCACCCTGTCCCGCTCCGCTCGCAGCGCCCGGCGCCCGGCGTCGGTGTTCATCCCGTCGTCGTCGGTGCCGTCGTCGGGTGCGCCCCTCGCGGGCGCGTCATTGGTGTCGTCGGCCATCGCGGCCTCCTCCTACTGGGTCGGCCCCGCCGTCGCGGCGGGGGGTGTCACCTGCGGAACACCGCCTCGACGGTGCAGCCGCAGTGATCGTGGGCGGCGAACCCGCCCGACGCCTGGCTCCGGTACACGCCACCGCGGGTGGCGAGCATCGTGCAGAACTCGCACGCCTTGCCGCCGGTGACCCGCCGCCACCCTTCGGCTGCAGGGTCGTCGAGGGCGGTCCGGCGCACCGTCTCCCGGCCGGCGTCGAGCACGAGCCGGGTCACCGCCCCGGATGAGCGCACGTAGGCGTTGCGCATCGCTGCGTCGCGGGTGGCGCCGCCGGCGGTGGCGGCCTTCACCGCGTTCGCGGCGGTGACCCGCAGCGCGGTGACGATCATGGGCCGCGGCAGCGGCGCCGGAGTGACCACGTGGGCTTGGCCGCCGACCCCGTTCACGGCTCGGAGCCGCTGGTAGTAGTCGTCGGCGAGCGCCGCCGACGCGGCGCGGTCACGGTCGATGAGGTCGGTCACCACGGTCGCCCACACCGGGAAGGTGGCGTCGATGTCCTCCCACGCCAGCGCCGGCCACAGGCGAAGCAGGTCGCTCAGCACCCGGGCCCGCAACGACAGCTGCGCCCGGCGGTGGGTGACGGAGAGCGGGGAGGCCACGGCCATCAGCTGTCCTCCAGGGTGGAGGCGGCCTGCTCAGGCAGCCGCAGCGAGGTGGGTACCGCACCGGTGAACCCGAGCCCGGTGAACCCGACCCGGGCGGCCGCCTCGGCCGGTTCGACACCAGCGCGGATGAGGACCCCCATGGCGTCGGCCTTGGCCTTCACGTCGGCGGGGTCCTCCACCGGCGGCGGTGCCGCCTGGTCGTCGAGGAGCTGGCCGAGCTGCGACAGCGAGTCGCCCTCGTCGGCCAGACGCTTCCACTCCTCCACGTCGGACTTGGTGACCCCGGGGATCATCGACCACAGCGCTGCGGGAGGCACGCCGAGCATCTGGGCGATCTTCCCGTACGCGTCGGCGGCGGTGGCCAGCGACCGCACCGACGTGTCCGCCCAGGTGACCTCGGCCATGTCGTCGCGGGCGGAGGCCACGTCGCCGTCGATGAGCGAGCCCAGCTTGAGGAGCTGGGCGTGGGACTTCCCAAACGACTTCTTGCGCTCCGCCACCTTGGCGTCGAGCGCCGCCCTCGCGGCGGCGAGGGCCTCGGCGGACAGGTTGACGAGGTCGCCGACCATGGCGTGCACCGGTGTCTGCGACGCCGCCGCCAACGTCTTGATGTCGGTCTCGTAGGCACGGATGAACCCGTCGAGCGGGGTCTCCGGCAGCGCGCCGAACTTGGTGTCGGGGTCTTCGGCGATGAGGATGTCGTCCTGGCGGAGACGGAGCCGCGCCCGGTTCGACTCCTCCTCGGTGTCGGGCTGGGCCATTCCGGCGACGGTGCGCACCTTCCACGAGCTGTAGTGCTGGGTGAGGAGCCGGTCGAAGGTGGTCTTGTCGATCCGGCCGGCCAAGGGGAGGAACGGCTCGACCTCGCCGTCGGTGTGGCCATCGAGGTCGAGCATGTTGGCGTAGCGCACCACCGGGCACACGCCTACGTCGTGGCGGCGGTCCTCGAGGTAGACGACCTCGCCGTCCTCGTGGCCGAGGTAGTACACCGCCTCGGCGTCGTAGAGGCGCATCGCCCACCGGTCGCCCTGCGGTTCGACGCGCAGCGCGTACATCGGCCAGTCGTCCTCGGCCGGATCGGCGTACACCGCGAGCATCCGCAGTGGCGAGACCCCGCGCAGCACCGCGGTCGACGCGCCGAAGTCGTCGATGCCCGGCAGTGCCGTGGCATACGCGGCGCCGTAGGCCAGGGCCGCGCGGTGGATGGCGATCTGCCGGTTGTCGAGACCGTTCCGCTGCCACAGCCGCCACGGCGGGAAGTCGTCGTCGGCGTCGGGTGACCGGTAGCCGTCGACGAACAGCGCCTGGGCGACGTTGGTGACGACCAGGCCGAGCCACGGGGTGCGGGACAGCTCGAGCAGCGACCGCAGCTCCGGGGTCGCGCCCCGCGGGCACGGCACGTCGGTGCGCTTCGCCCGGTACCACTGGTCGAGGGTGGCGAGTCGGGTCCGTTCCTGCTGCTGGGCGGGGAACAGGTAGTCGGTCACGAGCTCGATCACGTCGGGGCGGCGCATCACCATGCGGTCACCACACCTTCCCCGACCGTGCCGGCTTCGCCAGATGGAGGTCGAACGCGAACCGGGCCAACGTCACCGCCACGAGCGGGCTGATGTCCACCGTGACGTTCTTGCGGGCCCACGCCCACGCGTCGCCCAACGACCGCTTCCGGGCGGCGCCGAGCGCCGAGTTCAACAGCGGCGACCGGATGTGGCGCACCGTCCCCTCGTTCACGTCGTCGTAGAACCCCCCGCACGCCTGGCCCATCTCCCTCGCCGACACCGGCAGCACCTCCACCCCTGCCTCGGTCAGCTTCGGGATCAGCGACCCCGCCGGGCCGCTGGCGTCGATCGCGACCGGCGGGAACCGCCACCGCTCGTTCAGCTGCAACATGCGCGACACCACCCACCCCGAACCACGCCGGTGATCGATCAGCTCCACGTGGCCGGTGCCGTCAGCCCGCCGCCCCCCGATCGCGATCGACGCCGTCGAACGGTCAGGGGGCATGTCGATCGCCGGCGCCACCGGATCCACCACCTGCGCCCTCGGGTCCTTCGGGTCGTCGGCCAACGCCTCCCACACCGCCAGATCGATCACCGGGTCCCGGTCCGACAGCTGCTCCTTGCGGACCCACTGGTTCAGGTAGGCCCGGCGGAAGCCGGCGATGTCGTCGGTCATCGCCGCCAGCTCGCCGGAGATCGCGTCCTCCGAGATGGTGTGGCCCAACGCCGGCATGCACGCCCGCCACACTTCCCGGTCGTCGATCTCGGCGTCGTCGGGCGCCGACCACTCGAAGTAGGCGAGCCCCTCGCGCACGCCCATCTCGACCTGCTCCCGGCCGCGGGTCACCTTGTCGAGCAGGTACGGGGACCCATCCACCCACCCCGCCGTCGACACCCACCACAGCTGCGTGTTCGGCCGGGTGATCATCGCTGGCCGGAACGCCTGGTCCAGCCGGTTGTCGACCTGAGCGAAGGCCTCGTCGATGTACGCCTCGTCGAGGGTCGGACCGTGGCCCGCCTTCTCCGTCGCCGCCTCGATCCCGAACCTCGACCCGTTCGGGAACCGCATGTGCTCGTTCCCGTTCGCCAGGTGTGTCTGCACCGACGGGCCCCACGTCTTCGACGCCTGCACCAGCGCCGCGTAGTCCTCCTCCCATTTCTCCCGGGCCTTGTTCCGGGTCTGCGCCGTGTACACCAGACGCTGCCGAGGACCGAAGAACCCCGTCGCCGACGCCCTATGCACCGCCTTCCCGAGGATCAACGTCGACTTCCCCGACTGGCGAGGCACCGTCAACCCCACCTCCGAGTACGCCAACCGGCCCGTCACCGGATCCACCTCGAGCGCCACGTCCGCCACATACCGCTGCCACGGCATCAACGGCTTACCGAGCCGGCGGTTCACCTCCGCCATCGCCGGGCCCAACGTCGCCCGCTCCGGGGTCCTCGCCGTCGCGAACCGGGGACGACAGCACAGCCTCGAGGTCGTCGTCGTCATCGATCACTCCCCCGGCCAGATCCGCCAAGCACGCCCGCAGCTCACGCGACACCCCCGCCGTCGCCAACCCCGCGCCCCGATCCAACGTGCGGGCCAACGTGAACGCCAGCTCCGACAGGCCCTCCCCCATCGGATGCGTCGTCACCAACGCCTCCACGTCGGCCCGCACCTGCGTCTCGACCGGACCCACCGCCACCACCACCTTCCGTGCCCCCCGCACGACCCGGGGAGAAAATTCCGACACA
>CAYNDH010000227.1:0-6121 GCA_964395665.1 uncultured Anaerolineaceae bacterium
AGGGACACGGCAGTGCCGTGTCCGAGAAGCAAAAGGCGGGAAGAATCCCGCCCAGAGCGTGTCTGAGTATTCAGAAAACCTACGCTGAATTTTATAGAAACGCCGGACAACGCAGGCGTTGTCCCTACAAAATACGTGTCACGTAGGGACAGGGCCTGTCCTGTCCGCGCCCATATCAATTTTCAGATAGCCTCTAAAATTTGCAATACCACCAAAACCCTATTCCACCGGGAGCTGTGCCCGCCATGAGAGCGTGGTATCTTCCAGCCCTCTCGTAATCTGATCAAAGCGCGGCGACCAGCCGAGTTCGTCTTTGGCGCGGTTGTTGCGCACCCGTGCGGACATCGCCATCAGGTCCTGCTGCGTTCTGCTGGAGATAAAGCGCTGGATGAAACCCGGCGCTGATGCCGGGGCGCTGATGCCGACCACACTGGTCAGCCTATCCAGAAATGCCGCGCTGGTGACCGGTGTGCCGTCGGTGATATTCAGCAGCAGGCCATCGTTGCGGGCTTCCGCCGCCCGCCGGATCGCTTCTGCCGCGTCGTCCATGTGGACGAAGTTCAGCAGCCCTTCGCCGGTGGCAATCGGACGGCCACCGCGCAGCGCATCCACCAGTTTACGCAGGGCATTCGATGCCGGACCATACAGGTAGCCGAGCCGCAGCACACCGGACGCGATCGGGGCGTCCAGCGCAATCCGTTCAGCACGCAGGGCAGAGCGCAGCAGGTCGTTATCTTCAACCTGCGGACGGGTCGTTTCATCCACCCACTGGCCGCCCTGTTCGCCATAGACAAAGGCGTAGCTGGTATGGAGGAAATACTTTGCGCCGCCTTCTGCCGCTGCCTGCACGAGAGCGCGGGTGCTGGCTTCCATCTGATCGGCCTGCCAGTCGGCATCACGCAGCGGGATATGATTAGCGAACTGCGGCTGAAGGTGAATTACGATGTCGATGCCGCGCGCCTGAATGTTATTCCGCAGTTCACCGGTGTGCAGCAGATCTCCGTAGACCGGCAGGCCGCCGTTATCGCGGACAATATCGGCAGTGCTGAACCCTTCCGCCAGCCCAAGCACTTCATGCCCGGCAGCGGTCAGATGTCTGGTCAGCACGCCGCCCAATGGGCTGGTCGCGCCGGTCAGGAAGAATTTCAGCGCTGAACGTTCAGTCAGGGTGCTGTCAGATGCTGCGGTGTCGGTGGCGGCATCGGTGGCAACAACAGCGGTTTCAGTTACATCGTTCTCAGTCACGGCAGAGATCGCTTTCTCGATTTCAGGATTACAGAAGTTCCGTCGATTATGCCACTGTCTGCGAGGGCTTTCAACTTAAGGTTATGTGTGGAGCAACAGATCAACGGCATACGGCAATCAGCAATATACATTATAAGACTCAGACAATTGACCTGTTTTTTGGGGAGTATAATAAGATTGCCCACGATAGAGGATCGCGAACACAATGAAGAAAATCCTGACTGTTTTAATCGTGATGATCACCGTATTCACTATGGTAGGGTTCTCCGCTTCTCAACAGTTGCCTGAGAGTCAAAACAATGTTGAGCAACTCTTGTCTGATGATCAGCTATTAGAGCTTGCCCTGCAAGCTGCGCATGTTTTCGGGCTAAGGGGACAACCAACCGAACAAACGGTTCTCAAATTTCCAGCTAACCAGTGGCGTATGACGATGCTCGGGGCGGGAATCGATGAGAAAACGGTGTTTTTTCTTTCCGTTAAAGGCGATATTGAACCTGGACATATGTTTGGGGGCGGCGCTTATCGGGAAGAAGATGTCGTCCAGCAGGCTCCAGAAGGCCTCACCATCGGGCTTAATGCAGCAAATGGCAAGCTTTGGGTTGTCGCGAGCCGGTACAGCGCTGATCCGCTGAGTGAGACCACCGAAGAACACCGGCAGCTTTATGCGCTTCGTCAGGACCCTGAATATAACCAACGTATTTACGATCTTCGGCCACCCGCACCTCAGCACCCGATCCCTGGGCCACCGATCTCACCGGAATCCACTCGCGAGATCACACCTGATGGAGTCATTCCACTGCCCTGATCTTCAGCTTCCATCCCTGAAACAAAAAGAGCGACGGCCATGTTTAGCCGTCGCTCTTTCGTTTGTGTTCTCATCTCAACCACGCTGCGAGCGCATCACGTCGATCTGGGTCTGAAGCTCCGCGAACTGCCGGTTGATATTGCCCAGCACTTCGGCGAAAAAGTCGCGGCCTTTGACCCGCAGCAGTTTCTCGTCCAGCTTCATCTGCATCCAGTCGCTGTTGACCAGATCAGCCCGCTTCGCCTTGAGGATCTCGATCTGCTGTGCCAGTTCGATCTTGGTATTCCGCAGCCGCTGGAGTTCCAGAATCAGCAGGGCTTTATCCGGCGCGGGGGGATAGCTGATCTGCGCGATCACTTCCGGCGTCATCTCGCCGCGCTGGATCAGCAGCAGGGTTTCGATGTCGCCGCGTGCATAGGCATCATTGATAAAGGACATCAGTTTGGTGCGGTGTTCGCGGTCTGCCGTATCTGCTGCGAAATCCGGGTGGAATTTGCGCGCCAGCCCACGGTACAGCCGCTTGAAATTCACTTCTTCGGCGATGTCTTCCGGGATTTCCGGCACGCGGTTGGGGCGGGTGGGGCTGTTACTGGTGAATGCGCCTTCGATGTCTTCCATCCGTGCAGCCGTGCGCAGCTTGCCCCAGCGCTGCTGAAACTGCTCTTCCACTGGTGGAAAACTGACCTGATAGGCGTTGATCTGCTGAAGCTGCTGAAGCACTTCACGGGCAGCTTCGACACGCTTTTCAGCAAAGCCGACGCGCTGTTCATAGCGCTGTCGGAATTCGCCGATCTCGCGCTCCAGCTCATAGATTTCCATTTCAAGTGTCGCGATTGTACGCTCCTGCTCGGAAACGGTTCCACGCAGTTGGGAGAGCGCTTCCTGTTCGTTCATCACCATATACTGATCCAGGCTACTCTGACTAAATCAATCGCTTGTCCATGCCCTCTATTATGCCGCCAGATGGGCCGACATGCTATGAACGATTCCTAACAAAAACTGTACAGGAATCACAAACGCGGCAGGAGGTAGCCGCGTCTGTGGGACATAAATATATTTTATTTATTACTTAACGACGGTGATCGTGACCGGCCAGTGAGATACAGACCGGCCACGATTGGGCGCACCGCCGCTGTCCGGAATTCAAACGGAATTTCGCGCCGATGATGCGCTAGTACGCGCCGTTTACGCGCCGTTTACGGATAGAAGCCGCGAATCTTGAGGGCTTCTGCCACGCGCTTGATCGCGGCAATCTGGGCCGCGGTACGCATATCGACGTTGTATTCTTCAGCGGTGTGGGCCGTCATGTCATAGGCCTTGACCAGAATACGCTCAAGCTGACGGAAGATCTCGGCTTCATCCCAGAAGAACGACTGAAGGTCCTGCACCCATTCGAAATATGAGACGATCACACCGCCGGAGTTGGCGAGAATATCCGGGATCACATTGATACCGCGTGACTTGAAGATGTCATCCGCTTCGGGCGTGGTCGGGCCGTTTGCGCCTTCAACGATGAAGCGTGCCTGCACCTTGTCCGCATTATCAGCGGTGAGCTGGCCTTCCAGCGCCGCCGGGATCAGGACATCACACGGCAGCGTCAGCAGTTCGGAATTGCTGACTTCGGTCGCGCCGGGGAAGCCCTTCACCGTGCGGTTGATGGTCATGTGTTCCATCAGCGACGGGATGTCGAGACCATTTTCATTGTAGATGCCGCCGAACACGTCGCTGACAGCCACAATCGTAAAGCCGTTTTCATAGGCATAGCTGGCCGCGCTGGAACCGACATTGCCGAAGCCCTGAATAGCCAGCTTCACCTGACTGGCGTCGTTGATGCCGTGGCGCTTCAGCCCTTCCATCATACAGGTGATCACGCCGCGCCCGGTCGAGACGGTGCGGCCTTCGCTGCCACCAACGGCAATCGGCTTACCGGTCACAATCGCCGGGACCGAATAGCCAACGGTCATGCTGTAGGTATCCATAAACCACGCCATCATCTGCGGGGTGGTGCCCATATCCGGCGCGGGGATGTCCGCCTGCGGGCTGATGAGGGGGATCAGTTCAGAGGCAAAACGGCGGGTGAGGTTTTCCAGTTCACGGGTGCTCATCTTGCTGGGATCGACGATGACGCCGCCTTTCGCACCGCCATAGGGCAGATTGACCAGTGAGCATTTCCAGCTCATCCACATCGCCAGCGCCCGCACTTCGTCCATCGAGACATGCAGGTCATAACGGATGCCACCTTTGGTCGGCCCAAGCACAGTGCTGTGATGAACACGATAACCGGTAAACATCTCGGTCTGACCGCTATCACGCCGCACGGGAAAGTTCACCGTAAATTCGCGGCGCGGATAACGCAGAAATTCGATGATGCCGTCATCATATTCTAAGTATCTTACGGCACGATCATACTGCTCGAGTGCGGTTTTAAAAGGGTTCGGAAGAAGATTCTGATCTATTTGCTGGTTGGCATTCGTAGACATGGATAACGCGGCGACCATTATGAGACTAGCTCCTTTAAAGAGGGACACTTAGTGCTGACATCCATCAATGCGTTAAGCGGCGCATCGTGTAACGCCAGCCTATCATCAGTATAATGGACTTTTCTGGAAATAAGACTGCCAATTGTGCAAATTCATCAATTATTTACCAAACCGATTCTATGCACATTACCCAAAAGGCTGATTTTCTTAGGCCATATCACCGCCAGAACGGGCTGTTTGAAATGTCATTTCCTCATACAGATTCATAAACCTGACGCTCATTTATCAGCCACCAATCCGCACGCCCATATCCCCCCACCTGCGCGGCGCAACCTGCGCGGCCAACTCACATCCATGAAGCGGTCAGTCGGCAAAGGCCAGCGCCGTCCACAACGGCAGATGATCAGAGGGGCCGGACTGCGACCACACATCGCTCGCCAGCGCTCTGAAATGCTTATCGTAGAAGATGTAATCCAGCCGCAGCATGGGGATATTCGGCAGCCCGGCTTTGCCTGACGGAAAGGTGAAGCCAAAGCCAATCTGCCCTGCTTCGCGGTAGCTGTCCTCAAAGCCAGCGTCTATGATCTGCGGGTACTCATCCAGCCATGGACTCATATTGAAATCCCCGACGATCAGCGTGGGCAGTGGTTCCGCTGCCACCCGTGCCATCACCACATCGATCTCTGCGCTGTGCGAGTGCGGTGTCAGACCGGATGTGAACGAGATCGGCGGGCGCGGGTGGATGTTATACAGTGCAATCGGCGTCCCATTGAGGTCGATCACGACGCGCATATTGCCCAATGCCCCATCAATATGTTGATTTCGCCAGAACTCCTGCGCCGTGATCGGGTAGCGGCTCATCACGCCCATCCCGTTATTACCGGGATTGCGCGGGAAGAAGGCGATATGCGGATATAGGGTCCGAAGATTGCGCGTCAGATGCGCCCCGGCCCGCACACTCAATTCCTGCAGGGCGACAAGGTCAGCATCGGTCTGTTCGATGATCGTCACCAGTACGTCAAGATCTTCGGTCGCGGCCTGAAGATTGAAGGTGAGTACGGTGAAGTCGGCTTCAGTATCTGGTGGATGCGGACTGCGAGAGATCAGGTATGGGATATGGAACAGCCCCCAGATGATCACAGCCAGCACACATCCGGCGATCAGGCGCGGGGCCTTCAAAAGCAGCGCCGCGATCAGCACGGGAAACGCCAGAAACAGCAGTACGTTCACCATCGACAGGCCGATCCCGCGCATCTCGACATCGGGATAAACCAGCGAGACCATCAGCAGCAGCCCGACCAGCACGAGATAAAGCCAGACAGCGCCTTTCACAATCCTGATCAGATATTTTTGCAAGGGAAGACTCTCTGAAACATCGATTTAAAAACAGGCTGTAACATATTGCAATATACTACATGACATGAGTCTACGTCTGCGACTGAATCCGCTGCGAGAATGACAATAGCGTTCGGTGAGATTTTTCAGAATGCCCTTTCAACCGGCGCACCGGCGCATACCGGAATCAAAAACGCCGCACGGTTTCCCATGCGGCGCTGGTAGCTGTTAGCTGTTGGTTATGACTCCGGGATCT
>CAYNDH010000228.1:0-1942 GCA_964395665.1 uncultured Anaerolineaceae bacterium
GCAGCGGCCCCTGAAAGTTATTCCAGTTGCCCTGAAAGGACAGCACGGCAATCGCCAGCAGAATCGGCATGATCAGCGGCAGCATGATATACAGATACACCTGCGCGGTGTTGGCCCCGTCCATAATGGCCGCTTCTTCAATATCTTTCGGGATTGAGAGGAAGAACTGCCGCATCAGGAAGACGAAGACCGGCCCCCACGCGAACAGTGACGGCCATGTCAGTGGGTCGTAGGTATCGAGCAGGCGCAGTTCCTTCCAGACCAGAAAGCCGGGGACACGGGTGACAATGCTGGGGATCATCATCGTCCCTAGCATGATCGCGAACAGCGTATCGCGCCCCCGCCACTGAAAGCGCGAGAAACCGTAAGCCACCAGCGACGCGCTGAAGATCTCGCCGAACATCGCCAGCACGGTGATAAACAGCGTATTGGTCATAATGCGCGCAAACGTCATCTGCGGCTGGATGCGCTGAAGCCGGCTCCATACTTCAACATAATTTTCCGGCACCGCCGGGTTTGGGATGAAATTCACCTGTGATGTAAAGAGCTGGTCCGGCGTCTTCAGCGATGTCGAGATCATCCACGCGAACGGCACGATCACCAGAATCGCGCAGAAGACCAGCAGCGCGTAGATCACCGCCTGCCGGAGATGATAGCCAAGCTGCGACGGCCCCGGCTGCGTGATGATCCGATCCTCTTCCGGGTTGAGGATCGGCTGAGAGGTCAGGCTTGCCATCGGTTACGCCTCTTTCTCTTTCGCGCCCTGATAGAACACCCAGGCGGTCGATGAACGGAAGATCAGCAGCGTCAGGGCGAAGATGATCAGCATCAGAATCCAGGCCATGGCCGATGCCATACCCATATCGCGCACATCAAATGCTTCGCGGTAGATCAGCCAGTTGACGAACGTGCCGACTGATTCCGGTGTCTGGATGAAGGCCGCGATCTCGAACACCTGAAGCGCGGCAATCGTGGATGTCACCAGATTGAAGAACAGCGCCGGGCTAAGCATCGGCAGCGTCACATAGCGGAACTTCTGCCAGTTGTTCGCGCCGTCGATGTCGGCAGCTTCGTACAGCTCCACCGGGATGCCTTTCAGCCCCGCCAGCAGAATCACCGAGTTCGCGCCGAAGACCCCCCACAGGCTGATAATCAGGAATGCAGGCAGCGCCAGCGCCGGATCAGTGAACCAGCGCGGCGTTTCCATCCCAAGCAGGTTGGTGACCGGAGACAGGGCGGTGTTGACGATGCCGTTGGCCGAGAACATCCAGCGCCACAGCAGCGCCATCGCGACCGCTGGCAGAATCGCTGGCATATAAAACAGCGTCCGCCACAGGCCGAGAAAGCGCACCTTCTGATTCATCAGCAGCGCCACCCCCAGCGATCCGATCAGGCCGAGCGGCACGCTGATGAAGGCGTAGGGCAGTGTCAGCCGCAGCGACCGCCAGAATTCATCTTCCCGTGCGCCGAAGACAAAGCCGCCATCCCCGACTTCAACCCGCACGACTTCATCATAACGGCGCGGCAGCACTTCGGAGCTGCGCTGCTCGGCGGACTCCAACTGGCCGACATGCAGGCTGAACAGGTCCTGATAATTTTGCAGGCCAACCCATTTGGGAGCGCTGAATAAGTTATATTCGGTAAAGCTCAGGTAAAAAGAAGCGCCAATCGTAAACACGTTGAAGATCAGAAAGCCGATCAGCCACGGCATGATCAGGGCGCGACCGGTGGCGGCTTCGCGTTTGATGCCGATCATCACCTGCACACGGTATGTCACATAGATGATGACCATTAAACCGACAGCCACCAGAAGATAACGGCCTACTGTCGGTAAATAAGTATTGAGAACCTGAGGGTCCATCGCCAGCTTCCTTGCTTAATGCGGCTGAGGGATTGTGTATCTGCCTGTAATCGTGATATGAGGGACAATGCCTCAACATGC
>CAYNDH010000228.1:2042-6104 GCA_964395665.1 uncultured Anaerolineaceae bacterium
GAGGGATTGTGTATCTGCCTGTAATCGTGATATGAGGGACAATGCCTCAACATGCTTGCATGTCAACATGCCTGCATGTCATTGTCCTCGGTTTGCCAGAGGCTGTTATACACCTGTTAAATCCTCATCCCCGCCCCTCTCCTTTGTATGGCAGAGGGGATTAAAACAGCTCACAAGGGTCTGATAGTCCCCTCTCCGTATTTACGGAGAGGGGATTTAGGGGTGAGGAAGGGATTGTGTTACAGTGTGCCCGCTTACGGCAGGGTGTCTTCCAGATCCAGCCGGACTTCTTCGGCCAGTTCTGCCACCGACAGATCGGTTTCATCGTTGATCAGCGGCCCCCAGAAGTCAGACCAGAAGATGCTGTCGAACTCGGTATAGTTGCCGAAGATCGGCAGGGCGCGCATATCCTGCGCGGCGGCGACAATTGCTTCGGCGCTGGCTTCCTTGCGCGGTTCCGCCGAGATCAGGTGTTCAGGCGTCCCCTGGGAGATGCGCGGAGAGACGATCTTCCAGTTATGGGTGGCTTCGGTCAACTGAAGCAGTGCGTCACATACCAGTTCGGGATGTTCCTGTGCATTGATCGAACCGGCATTGACGACCGTGCTGGCGTTCCATGCGAAAGTGGTGATCGAACCGGTTTCCGGGTGCGCCGGGACGTGGATCACCTGTGTCGGCACGCCTTCCACGCGGTCAAGGTCATCGGCTGCACCGCCCATGAACATCGCGATCCTGCCGGCCTTGTACATCTCACCGAAACCCTGTTCGGCGATGATTTCGCGGCTGGGGGACAATTCAGGGTTGTAAGCGGTGTTCAGGTAGAATTCGAAGCCTTCGATGAATTCCGGCGAGTCAATCGGTGCTTCGGTGAAGTCTTCGTTGATCAGGTCACCACCTGCCTGCCAGATGAAGATGTAGGGTGGCGGCCAGCTATTGTTGGTAAAGCCCCACTGATCGATCGTGCCGTCTTCGTCGGTGTCGAGTGTCAGTGCCTGGGCCTTCTCCATGAAATCATCCCACGTCCAGCCTGCTTCGGGATAATCCATGCCAGCGGCATCGAACAGGTCGGTGTTGTAGAACACGACCACCGGCTGCGCGATCCACGGCAGGCCGTAAACGCCGCCTTCATGTTCGTTGACCGCCAGAATGCCCGGATAGTAGTCATTCAGGTCACCGGCAGTTTCCGGCTCGGCATCGGCCACGCATTCGGTCAGGTCCATGAACACGCCTTCCGACTTCAGCGCCATATTGTTCTGGTCCATCCAGTACAGGTCCGCTCCGGTATCCGGCGCGGCAAGCTGTGTCTTGACGACGGTGTAATAATCCGCCGGGATCGGGGACTGCTGGATCTGATATTCGGTGGTATTGGCGTTGATCTCGTCGATGATCTCCTGAAGTTCAGCGGCTTCATCGACGCCCGCCCATGTCGAGATCGTGATCGTGGGCACATCCTGTGCCGCCACTGGCATGACGGTCAGCAGCAGCGCTGCCACCAGCAGACTGCCTAAAATACGCAGTTTCATGAGGGTTTCCTTTCCTGAAAAATCTTGCAAAAGTGTTGATGCCGATTTTTTGCTTCTCTGAATCTGTCCGGTGTCGTTTGCTCCTTTCTCCAGACCTTATTCCGGCGCTGGGGCAAATGCCTGTGTCGATTCGCGTTCGACGAACCGCACCGCCAGCGTGACGGCTGCTGGTGGGGCATCAGGGGCGTCGATCGCGTCGATCAAACGGCGGGCGGCTTCCTGTCCAAGCTGCTGCTTGGGGATGTGGACCGTTGAGAGCGCCGGGTGATTCAGCGCCGCCCAGTCGATGTCATCAAAACCAATGACCGAGAGGTCATCAGGGACACGCTTGCCATGCTGCTTCGCGGCGCGGATGATCCCGATTGCCATCGAGTCGTTGACCGCGCAGATCGCAGTAATATCAGGGTAGCGTTCATTCAGCAGGTGATAGGCGGCCTGACCGCTGTCAATCGTGGTGCTGTCCAGATGCACCGCCTGTATGGGGAGTCCGGCGCGGCGCAGGGCGCGTTCATAGCCCTGCATACGCTGTGACGCGCTGTGCCAGTCAATCGGGCCGGTGACAATGCCGATGCTGCGATGTCCGCCGTCTGCCAGATGCTGGGCTGCCATCATCCCACCCGCTTCGTTATCGCTGTTGATCGTATTCAGGCTGATGTATTCCAGCCGGTTATCGACCAGTACGACCGGGATGTCACCGTGTGCCAGCGCCGTGATAAACCCGCTGGGGATATCCGGGCCGGCGAGTATCATGCCGTCGATGCGCCGTTCCTTCACAAAGCGGAAGTTCTGCGGCTCGGCGATGTTCTCATCGGTCAGGGTGGCAATCGTGACGTGATAATCGGTCTGGGCGCAGTACTGTTCCATCCCCTGAAGGATCAGCCCGTAGAAGGGATCGTTGTGTGTCGGCAGGCCGGGCTTTTCGCGGATGAAAAAGCCGAGTGTGAAGGTGCGTGAGGTCGCCAGCCCGCGTGCCAGCAGACTGGGCGTATAATTCAGCTCGCGTGCGCGTTCCAGAATACGTTCGCGCAGTGCTGTGCTGACGCCGGGACGGTCATTCAGCGCCCGTGAAACGGATGCATTCGAGATCTTCAGGTCAGCAGCAATCTGCTCAATAATGGATGGCATGAAATTTATTCAGTCTGACGTATAATTTACGTAAGCGTTTACGCAGTGATAAACGTAAATTTAGCGCTGTTTGCAAAAGCTGTCAAATAAATGGTTGCTGAATGTCGTCCTGTATCCTTCTGGATACAACTGGAACCACTTTACAGCCCTTATTGTGAACCCGCATGAGCAGCGGCTGAACCTTAGGAGAGAACATGTTTACACGCAGTCCCCTGAACCCTCTGATAACGCCTGCCCACGTGACGCCATCCCGCCCCGGCTTTGAGGTGATCGGCGCCTTCAATGCCGGTGTGACGCGCTTCGGTGATGAGATCATCCTGCTGCTCCGTGTTGCGGAAAGGCCAGTATCGAATGATCCACATATCGCGCAGGCCCCGTATTACACGCCGGATGGCGAACTGGTGCTCAAGACCTTCGACCGGGGCAACCCTGACTATGATTTCAGTGATCCACGTAAAATCTCACATCATCAGACCGGCGAACTGTATCTCACCAGCATCAGCCATCTGCGGCTGGCACGCAGCACGGACGGCCTGCATTTCACCATCGACGCGCAGCCGTGGCTGACACCCGCCACCCGCTATGAAGCCTTCGGCATCGAAGATGCACGCATCACCTTTATTGATGATCGCTACACTGTGAATTACACGGCGGTCAGCTCGTATGGGATCGCGACGGCGCTGGTGACGACCCGTGATTTCACGACCGTCGAGCGGCACGGGATTATCTTCGCACCCTCCAATCGTGATGTCGCGCTGTTTCCGCACAAGATCGGTGGACACTATGTCTGCTATCACCGTCCGATGCCGGGATTCTTCGGCAGCATGAATATCTGGATCGCGTCGTCACCCGATCTGCTGCGCTGGGGGGATCATCAGGTGGTGCTGGAGTCGCGTCCGGGCGGCTGGGAAGGTGGCCGAGTCGGTGGCGGTGCGCCGCCGCTGTGGACCGAGCAGGGCTGGCTGTCGATTTATCATGCGGCAGATCCCCATGACCGCTATTGTCTGGGGGCGTTTCTCACGCCGCACGATGAGCCGGGGCGCGTGATCCGGCAGGCGCTTCAGCCGATCTTCTGGCCGGAAGCCCCTTACGAGACACAGGGTTTTTTTCCGAATGTCGTCTTTAGCTGCGGCGCACTGCTCGATGGCGACCGGCTGCGGGTCTATTACGGTGCATCAGATGAGAGCATCGGGCTGGCCGAAGCTTCTGTAGATGATGTGCTGGCCGCGCTGTCAGAGGTTTGAGGACAGGCTGCCGTCTGGCAGCGATCTGCAAAGTGGAGCTGGAAGAATCCGGCCCCATGCGTAGCAGGATAAGAGATTTTGAGGCCGAAAAACCCCCTATCCCGGCCCTTTCGCTTACAGGGGTAGGTATTTTCATTGAACCTTACAGAACCCCCGGACAACGCAGGCAT
>CAYNDH010000229.1:0-6036 GCA_964395665.1 uncultured Anaerolineaceae bacterium
CCGCGATACAGGCTGTCGAGATCGCTGACAAGGCGGTCGATGCCGTAACGGTCGATCATAGCGTGCTGCGCGACCGATGTGTCCGGCGGATTGTTCAGCGTGTCGATCACACCCACCGCGACCGCTTCAGCATCTTCGGTCGGGACGAGTTTACCGAGCCGCCCGCCGTCCAGCAGATCCGGCAGGCCGCCGACCGCCGTCGTGACCACCGGGCAGCCAGTCGCCAGCGCTTCGATCACCGTGACCGGCGTCCCCTCATTCACACTGGTGATGACAAATACATCCATATCGGCGTAGGCGTCGGTGACTTCCTTCTGCCAGCCGGTCAGCGTGACGGCATCGCGCAGGCCGAGCTGGTCGATCTGCGCCTGAATCTCGTCGTGCAGTTCACCATCCCCCACCAGCACGAAATGCGCGTCCGGAATCTGCTGACGGATCAGCGCGGCAGCCCGGAGAAACAGTGCGTGATTCTTCACCGGCACAAAGCGCCCGACGATCCCGATCAGCGGCGCATCCTGCGGGATATTCCAGCGCTGACGAAAGGCCCCACTTTTG
Organism: uncultured Anaerolineaceae bacterium; assembly: GCA_964395665.1. Lineage (GTDB taxonomy): Bacteria > Chloroflexota > Anaerolineae > Aggregatilineales > Phototrophicaceae > JAEZAF01. The sequence continues at coordinate 556 of CAYNDH010000229.1, forward strand.
CGCGGCATCTGCGCGAACGGCTCCAGATCCAGCCCCAGCGGCAGCACGGTGATATGCTCCTTGCGCGTGACATGATACTGATCGGCCAGATCGCGGCGTAGGCCCTGTGTCAGCGCGATGATGGTATCCGTAATACGCGATGTAATCTGTTCCAGTGTGATAAAGAAGCGCGTTTTGGTCGGCCCGAAGTAACCGTGAAAGGTATGCCCGTGAAAGGTGTGGACGATCACCGGCACACCGGCCAGCTTCGCCGCCCACCGCCCGACGAATCCGGCCTTGGCGGTATGGGTATGCACCACGTCCGGCTGATACTTCCGCAGCAGTTGGTACAGCTTCCAGATCGTCACCAGATCGCGCACCGGATGCAGTGTCCGTCCCATTTCTGGCAGCGTGATCGGCTCGACGCCATGCTCACGGGCGTAATAGGTCATATCGCCCTCTTCGCCTTCGATCAACCCGCTGACGAGAGTGCTCTGATATGGATAATGCGGCTGCGACAGCTTTTCGGTCAGCAGGGTGACGACCACCGCCGCCCCGCCGATATTCAGCCGGGCGATGATATTAAAGACCTTGACTGGTGCATCGGATGTAGAAGGTTGAGTCATGGGCGATACACTCGCTGATAGAGGGCAAAGGTTTCATCGATCATCCGCTGGGCGTTGAACTGCTGTTCCAGCCGCGCACGTCCCATCTGGCCGAAGCGCTGGCGCAGTGCGGAATCCGTCAGCAGGCGGCGCATGGCATCGGCCAGCGCGTCAGGATCATTCGGCGGGACGGTCAGGCCGGTTTCATTATGGATGATCACTTCGGGGATTGCGCTGGCGGTGCTGCCGATCACCGGCACGGATTGTGACATGGCTTCCAGCAGCGTGATGCCGAAGCCTTCACGGGTGCTGGGCATCAGCAGCAGATCAAGCGCCGCCACGATCCGCAGCGGCTCATCCCGCCAGCCCAGCAGATGCACCCGCCCTGACAGATCAGACGCGGTGATCTGCGCTTCGATCTCATCACGCAGCGGCCCATCCCCGGCAATCACAAAATGGGCATTGGGGAAAGCATCCCGCACCTGTGCGAAGGCCTCAAGTGCGTCAGGGATGCCTTTCGCTTCCATCAGACGGCTGACCATGCCGACAAAGAGCGTGTCGCCAGCGGAGAGCGTGTCGCCGACGAAAAGCATATCCGATGGCAGACGGAGTTCATCCGCCAGTGCCTGACGTGCTGATGCGCGGTCGATCACCGGCACGGGCAGCGGCATCCCATGATAAATGACATGCACCTTATGCGGCGGCGCGTGTTCGACTTCGATGCAGAAACGTTTAATCGCTTCAGAGATCGCGATCCCGGCATCCGTCAGCCGCCACAGCCCGCCGTACACCGTCCGCAGCGGCTGACGGGTGCGGGCCGGGTCATCATCATGGCGCGTGCTGATAATCCGTGGGACACCGGCCCATTTCGCCGCCGGGATACCGTGGACATCGGCGTGCATCAGATGGGTGTGGACGATCTGCGGCTGCAAGCGGGACAGCGTATCGCGCAGCACGGGGAAAAGGCCGGGTTCGAAATGGCGATAGATCAGCGCACGCTCGACCGGCACATTGATCTCACGAATCGCCGCTTCCATCGTATCAGCGGTGTTGTTCGGCTCCGCAATCAGTATGACATGCGGTTCGACGCCGTGAGTGCGCAGTCCGGGCAGCAGATCGAGCAGATGCCGTTCTGCCCCGGCGATCCCTTTGGCTTTAATCAGATGGACAACCCGCACCGGCTCACACTCCGCCCGTTTGCGGATCGGTATCGCCGTCCAGTGATGGGTGAGGGGGCATATCGAGCGTGTCCGGCGCGGCGGATGGCGGCACGGCGGACAACGGCACGCTCGACGATGGCGGTGGGCCGAACTGCTGTCTGATATAGCGCACGGCCTTATCCACGCCCTGTTCGGCGCGGATCTTCTCGCCCAGCACTTCAGCACTGCTGCGGATCATGGTATCCGTCACCAGTTCCCGCAGACGGGCCGTCAGCAGACGCGGTGTCAGGCGGTGACGTGGCAGCGGATGCGGCCCTGCGCCCAATGCGGCCACCCGCCGCCCCCAGAAGGGCTGATCGCTCATATGCGGCACCACCAGCGTCGGCTTCCCGGCATACAGACCGGCTGCCGTGGTCCCCGCGCCGCCGTGATGCACCACCGCGTCCATGCGTGGGAACAGCCAGCGGTGCGGCACACCTTCCACCGCGTACAGATGCTCCGGCAGGTCATCCTGTGTAAATACATGATTGCCCCACCGCGCCGGGATCACACCGCGCAGCCCCAGATGCGACAGCACACGGTCAATCCGCCCCACGGTCGCCACCGGATCGCTGCTGGTCATGCTGCCGAAACCGAGATAGATCGGCGGCGAACCGGCTTCGAGATACTGCACCAGTTCCGCTGGCGGCGTCCACGGCGGCACATCCAGGAACCAGAAGCCCGCCGTATAGACATGCTCATCCCAATCGGACGCAGGCGGCACCATAAACCGGCTGAAGCCGTTCACGGTCGGCGTCTGATGCAGGCGCTTGTAATACTGGTTGACATCAACCGCAGGCAGGCCGAGCATCTCGGTGCGAAAGCGGTTCATGGTCGGCTCATAGACCTTGAACAGCATCCGCTCGACAAAGCGCCCCATCAGCAGGTTCAGAATGCTCGTCCCGCGCTGGAAGATCGGGCTAAGCGATGCCGGGCCGCTGCGTGTCGGACGGTAGGGCTGAAGCGCCGCGCTGATCAGCGGCAGTTGATACTTTTCAGCCAGTGCCGTGCCGATGAAGTCCGAGACAAAGCCGGTGATGATCGCATCTGCCCCCTGCACACCGCGCAGGCCGCCCTCTGCCATCTGTGGGCCGTATTCCTTCATCAGGCGGCCCATGTGGGCGAGCTGTTCCGCCGGATTGCGGCTGCTCTCCGACCATGCGACGCCGCTCTCACTGGTCATCATGCGATCGACATCGATCGTGCCCTGCGCTTCGATGCCGTATTCCTGCACCCAGGGGACAAAATTCTCGCCGGTCACAAAGGTGATCGCGTATCCCGCCGCCTTTAATCCCAGTGCCAGTGCCAGCATCGGCTGGACATCGCCCCGCGTGCCAAGCGCGAAGACTGTGATCCGTTTTACCGCCATGAAGTCACCATGTCAGCCTGCTTGCAAGCGGTGTTATCAACTGTGTTGTGCATAAAAAGGGTCTTTCTAAAAAATGTCCATCTGCGATCGGTAATATTCGACAGTCCGCGCCAGGCCGGTCTCGAAATCCACCACCGGCGCATAATCCAGCAGATTTTCAGCCTTCGAGATGTCCGCCATTGAAAAACGGATGTCCCCCGCACGCGGCGGCGCATGGACCGGCTGAATATCCGTCCCCAGCAGGGCGTTGATCTGATCGACCAGCGTGCACAGTGTGATCGTCCGCCCCAGCGCGATATTCATCACCTCACCGGCTGCTTCCGGAGCAGACGCGGCCAGCAGATTGGCATGAACAACATTATCAATATAGGTGAAATCCCGCGATTGCAGGCCGTCCCCGTAGATCGTCGGCGGCTGTCCGGCCAGTATCGCCTGAATGAACAGCGGGATCACCGCAGCGTACTGCGACTCCGGGTCCTGACGCGGCCCAAAGACATTGAAGTAACGCAGGCAGACAGTCTCCAGACCGTACACGGTGGTGAACATCTGACAGTAGAGTTCGCCGGTCAGCTTGGCGACACCATAAGGCGAGATCGGCTTCGTCGGCATCGCTTCATGCTTGGCGACGGCGGTTTCGCCCTCAACATCACCATACGCCGACGATGACGCCGCATACACCACCCGGCGCACACCGGCATCACGGGCGGCGAGCAGTACACGGAGCGTCCCGGTCGCGCACTGCTCATGCGTTTCCAGCGGATCTTCGATGCTGCGCGGGACAGAAGGCAGCGCCGCCTGATGGTAGACCACCTCTACGCCTTCGAAGATCTCCGGCAGCGCCGTCGGATCGGTGATGCTCACATTGTGGAATTCGAGCTGCGATCCATACCTTTCCAGCAGCGGCGTCAGGTTCTGTTCGCGTCCGGTGGACAGGTTATCCACCGCCCGCACCTGATGCCCTTCACGCAGCAGACGTTCTGCAATATGCGAACCGATAAAACCTGCTCCACCTGTGACAACATATCTGGTCATGGTCTGCAATTTCGTCCTGTTCAATCCTGGTTTTAGCCCTGAGAGGAAGTGTGTTCCGGGGAAGTCACCGCCGGGGAAGTGCCGCGCCCCAACTGGACGCGCTGCCGCACGCGGATCATGAAGACGTACATACCGGCCATCATCAGCACGCAGACCGCGTTGATGATCCAGACCGAGGATGATGGCAGCGCCGTCACGATCAGGGCGGTGAAGCCGAAGAGCATCCCCACGCCGCACATCACCGTCAGCGTCGTCCGCTGGCTAAGGCCAAGGCTCATCAGCCGGTGTGAGGTGTGATCCTTCCCGCCCTGCATCGGCGAGCGCCCTTCCGCCAGCCGCGTAAAGACCACCAGCACCACGTCAAAAATCGGGACGGCCAGTGCCAGCACCGGGATACTCCAGTAGGCGTCAAAGGGGCGCTCCCAGAACTCGACCTTGATCGCCAGCGTCGCCAGCACAAAGCCGATCACGTATGCGCCGATGCTGCCCATAAAGGTGCTGGACGGATTGAAGTTGTAGGCAAAAAATCCGACCGCACTTCCCAGCAGGGCCGCCGCCAGCAGGCTGACCAGACTCAACTGCTGCGATAGTGCGATCAGCAGAAAGGTAAAGGCCGAAATCGCCGTCAGGCCGGACGACAGCCCGTCCATATTGTCCTGAAAATTCATGGCGTTGATCATCGCCACCACCCACACCATCGTCAGCGGATAATCCAGCAGCGGATTGTTGAAAAGCCGCAGATAGATCCCTGACGCGATCAGGCCGATGGCGACCACTGTCATCGGGATCAGCCGGATGCGGGCCGAGAGGTTGTAACGGTCGTCGATCACGCCGACCAGTGCCAGCAGCGCCGAACCGCCCAGCACCGATCCCAGTTCACGCAGGTGACTTGGTGGGCTGAACAGCAGCACCGACAGCGTGAAGGCCGTGTAAATCGCCAACCCGCCCATCAGCGGCCTGTGATCCTGGTGAATTTTACGCTGGTTGGGCTTATCCACCACGCCCAGCCGCATCGCGATCTGCCGCGAGAGCGGTGTCAGCCCCAGTGAGGCCATAAACCCGACCACCAGTGCCGGGATAAATTGCAGCGTGTGATCCATAAAGCGCGACCAATCCGAGCTATTGGCATGATTTCCCGGCCCAGTATAACGGATAACGCGGGGAACGTTTAGTGTATAGGTCACATGGGCGGCCAAATGCCGCCCCTACACAGGTCACACAATTTTGCAGGGGCCGGAAGAATCCGGCCCATTTTATCGTGATGGGGATTTTTACGATGTACATTCAGGCCAGCCGA
>CAYNDH010000230.1:0-6027 GCA_964395665.1 uncultured Anaerolineaceae bacterium
GGCTGACTTTCAGGCCTGTGCGTCCCAGGCGGGTGTATTGCATGGTGGTTTTCCTTTCCGTGTTTGTTTCCACTGATCGTTAATGATAGCTGCATCTGCTACGAACAGGGAACAGGGAACAGGGCGCCATTGCTTGCAATGCGGGCCTGTCCCCTGCGTACCAGGATAAGCAAATTACATAATGAAGTCAGGGGTAAATCAGCATGAGACAAAAAAAGCGCCGACTTTGCGTGTCAGCGCTTGTGAAATCGTGGTAACTGCTCGTGCTATTTCAACGGCAGCATCTTATCCGTCAGGATGACGCGAAGTTGTGACGGATCGCGCACCAGAATACCCTGCGATGTGGCTTCTGTGGACAGTCCAGCCACCTGAACGCGCTCGATCACACGCTGAAGCTCGTCAGCATCTGGCAGCACGATCGTGAAATACTGCATCCCAAGCGCATCCGCCGGGGCTGGTGGGATGCCTTCGCCCTTCCACGTATTGAAGGCGACCACGTGATTCTGTGCGCTATCCAGCCCGACTTCGCCCATGCGGAAGCTCTCGATGATCGGGCCGGTCTCGAAGCCAAGGATATCGGCATAGAAGTGCATCGAGCTTTCAAGCCCGGATGCATACAGGTGCATATGACCGATGCGCGTGCCATCCGGCAGCGGCAGGTCAAGTTGATCATCTTCCTTCAGGTGACTGAACAGCGCCTCAAGGTCCAGCGGATCGCGTCCGTTACCGATGCGTCCGTCGGCGTAGCGTACGATCATCTGGCCGTCAACCAGTTCGAAAACGCCGTCATCCAGTGTGCGGATATACAGCTCGATCGTGTTGCCTTCGGGATCGTCCAGATAGGTGGTCTTGGACATGCCGTGATCGGTCGGGGCATTGGGATAGCGCAGGGCAAACAGCCGCGCCACCGCCCGCGCCAGATCCTTCATGGTGGGATACAGCACCGCAAAGTGATACATCCCGGTCGTATGCTGCACGCGCCGCGCCGCTGGATCTTCGGACAGGCGCAGCAGGATTTCGCTTTCAGTGCCAAGCGCAGCTTCAGCGCCTTCGCGCCAGTGGAGTATAAAGCCTAAGATCTGTGTATAGAACGCGATCTGCCGTTCAAGGCTGCGGACCGTCAGATGAACATGGCCCAGACGGGTGGTCGGGGGCAGCATGGGTTTGATTTGAGTCGCTTGTTGAGGTAACACGGACATGGATATTCCTCTGTCTTTAGTAGTTCATAGTATCTGCCTATCAGATGCTGTTGATAGAGGCGAACTTACGCTGTCAGTAATGCGGCGGTGCTGGCAGCTTTCGGAACGCTATCCAGCCCGTAAAAGATGAGATGCGAGTAAGAACCCCTATAGATTGGTGGGAGTCTGGCGTCTGTATTGCTGACAGGACACCGCAGATTCGCTTATAATACAATTATTGAGGCGGCCTTTTACGCCTTATCAGACAGAACATACGAGCGTCAGGAAATCGCGATGCCAGAGTTTTTCAGAAGTGTTCTGACCAGTGACCTTACCCTGTTTCTGGTCATGGGGATCTTCCTGCTGGTGGTCACGTCATGGGCTTTTTCGTGGCGGGAACATGCCGGGTATGTACTCGGCTGGCTGTGCGGGATTGTGATCATTATCTTTTTGAGCATTCTGTTTCCGCAGGGTGCGGGTGAAGTGCAGGCGCAGACTGTGGAAGAGCCGTCACGTCTGGATGCCCTGATTGCGCTGTTACCCACTGCATTGGGGATTGTCGCCGGCTTCGGCGTGATGCAGGCCATCAAAACGGGCGGACGCAGCGAGTCGGCAGTGCGGCGTTCGCTGTTGATCGCGCTGCTGGTGACGCTGATCCTCTCACTGTGGTATCTGATGCTGCTGACACAGGGTGATGCGCGCTTGAATCTGGCCCTGTTCCTGCTGACCTTCTTCATCGGGATGCTGTTTAACTTCATCATCTCGCGGCGGGTGGTCACGCGGTCCGTCGCGCCGGGTTATGCACAGGAAGTGATGACCACGCCGCTGGCGCCACCACCGCCCACGCCGGGTACAGATCCGCAGGGGAATCCGCTTCCGCCTGCTGCTGGCACACCGGAGTACCGCCCGAATGTGACACCGTCACGCAGTGTCGGTTCCCCCATCGGGCAGCGTGCGCGCAGCCTGCGTTCCAATATCCGGGGCCGGTTCTAAAGCGCATCTCAAAATTGGTTGTGGACACGGCTTTAGTGTATGTGTCTCAATAACAGGTCTGTTGTAGGGACGCCCCGTTGGGCGTCCGACGTGTATTTACGACATTCCACGTAATTTGCAGGAACGGGGCGGCACATGAGCCGTCCTGCTGTTTGTCTGCGTATAGATTTATAGCCCCTCACCGATAATGACCACGAAAAGCTCAATGCAGTTGTCACTTCTCAGTGGGATTTTTGACTTTATGATGGAAAGATATTGATAGTAGTGAAATGAGGACCTGAAACCCGATGGTAGATGCACCATTGACTGACAATTTTGACGAAGAAATCACCTACTGCGCGGTGCATACCGACAAGGAAGCCGCGCTGCGCTGCATCCGTTGTGACCGCTATATGTGTTCGCAGTGCGTGGTACAGTCGCCGGTCGGCTATATCTGCCGTCAGTGTGCCCGCCGTCATGATGACAAGTTCTACAACGCTGCCAGCACCGATCCGCTCGTGATCTTTCTGGTCTGTGCCGTGCTGACCGGGATCAGCGCGGCGCTCGTCAGCGCGACCGGCTTCCCGATTTTCTTCCTGCTGATCTTCGGCCTGCCGATTGGCGGTTTTATCGGCACGCTGTCGCTGCGGGCGACACAGCGGCGGCGCGGGCGCGGTTCGCACTGGATCGGCGTGCTGGGCTGTCTCGTGGGTGGACTGGCTGGTGCAGCCATTCAGAGCGCGATTTTCTATCAGCAGATGATGGGTGATATGATTGAGGAGATGCGCCGTGCCGGTGTGCTGGAGCAGCTCAGCCCGTATGACGGCATGGGAGATTACATCATGGCACGGCTGACGAGCGATTTCACGCTGTGGATCTTCATCGGCATCTGCGCGCTGGGTGTCTACTGGCGTTATCGCGGTCGGGTGTAAGCATCAGAGCATCCAGCAGCGGCGGGAAATCGTAGTTCAGTCAACGGGTGAGGCTATCAGATGTCTCACCCGTTTTTTATTTTTCAGCCAAGTAGACAGCCTCAGGAACTATGTTACACTTATCTGTTAAGACGTGAAGAAGCGAGCGGACAGTACGCGCCCTGCGCTCCCGAACACGCCTGCTGACGGAACACACAATGCCGAACCCTGACTCTACTGCGAGTAAACTGCGTTGAAAGGAACGACCCTTTGTCCAAAATCATGATCGTCGATGACGATTTAACCACTGTAAAGCTCGTTCAGATGCTGCTGGAGATGGAAGGCTTTCAGGTCGCGGTATCCCCACGCGGCGGTGATGTAATCCCGCTGGCGTCTGATTTTCAGCCAGACCTGTTTCTGATGGATTATCATCTCTCCGATATGGATGGTGTCACCGTGCTGCGCGATCTGCGGGCAGGGGCGGCGGGTGGCGCATTCGTCCGCACACCGGTTGTCGTCGCTTCCGGGCTGGATGTCGAGGATGAAGTGCTGGAAGCGGGGGCCAATATCTTTCTGGTCAAACCGTTTGATCCGAGCAGCCTGACCGATCTTTTTAACCGCCTGATTGCCGAAGCGCAGTAGTGCTGTCATACTTTTCGCTGAATAGCTGTCTAATCATGTGATTCATGTACCTCATACTTCATAGAGCAGACGAGGAACCCCTTGGCCGTTCGTAAACGTGCACGTACCACCTGGTATCGTGCTGATCTGCACATCCATACCCCGGCCTCAGCAGATTATTTCGAGCCGGAAGTCCACCCGATTGACATTTTACGCAAGGCTGAACAGCGCGGCGTGGACATTATCGCCTTTACCGATCACAACACTGTCGCCGGTTATGTCGCCATGCAGCGCGAGATCGAGCAGCTGACCTATTTACAGCAGCTTGGACGCGCCAACGCCGATGAGCTGCGTCTGCTGGCGGAATATCGCCGCCTGCTGGACAAAATGCTGGTCCTGCCCGGTTTTGAATTCACCGCGACCTTTGGCTTTCATGTGCTCGGCATTTTTTCTCCGCAGACCTCTATTCGCCAGCTTGAACACCTGTTGATGAGCCTGAACATCCCGGCGGCGACGCTGGATATCGGCCTGACCGAAGTCGGCGCATCCAGCGATGTGCTGACCGCCTACCGCGCCATTCATGAGGCCGGTGGGATTGTGATCGCGGCCCATGTCAACAGCGCACATGGTGTCGCCATGCAGGGGCTGGATTTCGGTGGGCAGACGCGCATCGCCTATACACAGGATCGTCATCTGCACGCGCTGGAAGCCACCGATCTCGGACGCCGTGACCGGCGCAGCACCCAGCGCTTTTTTGATGGCACAAAGCCGGAATACCCGCGCCGGATGCGCATCATTCAGGGATCGGATGCCCACGCGCTGAACGCCGTGCGTGATAAAACCAACCGCGTGCTGACACTCGGCGTTGGCGACCGTATCACCGAAGTCGCGCTGTCCGAACGTTCGTTTGAAGGCCTGCTGGAGATGTTCCAGAGCAGTGACTTCGCCCGATCCCGACCGTATAACCCGAACCGCCAGCCTGAAGATTACGTTCAGCTTTCGCGGGAAGAGGGTGAGACGATCATCCAGTCGTTTCATGAAACACTCGAAGAAAAGGGCAGCCGCCTGAACGCGGTCATGGCTGATGTCTGCGCTTTTGCCAATACCAACGGCGGCACCGTCTATATCGGTGTCCCGACCGACCGGCGCAAGAAGATCAAAGGCATCGACAATCCGCGTGAGATGGTCGAACTGCTGCGCCGCGAGATCAGTCAGGCCATCACGCCCAATCTGCAATTTGAGATCGATACACAGGAAACCGGCGGCAAAACGGTCATTCGCATTGAGGTGCCATTTGGCGAAGACCGTCCGTATGCCATTGACGGCAATCGCATTTATATCCGTGATGACACCGATACCACGCTGGCCGTCCGGGATGAGATCGTCAATCTGGTGCGGCAGGGGCTGGTCTTTCAGGAAGCGAACTTCCCCTATCCATCAGCAGGGCATAACGGTACTGGAGGCATGAATGCCAGCGGTGGGATGCTGGAAATGCCGAGGACATCCACTGCTGCCGGGGCGCAAACTGCACCTGCTGCATCCGGACAGGGCGCGGCTGCGGCCTCTCCGCCACCCGCCACCGCCACCCAGATCACACCGACTGCCACCACATCGACCATCGCCCCACCGCGTGCCGGAGTCGAGATTGTCGATATTGAAGTGCGCGATGGCACGCAGTATTTCACCATGCATGATCTGCGCAATGGCAATATCGTGCGTAATGTGACGATGTCGTCAGCCCGGCGGCTGTGGCATTATGCCATCCGCCAGCGTGCGGATAATCCCGTCGATCCCGAACAGGTTCAGTGGTACGGCGATATCGGTCTGCTGCGGCGTTATAAGAAGGGCGGCGTGGTGCGCTATGACCTTGCCCAGCGTGATGGCGACCGTCTGCGTGTCTATTACGGTGTGACTGAAAACGGCATTGAGGATGAATGGCAGCATTTCCTTGAGCCGGAAACTGAGGGTTGAGTCTGCATGAACTGGGCCGGAAGAATCCGGCCACATGCGTACCAGGATAAGGATGCGCAAGGCAGAAAAGAACCCCCTATCCCCGGCCCTTTCCCTCTGAGCATCCGGCGAGAAACGCATTCGTCGGACGCGGAATGGGGGAAAGGGGTTAGGGGAAGCGTTCAGGGGCAGGTATTTTCATTGAACCTTACAGAACCCCCGGACAACGCAGGCATTGTCCCTACAAGGTGCATTTATGCACACGCGGAATGTAGGGACAGGGCCGCATTGCTTGCAATGGCGCCCTGTCCGCCGTAAATATCTCAACCGAAAAGCAAATACCTACCCCTGAAAGGTTAGGGGAAGGGGGAGACGCGGCCCGACTTATAGCCTGC
>CAYNDH010000231.1:0-5895 GCA_964395665.1 uncultured Anaerolineaceae bacterium
GCATCGAGAATATCAATCGCCGCCGGTGTCAGATCCTGATCGCCGCGTGTGATGACCAGCGCGTCAGCATCTTCCGGGATCGGCTGGCCGGATGCTTCGGCGCTCCGCAGGTCAAACGGCCCGACATTAACGCCGTAGGCGTTCAACCCTTCCAGTACACCGGTGATCCCCTGCTGGCCTTCATTCGTCAGGTCGATATTGGTGTAGCCGACTTCAAAGTAGATTTTAAAGCGCCCCTGAAGCATCAGCCGGGAAAGTGCCTGTGTCAGATCGCGCTCGGTGTTCGTCTGGCGGAAGACCGGCGCGAGTGAGTTGAAATCGACTTCGCCCGCTTCGTTGAGATACGAGACGAAAACATCCCCGTCAAAGGCGACCTGAAAGGTCTGTGCCAGCGCGGGATTCTCATCCGGATCGATGTAATTCCGGCTGATCAGGCCGTTGGTATAGGTTTCGTACAGGCGGAAGATCTGATCATCCAGTTCGCGTTCTGGCAGCGCCCGTGATGAATAGAAGCCAGTAATGCGAATCGGGCGGTTGATGTCCTGCACCAGATCAATCGTTTCAGTGGACAGTGAATAATCCTGCCGCTGCGTCATATCCAGTGTGATGACCGCTCGCTGAAGCAGGATATAGACCGTTGCCACGATCGCGACCAGGATCATGGTCTGGATGATCGTCACGGTGCTGAAACGCGCACCGCGTCCCCGGAAAAACCCGGCGGCTTCACGCGGGGCCAGCGCCACCCAGACCACCGTCGCGATCACGCCGACGATGAACAGGGCCAGCACGCCGGTGCTGAACACGCCTTCCCATACCCAACCGATCAGGCCGAGCGTCAGCGCCCCCGCCCCAATCAGGCTGGCCGCCTGCGAAAGCCGCTGTCGGATCGGTGTCTCCGGCACAGGGGCCGCATCATCAAATAAAGAGGTGCCATTCGCCATAGATTGGCCTCACATCAGGTTCAGGTTTTACTGTAACCGTCGGGCTGCAACCGCCCGAATGGTCAGAAACAGCATGATGACGATAATCCCGGCATAATAGGCCACATCCTCAGCCCGCAGCAGGCCAGCCGCAAATGAGCTGGAGAAATGCCCCTGCAATGAGAGCTGACGGATCACCCGCGCCAGTTCGATATTGGCGACGATCTCGCCGGCCAGATCGCCCAGCCACAGCATCGTCAGTGCTGCGATACTCAGAAATGCCGCCAGAATCTGATTTTCGGTAATGGCGGAGAAGAACAGCCCGACCGCCAGCGTCGCGCCGCCGTACAGCCAGATGCCGATATAGGCCGCCGCGCTGTGACTCAGATCGGGCGTGGCCTGAATCAGGATCAGAATCACCTGATAGATCAGCGTCGCCCCCAGCAGCAGACTGTAGAACGTCCACGCCGCCAGAAATTTCCCCAGCACAATGGCGGCATCACTGACGGGGGCCGTCAGCAGCAGTTCGAGCGTGCCTTCGCGGGTTTCTTCCGCCAGCATCCGCATCGTCAGCACAGGCGCGAAGAAGATCAGGAAAAATGACAGATACAGCGGCACGAGCGCTGCATCCGGCGCACGGACGGTCGCGGCCAGCGTCAGATCGCTGGTGAAGAGCAGGCCGGTCACAAGCAAGAAGGCCGCGCTGATCATATAGGCGACCGGGGATGTGAAATACTGCGCGAGTTCGCGCCGGTAGACGGTCCACATGGGCTAGGCGCTGCCTTTCCCGGATGTCTCCGCTGTGGATGCCGCCGTCGGGCCGAGCAGATCAAGGAAGATGTCCTCCAGCGTCATCGCCACCGGGCGCAGCTCAATGACTTTTGCGCCGCTGGTATGAATACGATCAGAGATCTCGGCGCGGATGTCCTTGCGCGGCTTGGTACGCACTGCAAAGCCCTTGCCCTGCGCTTCGACGATCTGCACGCCGCTGATACTCTTCAGCAGCCGTTCCATTGATGGACTGTCCGCACCTGTGACCTCAATATAAAGCGACTCGCCCGGATATAATCTGCGCCGAAGCTGGTCGGGTTCGCCTTCAGCCACCACCTGACCGCGATTAAGGATCACCACGCGGTCGCAGACCTGTTCCGCTTCGCTCAAAATGTGGGTGCTGAACAGCACGGTATGATCACGGGCCAGCGCACGCACATTCTCGCGCACTTCGATCACCTGCTGGGGATCAATGCCGATCGTCGGCTCATCAAGGATAATCACGGGCGGGTTATGGACCAGCGCCTGCGCCAGGCCGAGCCGCTGCCGCATCCCTTTGGAGAGCTTGCGGACCAGTGATTGGCGCCGGTCATACAGGTTGACGCGCTCCAGTGTCTGCGCGACCTGTGTGCGGACATTTTCGACGCCGCGCAGCCGCGCCCAGTAGGACACAAAGCCTTCAACCGTCATATCCGGATACAGCGGCACACGTTCCGGCAGATAGCCGACGCGCCGCCGCACTTCCATTGAATCCGCAACGACATCGAAACCGGCGACTTTCGCCGTGCCGCTGGTCGGCGGCATAAAACCGGTCAGGATACGCATGGTCGTCGTCTTGCCAGCGCCATTCGGCCCCAGAATGCCGAGAATTTCCCCCGGCTGTGCGCTGAAGGTCAGACCGCGCAGGGCCTGAAAGCTGCCGTAGTGTTTGGTCAGATTTTCAACTTCAATCATAAGATTCAGTCATGGATCTCATCGTGGATTCGATCATCGGTGGCAGGAGTAGATCGACATCAGTCCAATCATAGATAGTGGGTGATTTCGCGACAATTCAGGGTTATAATCGGAACCCGAAGCCGTCTGCTGTGGTCAATTTACCACAAATGCGTGTATAAAGTGCGTGTGTCCGGCCAAATCCGGCTCCGGTTTGTGGTGGCCGGTGCAGGGTTTCAGCTCAAACTCGTCAGACCAGCCGCGTCAGACCAGCCGCCGGACATTATTCAGCATACTAAACGCTGGTCAGAATCACGTCAAGCATAATGCGGATTTGGCAACAAATCCTGACAATTATTATCAGAGGTAGCGATGCTCAAACATGTGCTTGCACAGCAACTGCGGCAGCGGCAGTATGAACAGAATCTTGTCCCCAGATCGATGGTTGATGCTTTGAGTGATGATGAGATCATCGACACCTATATCACGTGTTCGGGCTGTGGGGAAAAGCAGGTCACACCGGAAGAACTGGTTAACGCAATCGCAATGGCAGATGATGCGGGGATGTTCTTCAGCATCTGCGACGACTTCAACAACCATCGTCATTAATAAGGGACAAGGGTTTCATCCCTCACCCGATTTATCCCGATCACAAGTAAAACGAGACACAGGATATACGCTATGAAAGGCATGTTAGCGCTGGAAGATGGGACACTGTTCCCCGGTGAGGGTTTCGGTGCAGAGGGGGTGCAGACGGGTGAAGTCGTCTTCAACACCTCAATGACCGGCTATCAGGAAATCCTGACGGACCCGTCGTATTACCGTCAGATCATCACCATGACCGTGCCGCACATCGGCAACACCGGCATCAATCTCGAAGATGAGGAATCGGAGAAGATCTGGGTATCGGGATTTGTGGTGCGCTCGCTTAGCCCGATTGTCAGCAGTTGGCGCAATCACGGGACGCTGGACGAATACCTCAAGGCACAGAATGTCATCGGCCTGTCGGAAGTCGCTACCCGCAGGCTGGTGCGTCACATCCGTGATCGCGGCGCGATGCGTGCCGCCATCGCTCACGGTGAAGCCGCAGGCGATACACAGGCGCTGATCGAAATGGCGCAGAACTCGCTTGATATGACCGGTGCGAATCTGGTGGATGAAGTGACCTGTGATGAGCCGTATCACTGGACTGAACGCAGCGATGCTGAATGGTATGTCGGCAGCCAGCGCGATGAGTCCGGTCCGTTGGTCGTCGCCTATGATCTGGGTATCAAACACAATATCCTGCGGATGCTGACCGACCGGGGGATGCGTGTGACCGTTGTCCCGTCACATACCTCATGGCAGGAAGTGCTGGCGATGAATCCGGCTGGCGTGTTCCTCAGCAACGGCCCCGGCGACCCTGCCGCTGTCGATTATGCGGTCGATAATGTGCGTAATCTGCTGGGGCAGGTCCCGATCTTCGGCATCTGTCTCGGCCATCAGATTCTGGGACTCGCGCTCGGCGGCAAGACCGAAAAAATGTCTTTCGGACATCGTGGTGGCAACCAGCCGGTCCTGAATCTGCTGAACAATGTAGTTGAGATCAGCGCGCATAATCATGGGTTCGCTGTCACTGCTGACAGTGACCTGAACGGCGCCGAGATCACGCATATCAACCTGAACGACAAAACGGTTGAGGGCCTGCGCCATACGGAACTCGGCGTGTTCAGCGTGCAGTATCACCCGGAAGCCTCACCTGGCCCGCATGACTCGCTGTACCTGTTCGACCAGTTCGTCGATCAGATCAACCAGAAGGTTCAGGACAAGGTTTAAGCCCGATGCTGCGCTCTGCATCCCGCCGTGACTGCCGCCCTGACGATCGTCCAGACTGTCGTCCATGACCATCACCCCATCTGCATCTGACTCCGATCTTACAAGCCGTATGCCGCGTGCGACCGTCGCACTCACTTACGGCTTTTTCGCGCTGATCCTTCTCGGCTATCTGATCGTCGGGGCGCTGTTCGCCATCCGCACACCGGCATGGCAGGCCCCGGACGAACCCGCCCATTACAACTACGTCGCACAGATCGCGAACGATGGCTGCTGTCCGCTGATCAGGCGGGGGGACTGGGACAGCGACTATCTTGAGACGCTCAAATCGGCACGCTTTGCGCCGCATCTGCTGGGTGATCTGGACAGCGTTCAGTATGAAGATCATCAGCCGCCGCTCTATTATCTGCTGCTGTCGCTGGTCTATAAGCTGGCCGATGGCAGCCTGACCGCCCTGCGTCTGGCATCAGTGCTGATCGGCTTGGTGATCGTCATCAGCGCGTTCGGCATTGGCCGTGAACTGTATCCGGCACAGCCGCAGATCGCGCTCGGCGCGGCGGCTTTTGTCGCCTTTCAGCCGCAGCATGTCGCGCTTCTGGCTTCTGTCAATAACGATGCGCTCGGCTGGGCGCTGGTCGGGCTGACGCTGTGGGCACTGGTGGTCTATCTCCGGCAGTCCCCGCAGGGCAGCCGGGTTGAGGCATGGATGATAGGCCTGCTGCTTGGCCTTGGCCTGTTTACCAAAGCCACCACCTATATGATGGTCGGCGTCGCGCTGATCGCGATAGCGCTGAAGGTGTGGTCACTTCACCGCCAGTATCAACCGACACAGGCGATCACACCCGGAAAGCCGTTCACATTCACCGAACCGCTGTGGCGTTTCCTGCTGCGCGAAGTGGTTGAGATGAGCATCCCGGCGCTGCTGTTGGGGATGGTCTGGTGGCTTCGCAACCTTAGTGTATACGGTATGCCGGATTTTCTCGGCCTGCGCGCTCATGATGCGGTTGTCGTCGGCCAGCTTCGCACCGCTACCGAGATCAGCACGATCGGATTTGCGGCCTATCTGGAGAACTTCGTCCGCACCACGTTCTACAGCTTCTGGGGGATGTTCGGCTGGCAGGGTTTGCCGCTGGTCGGTAATCCGGCTGTGGACTGGATCTATCCGCTGATTGGCGTGCTGCTGCTGCTGGCAGCGTCCGGCGTGATCATCGGGCTGGTGCGCTGGCGGCGTCAGGCACGTCAGCCGCAGGCAGATCACGACGATCATAATCACACCCGTGATCTGCGCCTTGTCTGGGCGGTGCTGGCCGTGCTGATGGCGCTCTCGGTGCTTCAGTATTTCTATTACAACACCGAGTTCGTGCAGTTTCAGGGGCGCTATATGTTCCCGCTGCTGATCCCGCTTGGGCTGCTGATCGCACTCGGACTGGACGCATGGCGGCGGCTGTTATTCGACCGC
>CAYNDH010000232.1:0-5892 GCA_964395665.1 uncultured Anaerolineaceae bacterium
CCGTGCATTCATGCACCTTGTAGGGACAATGCCTGCATTGTCCGGGGGTTCTGTAAGGTTCAATGAAAATACCTACCCTTGTAAGAGGGCCAGGGAGAGGTCAGAAGTTCAACAAGCTGTTATCAATCATTTATCACGGAGCCAACAACATAATGCCACTGGATCACTATTCCATTATCGAAAGCACACTGCGCGAAGGCGAGCAGTTCAGCACCGCGACCTTTACCACCGGCCAGAAGCTCGAAATCGCCGGGATGCTCGACCAGTTCGGCGTCGAGATGATCGAGATGACCTCACCTTGTGCCTCACCGCAGAGCGAAGCAGACATCCATGCTGTGGTCGGCGCGGGGCTGAAGGCGCGCATCCTGACGCATATCCGCTGCAAGCGTGAGGACGCGATCCGGGCGCTGGAGACCGGTGTGCAGGGTGTGGATGTCGTGATCGGTACATCCCCGCAGTTGATGCAGCACAGCCACGGTAAGAGCATCCGCGAGATCATCGATACCGCCGCCGAAGTGCTGGCCTTTATCCGCGAACAGGCCCCGGATGTGATCCTGCGCTTCAGCACCGAAGACAGCTTCCGCAGCCGCGAGAGCGATCTGCTGCGCGTG
Source organism: uncultured Anaerolineaceae bacterium (assembly GCA_964395665.1). Classification (GTDB taxonomy): domain Bacteria; phylum Chloroflexota; class Anaerolineae; order Aggregatilineales; family Phototrophicaceae; genus JAEZAF01. The sequence continues at coordinate 612 of CAYNDH010000232.1, forward strand.
TATCTGGCCGTGGCCGATCTCGGTTATGTGGATCGGCTGGGCGTGGCGGATACGGTCGGCGTGGCGACACCGGCCATGGTGTCACAGTTGGTGCATCAACTGGTGCGGCTCACAGGGCTGGATGTTGAGTTTCACGGTCATAATGACAGCGGCTGCGCGATTGCCAATGCCTGTGCCGCGCTCGAAGCCGGCGCCACACATATCGACACAACGATTCTCGGCATCGGCGAGCGCAACGGCATCACACCACTCGGCGGACTGGTGGCGCGGCTGTATACGCTCAATCGTGATTATGTCGCCAAGTACAATCTGCGGCTGCTGCCCGAACTGGACCGCATCATCGCGCAGCACTGCGAAATCGAGATCCCCTTCAGCAATTATGTCACCGGCGCAAGTGCCTTTATCCATAAGGCCGGGATTCATGCCAAAGCGGTGCTGGCCGATCCATCGACCTATGAAGCGATCAACCCTGAAGACTTCGGCATCACGCGTGAAATCGCCATCGGCCACCGCCTGACGGGCTGGAACGCCGTCCGCAGCCGCGCCCAGAGTCTCGGCCTGACACTCGATGCCAACACCCTTCAGGAAATTACACGCACGATCAAGTCCCGTGCCGACGTGCAGCCGATGTCACTGGCCGAGATCGACGCCCTGCTGCGCGAGAAAGCGCTGGTGCTTCAATGAGTGGCCGCACCGCAGGTTTCACCTTTGCCGAAAAAGCGCTGGCGCGGGCCGCCGGTGTATCCTCTGCCCGTGCCGGGGATGTGCTGGACGTGCAGCCGGATGTCATCCTGAGCCACGATAACACCGCCGCCATTCGCCGCATCTTCGAGCAGATCGGCGGGAGCGTCGAGCGTGTGTACGACCCGAACCGGCTGGCGATCACACTGGATCACGCCGTGCCAGCGCCGACCACCCAGCATGCCCAGAATCACGCCGAGATCCGCGAGTTCGTCCGACAGCAGGGTATCCGGCACTTCTTCGAGATCGGGCGCGGGATCTGTCATCAGGTGTTGAGCGAAGAAGCGCTGGTTTTGCCCGGAGAGACGATCTTCGGATCAGACAGCCACACCACGCATTTCGGCTGGCTCGGCGCATTCGGGATGGGCGTCGGGCGGACCGAAGTCGCGGCGCTGTGGGCCACCGGTAAATTGTGGGTGCGCGTGCCGGAGACGCTGCGGATCGTGCTGCACGGGCGGCTGACCGCCGGAGTCACCGCCAAGGATCTGGCACTGAAGATCCTGCGTGATCTCGGTCTGGGCGGCGGTGCGTACCGGGCGATCGAGTTCAGCGGCGAAGCGCTCCGGTATCTGTCGGTCGATGAACGGCCCGTCCTGCCGAACATGATGGCCGAATTCGGCGCGATGAGCGCGTATCTTCCGCCGGATGAAGTCACCTTTAAGGCACTGGAAGCGCGGCGCATCCGGGATTACACGCCGATTTATCCCGATGCCGATGCCCTCTATGATGATACCTACACGATCGATGCGTCGCTGCTTCAGCCGCAGGTCGCGCTGCCCCATCAGCCGGATAACGTCGTCGATCTGGACGCTGCGCTCGGTACGCCGATTCAGCAGGCGTTCATCGGCACCTGCACCGGCGGGCGTTATGAGGATCTCGCGGCGGCGGCGGCGGTGGTACGGGGGAAGCAGATCCGCGCCCGTCTGATCGTCATCCCGGCCAGCCGTGAGGTGCTGCGTCAGGCATCGGCCAGCGGTGTGCTGGATGATCTGCTGGCGGCGGGGGCCACAATCAGCACGCCGGGATGCGGCCCGTGCATGGGTAATCATATGGGCATCCCCGCACCGGCAGAAGCGACCATCACCACCGGCAGCCGCAATTTCAATGGCCGGATGGGGACACCGAACGCGCCGTCGTATCTGGCGAATCCGTATGTGGTGGCGGCCAGTGCGCTGGCGGGTGAGATCGCGTGCGCGGATGTGGTGGAGTCCCCGCTGCGCGTCACTATAGAATAAACACAGGGACACGGCATGTCCTGTTGTGTCCGCCTTCTATGTCTGGAGAGGTTCCAATGCAGCCACAGCAAAATCCCGGATACGTCGATGCACAGTATCTGATGCAGGCCGCGCAGTTGATGCTGCCGCTGAAGCAGCGCAGTTATGCGATCATCGATGCGCGGGAAGGCAGTCATGTGCTGGACATCGGCTGCGGCCCCGGCGTGGATACCGTCGCACTCGGTCACATCGTCGGCGCGGATGGGCGGGTGGTGGGTGTCGATTATGACGGCGAAATGATCGCACTGGCAGACCAGCGGGCACAGGCCGAAGGCGTCGCGGGCTGGGTGGAGCATCTCACCGGTGATGCTGCCGCACTGCCCTTTGCGGATCGGACATTCGATGCTGTGCGTGCCGAGCGTGTCTTTCAGCATCTGCCAGCGCCGGAGCGCGTTTTAGCCGAGATGGTCCGCGTGACGAAACCGGGCGGCGTGATCCTGTTGATGGATACCGACTGGTCATCAGCCAGCCTGTCTGCGCCGGGGCTTGATCCCGAGCTGACATGGAAGCTGCGGCGTCTGCTGGTGGGGCTGCGCTATAACGGTTTCGCCGGATGCCAGTTATACACCCTGCTGAAACAGCAGCATCTGGCCGATGTGTATGCGGATGTGATTTCAGTCCCGCTGACGGACTGGGATCTGGTGCGCGTCATCACCAGTTGGGATAAATTACAGGCTTATGCGGCATCCGGCGACGCGGGTATGACACCGGAAGAACTCCACCGGGTGGACGCGATCTGCTCACAGGCTGCTGTACAGGGGATGTTCTGGGGTTATGCCTCTACCGTGCTGGCGGCGGCACACAAACCTTAAGCGGTCATATCAGGTATTCACCGGGGAGAAGCGTTGTGATTAATCCACAACTTCAGGACAAGGTTGCACTGGTAACGGGTGCCAATCATGGGATCGGGGCTGCGATTGCTACCGCGCTTGCCGTGCAAGGCGTGAAAGTCTTCATCACCTACTATCGCGTCGAAACGCAGGGTTTTGATGACGATAATGCCTACCGGCTGAATCGTGCCAGAGATGCATCCGAAGTCATGGACAGCATTCAGGCGGCGGGGGGCATCGTTCACGCGGCAGAGGCGAACCTGAGCCTGCCAGAAACCGTGCCCGCGCTGTTTGATCAGGTGGAAACCGTATTCGGCGGTGTGGATATTCTGGTTAATAATGCCGCGCATTGGGAGCCTGCGACCTTCACCCCGCAGCGTGAGGCCGGTTCCGGCAGCACATGGATGGATGCCCAGGGCGTGACCATGCCGCTGTTTTCGCCGGAAGGCCACATGAAGACACGGCCAGGCACATTGGGCAATCAATCCCACTGAAGCGCATCGGATATCCGGACGATGTCGCCGATGTCGTCGTCTTTCTGGCATCGCATCAGGCGCGCTGGGTCACCGGGCAGTTGATCAACGTCGTCGGCGGCCATCGCATGTAATCGCTGATACTCGTTAAATACAAAGTGGAGCAGAGACAACTATGAAAACGCAGCATCGTGTCTGGGTGTATGGCGACAGCGTGAATACCGATGTCATCTTCCCCGGCAAATATACCTATACTCTGCGTGAACCAGCGGAGATCGCCGCGCACGCACTGGAAGATCTTGATCCGACATTTGCGGCCAGTGTCCAGCCCGGAGATGTGATCGTCGCCGGTCGCAGTTGGGGCGTTGGCAGCAGCCGCGAACAGGCCGTGACCGCGCTGCGCTATGCCGGTGTGCGGATCATCATTGCGGAATCGTTCGGCGGGTTATATTTCCGCAACTGCATCAATCAGGGTGTGCATCCGATCGTCTGCCCAGGGATCGCGGCACAGCTCCGCACCGGTGACGTGATCGGGATCGACGAAGCGCGTCAGGTGATCATCGCCGCCGAACGCGAATATCCGATCCCGCCACTGCCGGAGTCCGTACGGGCGATTCTGGATGCAGGCGGCCTGCTGCCGATGCTACAGCATCAGATGCAGGTCATGAAATAGGGGATGATGGATCGCGCACGGTGACACCGCCGCGCACATTACCTCGTCTCTCTGTGCCTCAGATGGTAGACTGGTAGGCATGGAAACCACAATCGAAAACCAAACCCAGACAACCTCTTTACCCGATCTCAACGGGCAGACTGTACTCGTCACCGGCGGGACCGGCTTTCTCGGCCATGCGCTGGTGCGCCGTCTGGCTCACGACTCGAATGCCCGCGAGATCCGGGTGCTGGTGCGTGACCTGAAACGCGCTGAACGTCTTCAGGATCTGCCGTGTGTGAATATCGTCAAAGGTGATCTGACGCAGCCCGACACGCTGGCGGATGCCGTGCAGGGGACGGACATTATCTTCCACAGCGGCGCGGCGCTGGGCGGGGATCTCGCGCTTCAGATGGCTGTCAATGAAGGCGGGACACGCGCACTGGTGCTGGCTGCGGCGCAGGCCGGAGTCGGGCGTTTTGTCCATGTCAGCACGGTGTCAGTCTACGGTTACCGCAACCGGCAGGATGTCACTGAAGAGACGCCGCCTGATCCCGGACGCGATCCGTACCCGATCAGCAAACTGGCGGCGGAAAAGGCACTGAAAGAAGTGGCTGCCGAATATCACCTGCCCTATACCATCATCCGCCCCGGTATGATCTATGGGCCGTATTCCGGCATGTGGACCGGGCAGATGTTCAAGGTGGCGCGGCGCAGGCCGACGGTCTTTATCGGCGATGGCAGCGGCAGCGCGTATCCGATTCACGTCGATGATCTGATCGACCTGCTGCTGATCGCGGCGGTACATCCGAACGCGCCCGGTGAGACCTTCAACTGCACGCCGGACCCGTCTCCGACATGGCGCGAATATCTGGGCGCGTTTTCGCGGCTGGCGGGGCATCAGCGCTGGCTCGGAGTGCCGCCGAAACTGCTGTGGCCGTTTGTGCAGCTCATCGGACGTTTCGCCCCGGCCTCTTCGCCGATGGTCGATCTACCGGCGCTGCTGCCATTCAGTCAGGGATATATCACCTATAAGACCGACAAGGCGCGGCGTCTGCTGGGCTGGACGCCGAAAATCACGCTTGAGCAGGGCATCGCAGCCACGGCGGACTGGCTGCGCGAACGTGGACTGCTTAAAAACGAAGTCGTCAGTCGTTAGTCGTTAGGTTCTGTTGACGTTTCGATCATAATGCGCCTCTGCAAGCCGGTTTTGTGTAGGGGCGGACCCGCGATGTATCGCCGTGTCCGCCCGCAGCGGTTAAGCAGCCAGCGGGCGATGACGTGTGATGCGCAGCATCATCCATCGCCCCT
>CAYNDH010000233.1:0-5891 GCA_964395665.1 uncultured Anaerolineaceae bacterium
GCGAAACCGGTTCTGGCACATCGACGCTTCTGGAATCCATCGCCATTGCAGCCAACTCCATCACGGTCGGAACATCCAGCGCCCATACCGACGCCCCCCTGACCGCTGTCCGCGCTCTGGCGGACTGTCTGCGGCTGATCTGGTCAAAGCGGAGCACGCGCGGCTTTTTCCTGCGGTCAGAAGATTTCTTTGGCTATGCGAAGCAGATGAACAGCACGCATCAGACGCTTCAGGACGAACTCAGGCAGATTGACGAAGAATATGCTGACCGCTCCGAACTGGCACGCGGGCTGGCACGCATGGCCCATTCCAGAGAGATCCATGCCATTCAATCACGCTATGGCGAAGGGCTGGATGCCGGTTCGCATGGCGAGAACTTCCTGAAGCTGTTTCGCACACGCTTCGTCCCCAACGGGCTGTATCTGCTGGACGAACCCGAAGCCCCGCTTTCACCCATGCGTCAGCTCTCGCTGCTGGCGATGCTTAAAGACATGGTCGATCAGTCATCGCAGTTCATCATCGCCACCCATTCCCCGATTCTGATGGCCTATCCCGGCGCGGTGATCCTAAGCTGTGATGGCGAACAGATCACCCAGGCAGATTACGAAAGCCTTGAACATGTGACCGTGATGCGGGATTTCCTCTCCAATCCTGCGCTCTTTCTCAGGCATCTGTTCGACGCTTCAGACCAGAATGACCTGTGACAGCGCTGATACCCAAGCGCTCACAGCCTGTAATCTGGTAATCTCCGGCAGGATTTGAGACAATCGCTCTGCACGGAAGGCCAAAAGGATTGAACGTGGATTTGAGCAATACGCTGCATCACATGATTTATGGCTGCCCAATCGATTCCGATCAGCCGGCTTTACTGGCTTCCAGTACCGATCTGCCGCAGAGCGTGCAGGCGGAATGGCGACGGAGCGCGATTGTCGATGCGCTTCCGGTTTCACCCGACATAACAGACGGACCGACATCCGCCGATCAGTCCCAGTCCGCGACGCAGGCGGTCGGCCTGTTCCGGGTGCGTAATGGTCATTATCTGTTTGCACGGGCGGCGCAGGATGCGGCAAACCGTGCCGAACCATGCAGTATTCACGAATATGTCCAGCTTACCCGCAGTGATCTGAATGCCATCGGCGGGAATATCGGGCTGCTGGCCGAACATCTCTTTTACGAGCCGATCCCCTTCTTCACCACACCGTTTCAGACCCTGGAACCGTACGGGCTGCCGACCTCTCCGACATGGACCTTCGACCGGCGGGTTGCGGTCATCTCACATCTGGCTGAAGTTTACGGCAAGGGCGATCTGCGCCCGCTGCTGGTGATGCTGAGCGCCGCCCTGAGCGACAGGCAGATCCTGATCACGGGGATGCCCGGTGGCACGGCAGATCGCCTGCTGCTGATGCAGGGCCTGCTGATGCTGCTGCCGGTTTTCGCACGGCTGGAGATGACCTTCACCACCCATACCCGCTCCACCGATGTCGAGATGCGGCGGCGCGTGCGGGTGATCTTCAGTGACGAATCCGCGCTGTCCGATCCGGGTGAAATATCACAGGATGCACAGGGCAATCAGAATGGGGAGACACAGACCGCCGATCACCTGTCAGCGGATGAGCCAGAGGGGATCACATTGGTGAGCGGCAGCGCCGAAGCCGCCGTCGTGATTGAGGCAACACGCTGGCACATCGACTTTCACAATGACCTGTCACGCGAACCGGACATGCCAGACTGGGACGACGTCCGCATGCCTTATACCGAAGCGCTGGAGCGTATCTGGCAGAAGGATCGCAGCCCGCGCACGCTGGCTTCAGAGATCCGGGCGATGGAACTGGCGCACGGCGTGATCGCGGAGAATATCAGCTTTCAGACCGCGCTGGCGCAGATGGCCGCCGCGTATTCACAGGATCAACAGGTGCTGGCCGGCGAAACCCTGCCGATTGAACAGGTCCACGCCGCGCTGACACGAGTCTCTCCAGCCAATGCCCTGCTGTATCAGCAGTATATGAAACTGCTGCTGAACCATGCCATGCAGCAGCGCGATCCCGAAGCGGCCCGTATCGTGACGGCAGCCATGGACCTTGACCCGGAACTGGACCGGAAACTGGGCGAAACCTTCCGGGAACATCTCGACCGGCAGCCGGACGCCGTTTATTTCGCCATCCGCACCCATCTCGCCGCCCTGCTGGCTGAAGCCGAAGCGCTGGCGACATCGGAGGCCACCGCAGAACCGCTCGCTACATCAGAATCCGCCGCTGCTTACAGCGCGGCAAACGGCGCCGCTGCAAACGGCGCATCAGCCAGCACATCGACCAGCACGCCTGATCAGACGACCGACGCAGCGACCGACGGATCAGCGGACGACACAGGGCCAGACGGCGCCCTGGCTGCGACCGCTCCGGCTAAAACGGCTGAACCGACGCAGTCCATCGGGCAGGACGATGATGCAGCCCCTGATCAGGTCGATCAGCCACACCAGACAGCCACGGAAACAGCCACATCGCCCGACCGATCAGAAGCGCCTGAAGCGGACGGCCTCATCCCGGCTGCACCAGCGCCCACCGCCGTACTGGAACGCTGGCTGCCACGCCTGCATGCTGCCGCTTTGCGGTCGCTGGAAATCGCCAGCACTGACAGTGATAACGAGATCCTGCTGGAATGGCTGCGGCTGATCGTCCGTGAGCCGAGCGCGTACCAACTGAACGACATCCTGCAAAATGGCATCAGCGCGGTGCAGAATCGCGCCCATTCGGATGGACCACTGGGCTTTCAACTGCTTCAGATCACCGCACGCCGCGTCCCGGAAGCCGTTCAGCGGCTGCTGACGGATGAAGCGCTCGTCAACGCCCTGGCCGACCCACTCAGCACGGCGCTGGAACATTATACGCCGCAGGCCATTCAGGATCTGCTGGCACAAAGCCGCATCCTCTACCTGCTGACGCTGACGCAGGCGGCCAGTGCTGCCAGCGCCGAGATGCAGTCCGCCGAAGGGGACGACACCGAGACCACAGCCGTTTCCCCGCTTGGAGAGCGCGTCTTCACGCCGGAGATCATCGAGCAGATCTGGCTGCTGTACACTGAAGAAAACAACCGGTCACCGGCATCGCATCCCTATCACCCTGGACGCCTGCTGCAAACCCTGCTGACTGACGGCCTGACATGGCTGTCGGGGGAATCCCTGACCCGTCTGCTGGCCCTGATGCTCGGACTGGCGGTGGATGATCCCCTGCGCGCCTATACCCCACAGTTGATCCGTGAGTCGTCAGCCAAGGATGAGACCAGTCTCGCGACCGCACTTCAGACGAGCAACGTCCCGCAGGACAGCGTGCTGAATATCGTCGGTGTGGCCGTCAATGAAAATGCCCTCACACCCGAACAGGCTGTCGATACCTATTTTCAGATGATCGACGCGCAGGCATGGAATCGCAGCGCCCTGCCGCTGGGTGAACAGGTCGTGCGGACCTTGCAGCATAACCCTGCGCTTGATGTCGCACCGGAGCAGACGTGGAAGCTGCTGTCATTCGGGACCGATACACGCTCCGAACTGATTACGCGGGTGATAGCACGCCGGACCTTCAGCACCATTGAGAAGCGCGAAAACGAGAAGGAACTGGTCGAGCAGTTCACGCGGCTGTATGACCTGACCCTGTGGAACAGCGCAGTTCGTCAGCAGGTGCTGAATCAATGGCGGGAATTCTGCCGCCAGCAGACCACCGCCCGCCTTCAGCAGATTGAGAAACAGCTTGAAGGCCGCAAATCCACTGAAGATGGCCGTGTCATCCTGCAAACGGTGCTGGCCCTGCGGCGGGTATTCAACAAGCGGTCATTTGAGGAATTCGCAGAAGCCGTCGCCATGACCTACTCGATTCTTCAGGGGCTGTCCGACGCCTTCGATCCTGCCCCCAAATCCAGCAGCGCGCTTGATCCGGTGACCCTGCGTCAGGAACTGGATGTCAGGCGCGATGAACTCACACCCGATGAGCGCCGTGTGCTGGCGAAGAATCTGAAGGAACTCAACGGCCTGATCGGAGTCATGAACGAGCATCGCAGCCGCGCCACCCTGATCCGCCGTGAAGAAGAACTGGAACGCCAGCTTTTGTCCGGCGAATACACACCGCAGAGCGCGATGGATATGCTCAAGTGGCTGTCCGGCTATCTCGATGACTCGCACAAGGCGCAGAAATCATAGCATGCATCACCGGCCAGAGGACTGATCGCGCCAGCAGGCCATATAGACCAGATCATCATAATCGCCATCACTCCAGACCTGCGCCTGCTGACGGCCTTCTTCGGCAAAACCGCAGGCGCGATAGGCCGAGATGGCACGCGCATTTGTGCCCAGCACCCGCAGCCAGACCTTACGCAGATTGCGATGGCGAAAGGCGTAATCGGTCAGCAGCGAGACAGCTTCGCGCCCAAAGCCGCGCCCCCAGTATGCTTTATCGCCAATCGCGATGCCCAGTTCACAGGTACGCGCCCTCATATCGAAGTCAAACAGGGCGCACTGGCCGATGATCTGACCATCGACGGTGATCACAAAGCTGGCATCATCCCGTCCGCCCTGAGACGCTCCACGGTCAAAATCCGCTTCCAGACGCGCCAGCGGCTGCGGCATAGGTGGATCACCCCCGCCCGCCACTTCAACCTCCAGATCGTTGTTATACATCCATAACTGCGGCAGATCACTGCGCTCTACAGCACGCAGCGTGACACGTTCGCCCTTCAGCATTGATGACATCTCCTTTGATCAGGTCGAACACGATCAACAGAAACAGGAAACGCGAAGATTCCCCTTCGCGTTTCCTGACAATATAGCCTGATACTGCAAATTGCTTCCGGCTGGTTGCGGCTGGCTTCGGTTAGCTCACAATGCCCTTGGTGACCTTCATAAAGACCGATTCCAGATCGCGGATCTCTTCGTTGAAGCCAAGGACCGACACGCCGCCGCTGCTGATGGCCTGACTGAGTGCCGCTACGCCATCATCGTCGCCGGTAAAATCGATGCGGACCCGTGACCGCCCCGCTTTCGGCTCGATGATCTCCGCCTGAAGTACATCGGATACAGCCATCACCAGTGATTTCACCCGCTCGGCGGATTCGTTATCTTTCACCGTCACGATGATCTCACGGTGCGGCTGATAGCGCGTCTTCATCTCGTCCAGCGTCCCCTGCATCACCATCTGACCGGCTTCGACGATGCCGATATGCGTGCAGATATTTTCGACGTCTGGCAGGATGTGCGTCGAGAAGAAGATCGTCTTGCCCATGCTGGACAGCGCCTTCATCAGTTCGCGGATCTCGATACGCGCCGCCGGGTCCAGCCCGGATGCCGGTTCGTCCAGAATCAGCACCTGCGGGTCATGTGCCAGTGTGCGGGCCAGCGACAGCCGCTGTTTCATGCCCCGGCTAAGTTTGTCCACCATATCATCGCGCCGGTGTGTCAGGTTGACCAGTTCGAGCAGGTCGGTCACCAGACGTCGGCGCTCGTTCTCCGGGATGTCATAGCAGGCCGCGAAGAAATCGAGATATTCCCACACGCGCAGGTCATCGTACACGCCGAACTCGTCCGGCATGTAGCCGATGGCGCGTCGCACCGCACGCCGATCCTGCAACACGGAATGCCCTGCTACCCATGCCGTGCCGGATGTCGGGCGCGTCAGCGTGGTCAGCATCCGCATGGTGGTGGTCTTCCCTGCACCGTTCGGCCCTACGAAACCGTAAATCGCCCCGGCGGGCACTTCCAGTGACAGGCCATCCACCGCCGTAAAGCGCCCAAAACGTTTCACAAGATCTTTTGTCTCAATAATGAGATCCATCGAGTTTTTATCCTGCTCTGCACCATTTCTGTCTATTCTACCCGCAAACCGGCGCTGATGGCATACTTTGCCCCTGCC
>CAYNDH010000234.1:0-1706 GCA_964395665.1 uncultured Anaerolineaceae bacterium
CGCCATCGGGAGTCACCGGCTTCACACTGATCGACAGCCGCAGAAACCGTGCGATCCGTCCGCTGACAAATCAGGATGTGATCAATCTCGGCACCGATGGCCGACGCCTGACGATCCGGGCGGATTCGCAGCCTGCGAATGTCGGTCTGATGCTCTTCATCCTGCAAGGGGAACAGTTCTTTATGTTTATCGACCTGACGCCGGAATATCTGTTGTTCGGCAACGTCGGCCCGATCTACTTCGACTGGCTGCGGGGGCCGCGTCCGGGGGATTACCGGCTGACCGCCGTCCCCATCACCCGTCAGGGCCGCTTCGGGACTCCGACCGCCATCCAGTTCAGCATCGTGTCACCGTAATCCGACACGAGCGCCTCCTTACATGGGGGCAGCGGGTGTATGGACTGCTTGTCAGCGTGCTTGTCAGCCAACCAGCCCTTTCTGCCCCCGGCTTTCTCCAAAGATATATTCCCCATCCCCGAAATCTTACAAGAGTAGGTATTCAATACCCGGCACTAGGTTCTGTTGACGTTTCGATCATAATGCGCCTCTGCAAGCCGGTTTTTGTGTAGGGGCGGACCTGCGTGTCCGCCCGCAGTGCTTAAGCAGCCAGCGGGCGATGACGTGTGATGCGCAGCATCATCCATCGCCCCTACACATGAGCGATTTTTGTAAATGCCAACTGTCCCACTAGTAGAACAGTCGGGCTTGGCAGTGTTTTTCTCCCTTTCCCTCGGAGCGAAGCGAGTCGGGGATAGGGGATGCTTTTCCGCCTCGAAATCCCTAAACCCAGTGCTGTATAGGGGCCGTAACTCCACTGACACTACCCCCCACATGCCGACGTGAAATCCAGATAGCGTTATAATTGAGGTTCTCATCATGAAGTGACCGTTACACATGATGTCACAAAGGAAGTGAAATGAGTGCCATACGCCTCCACCTGTTTGGGACTCCCCGATTAGAAGATGAGGGAACGCCTGTTAAACTCGAACGGCGCAAGTCACTGGCACTCGCGGCTTATCTGGCACTGTCTGATCACCCCGTCAGCCGTGATGTGGCGGCGGGCCTGCTCTGGCCTGAAATGGACGACCAGCGCGCACGGACGGCCTTCAGAAGTGCGCTCTATGCCCTCACCGCGCCGTTTCCGTTCAAATGGATTGCGGTGGATCGCAAGACGCTGGCGCTCAATCGTGATTACGTCTGGGTTGATGTCCATATCTTCCGCTCACTGATCCGCGAAGCCGCCGCGCATCAGCATGAGGGTGACACCCTGTGCGCGGATTGTGCCGCACGCTATCATCAGGCCGCACAGCTTTACACTGCTGATTTCCTCTCAGGCTTTTATCTCGAAAATAACGCCGAATACAGCGATTGGCAGTTCGCCCAGTCCCAGTGGCTGCGGCGAGAGGTGATTGGCGTCCTGCGGCGGCTGGCAACGTATGAAGCAGCGGAAGGCCATCTCGACCGGGCGCTGGACTATACCCGCCGCTGGCTGGCGCTGGATGAACTGCACGAACCCGCCCACCGGCTGCTGATGCGGCTGCTCACCGCCAGCGACCAGCGCTCCGAAGCCCTGCACCAGTACGAACGCTGCGTCCGCCTGCTGGATGAAGAACTGGCGACCATCCCTGAAGAAGAGACCACGCGCCTCTACCGGTCGATTCAGGAAAACAAATTCGCAGGTGCAGTCGCCGAAAAATCAGGCAGCGG
>CAYNDH010000234.1:1806-5861 GCA_964395665.1 uncultured Anaerolineaceae bacterium
TCAGCGGGGCCTTTATCAGCATTCTGCCGCCGCTTCCCCCGCTGGTCTTCGGACGCGAAGGCGCATTACACGACATCAAACAGGCGTTGAATCACGACAGCCTCACCCTACAGCCTACCGCCGAAGCGCATGTCTACCCAATGCTGGTGATTCAGGGCTGGCCGGGTGTCGGCAAAAGCACCCTGACCGCCCTCATCGCCCATGACTCCGAAATCAGCCAGCGCTACCCTGACGGCATCCTCTGGACATCGCTCGGCGAGAATCCCAACATCTTCAGCGAACTTTCGCTCTGGGCGGATGCGGTCGGCCTTAGTCACATGGGACGTTCACGCCGCCCGGAAGAGATCAGCACCCAGATCACGGCCATCCTGCGCGAAAAGCGGGTGCTGCTGCTGGTCGATGATGTCTGGAAAACCGAACACGCCGCGCCATTTCGAGTCGGCGGCCAGCACTGCGCCATGATCATGACCAGCCGCCTGAACGATGTCGCCAGCGCACTCGCCTCCACAGCGGATCGCGTCTATCGTCTGCCGGTTTTGTCTGAAGCCGCCGGGCTGGAACTGCTGGCGCGGCTGTCCCCTGAAACTGTGGCCCAATACCCAGATGAGACACAGGAACTCGTCCGCGATCTTGAAGGGCTGCCGCTGGCGATCCATGTCGCCGGACGCCTGCTCCAATCCGAGGCGCGCTTCGGCTGGGGCATCAGCGATCTGCTGGCCGAACTTCGCGCCGGGGCCAATCTGCTCATGGCACAGCCGCCCAGTGATATGCTCGGCGTCGAACGCGACACCTCACCGACCATTGCCGCCCTGCTGAAACGCAGCACGGATATACTGGATGAAGAGACGCGCAGCCGCTTCGCCCTGCTTGGCCTGTTCATCCCCAAGCCGGCGACCTTCGATCTGACGGCGATGAGCGCGGTCTGGGATGTGCCGGATGCGCGCTCCACCGCTCGGATGCTGGTCAATCGCGGCCTGCTTGAGCCAGTCGGCGGCGGACGCTTCCAGATGCATGCGCTGCTCGTCCTTCATGCCCGCTCACTGCTGGAAAACGAATTTGGGCACCCGGCAAACCCAACATGATTGCAAACCCAACATGATTGCAAACCCGGCATGATCGCAGAACGCTCACTTGAACATATCGAACTCCGACTGGCCCGCCATTACGCCAGCGTGCTGAAGCAGGCAGCCACGCATCTGCCCCGTGGACAGGAAAACTGGGCTTACTGGATGCAAATGCTGTATCAGGACTGGGAACAGATCCGATGCTGGCAGGCGTGGTCCGCCGACTGGCACGAAAAACCCGCCGCGCCGCAGCGTGCAGCCTTGTGCATTGCATTTGCCGAAGAGACCTCTTCCGTGCTGCTGGTGATGCTCACTCCGGCGGAGCAGTTTATCTGGCTTCAGCAGGCTTATGAAGCGGCACGGGCGATCTACGATCATCAGGCGATCTTTACCCTGCTTTACCGCCTAAGCTACCTCAGCCTCACGCTCGAAAAGCCCGATCAGACCGAGTGGTATGCCCAGCAGCTTCGCCAGCATGTGCAGCAGCATGTGCAGCAGGTACAGCAGGTACAGCATGTACAGCAGGGGCAAAAACAGGCCGAGAAACCGGCCAGCGCATCCAGCCGCAAATTCAACCTGGGCCGGGCAGAATTCCTGCTCGGTGCTGCGGCCTTTGTCAGTGGCCGCTACGATGAAGCGCACCAGCATCTGACCGAGAGCCTCGCCCTGCTGCAAGCCTGCCCGGTCAGCGGCGAACTCGGCCAGGTCTGGCTGTCACTGGGGCATACCGCCAGTGTACGCGGTCAGTATCAGGAAGCGTATGAGGGCTATACACGCTATCTCGAAAACGCGACCACAATGGGCAACGAGTTAGCGATGATCGACGCGAATATGGCGCTCAGCGGCGTGCATCTGGCGCTGAATAACTACCAGCAGGCAGAGGAACATGCGCGGACGGCTGTCTCCAGAGCGCGGCCCTTTGGCACATCGCGTTTTCTGCCGCCTGCGCTCTTCAGCCTTGCCAATATCGAAAAGCGGTCAGGGAAACTCGAAGCCGCCTGCACCCATTATGAAGAGGGATTAGCCGCTGCACAGGCCATTTCGTCCGCACCTTCCAGTCAGGCCACCGGCTGGCATGGTCTCGGTCAGGCGCGTTACTTGCTGGGGGATGCCGCGACCGCCATCGACCATCTCGAAACCGGCCTGTCTATCGCCCGCCGCGCCCATTACCTGCTGCGCGTGTGTGAGATCGCGCCCGATCTCGTCATGCTCTACACCCAGCGCGGCGAACACGACTCCGCCGGTGAACGTCTGCGCGAAGCACTGGAAAGCGCACAGACACTCGCGACGCCGCAGTTCATGACCAAGGCACTGGCAGGGGCGATCATCTGGCGGCAGGCGCAGGACAGCGAACAGGCGGCGGTCTGGGCCGGTCTGCTGCAAGATCACCTTGGCTATCTTCAGCCGAGCCTGTTCGATACCCGGTTCTACACGCAGCTTGAAGCAGAACTGGGAACCGAGCGTTATACCCATCTGCTGGCACAGGGCAAAACACTCACCCTCTCCGCGCTGATCCCCGAAATCCTTCAGCTAAGGGACGCCACACATGCTTGCATGTCCGGGGCGTCCGTCGGTGGTACACAGGGTCGGGATTCTTCCCGACCCTTGTAAGGGGGATTTAGGGGGATATCTCTATTTGACAAACGCGCCGCGTTAAGTTAACTTCACCGGATAGAAACAAGTGGACACCGGAGCGCGCAAACACTCCAGTGCCCCGGCCAATGCACTACCCAAACTAGCGCACGACCACCGACATACTCTAGCAGGTCGGTAGGCTTCGTGCTACCCATAAACAGGAGTATGTCATCGTGTCTCAACACCCTTCTTCCCCTCATACCAATTCACGCACCACCGCCCTCTGTTATGTTCGCAATTCATGGACCCGCACCGAAAAAGACCTGAACCGCGCCGAGCTTCAGCGTGTTAATATCCTTGCCGTATGCACGGAAAATGGCTGGACGCCGGAATGGTACGAAGACGCTGACGGGCATCGTTCCGCCATGCATGAAGCGAACCGCCCCGGATGGCTCGCGCTGAAAAAGCGCATCGGAGACCCGGATGTGATCGCGCTCGTCACCAACGATCTCTCGCGCCTGCACCGCAGCAGTGAGCGCATTCGTGATCTATTGGAACAGCTTCAGCGCTGCCATGTCCAATTGATCCTTGCCGATCCGAACAAGGATATTGATCTCTCGACCGCAGAAGGCCGTCAGTTGGCACAGCTTCGGGCTGCCTTTGACGAGTGGTATACCGTCGATGTCTCCGAACGCCGCAAAGCCAGCATCGCCTACCGCAAATCCAAGGGCATCACCGCCGGTCTGCCGCCGTTTGGCACGGTCCGCAATAAGAAAACCGGCCATCTTGAGCCGACCCGCGAAGGCGCATGGCTGCTGCCGGATGGCACATGGCAGGCCAGTGAGGTCGGCGACCATCCCCCAACCGATGGCGCGATCTGGCGCGGTTATTTTGACTGTGCCGTGCAAATCCTGCTGTTGTCAGCGGAGGGATTAGGCCGCCAGACGATCTGCCGCCAGTTGCAGGACGAAGGCTGGGCCAACCGTAACCGTCAGGGCCTGCCCTCACCGCTGGAAGTCGATGCTGTTCGGCGCGTGGCGGCCAATTGGCCGGAATACGGCGGCTATGTCAGCGGCAAACGGGCCAGAGAGCGCGACCCGGTCGATTATCCGCCGGAAGAGATCATCGCAAAGCTGGACCCTGAACGGTCGGTCATGGACATCGATCTGCTGGCGCGTGTCGCCCGCAACCGCTACGAGCGCGCCATCAGCAAGCGCAGACCGGAAGGCGACCGCCAGCAGAACAGACTCTACCCCTTCGCAGCGGTCATCTACTGCGCCCACTGTGAGCGCGTGGCCGCAGAACAGAACCGCCCCGAACTTCGCACCGCGCTTGCGGGGCGTCTGGGAAAGTATTACCGTCACAGACCCGGCAGTTACTGCGGATGTATCATCCAGTCAGTACGCTGTGATACCT
>CAYNDH010000235.1:0-5847 GCA_964395665.1 uncultured Anaerolineaceae bacterium
AACCTGTTTTCTCTCGTGACATATGGTTAAAGGATGCGCCTCAACGTGTATTTTGGAGGGACGCCCCGACGGGGCGTCCCGCTGAAGTTTGGTACTTTCCAACAGATATAAGCACCTCGCAGGGACAATGCCTGCATTGTCCGGGGGTTCTATAAAATTCAGATTATTCAAATGGTCTCCTGGAGTCCAGCCAGCCAGTCCATGTGGTATTTGGGTTTCATATCGAAACGGGACATAATGTACGGACAAACTCATAATTCACAAGAGGTTTAGTCATGTCGCGTTATCCCATTTTTGATGAAGCCGATGTCGTCGTGCTGGGTTCCGGTTCCGCAGGCAGTACGGCGGCGCTGGCCGCATCCCGTGCCGGGGCCGATACCCTGCTGATCGAGCGCTACGGCTTTCTCGGCGGCACGAGTGTCATGGTGCTGGATACGTTCTATGGCTTCTATACACCGGGCGTATCGCGCCGCGTCGTCGCGGGACTCCCGTGGGAAATCGTAGACCGCCTGCGGACATCGTCCGGTGCACCGTCCGGCACATCTGGCATTCTGGAGCGCCCCAACACGTATGGCGCTGGCACGGGCGTAACCTACGATCCCGAAGCGCTCAAAGTCGTCTGGGAACAGACCGCGCAGGATGCCGGTGTGCGTCTGCTGTTTCATACCCTGTGCGTCGATGTTGAAAAAGAAGGCGACCGTGTCACCGGCCTGCTGGTTGCTAACAAGCACGGACTCGGCCTGATCCGTGCGAAGGTATTCGTCGATGCTTCTGGCGATGCCGATATCTGCTTTCGGGCGGGTGCGCCGTTTGAGGACGCCCATCAGACCGGGCAGGCGCAGTCCCTGACGACCACCTTCCGCCTTGGCAATGTTGATGAGGCCAGGGCATTGGCTGTCAAACGGACGGACCTCGAACAGGCGATCCGTGCTGCCAATATGAGCGGGGAATACCGTCTGCCGAGAGAAGAGGGCAGCGTCCATCCTACCACGCTGCCGGGTGTCGTTGCGACCAATCTGACTCGTATCGCCAGTGTCGATGCGACCAATCCCGCCGCGCTGACCAAAGCCGAAGTCGAAGGGCGTAAACAGGCACTGGAATACACCCGTTTCCTGCGCGAGAACATCCCCGGCTATGAAAACGCCTTCCTGATGAACTTCAGCACCCAGATCGGCATCCGCGAGACACGCCGCATCTACGGACAGTACCGCCTGTCACGTGAGGACGCGCTGTCTGCCCGCCGCTTCCCGGATGCCGTCGCCCAGTGCGGTGCGCCGATTGAGGATCATCACGCCGGAAGCAGTACCCGCTGGGAATACATCCCTGACAGCAATACCTACGACATCCCGTACCGCGCACTGCTGCCGCAGTCGGTGGCAAATGTGATCGCCGCAGGGCGCTGTCTGTCGGCTGATCATGATGCTCATGCCTCGGTCCGCAGTATGGCGCAGTGCATGGCAATGGGGCAGGCCGCCGGGACTGCCGCCGCCCTCGCCGCCCGTGAGGATCTGCCATTGTCCGGCGTGGACATCACGACGCTGCAAGACCGCCTGCGTGCCGACGGCGTCCTGTTCTCCGGCGAGTCAGCGCCAACAGCCTCTGTTTAGAGGATCGCAGCATCATTCAGCGAAAATCAAATCGGTGGGATCGGTAGGGGCGGGATTCTTCCCGCCCATCTGACCGTTAACGTCAACCATTAAACCTCTACCGCAGCAGCGTATTGAGTTTTTCCAGCACCTCATTAACTACGCCTTCGGGGGCCTGTGCGATGAATTCGGCTTTGTGCGCTTTCCAGTCCAGGCTCCTGACCTGATCGGAGAGGATCACGCCGGTGACATCGAAATCGGCTGGCAGTTGAACTTCGAACGGATAGCCTTTGACCTTACTGGTGACGGGACAGCAGAGCATTAACCCGGCTTTGCTGTTGTATGCTTTGGGGGACAACACAAGCGCGGGACGGCGTCCGGCCTGTTCATGGCCTGCCTGCGGATTGAACTGAAGCCAGATCACATCGCCGCGTTCGGGGATATACGCCATCACCAGCGCTCGTTTCCGAGCGCGTCACCGCTATTCATCTCGTCATGCCGGTTGTCGGGTGTGATACCGTCCAGCAGGCTTTCAAGATCGTATTCATGGGATACCTGAAGCGGGATGATGCGGATTTCGCCATCGACCACCCGTATTTCGACCGGGCTGTCGCGATCGATTCCAGTTTCATCGGCCAGTGCTTTCGGAATCCGCAGCGCAAGGCTGTTGCCCCATTTCTGGATTTTAGTCTGCATGGTAACGCCTTCCTGTATCGACATTGTAGATACACTATACGACCGAACAACGGGTTTCACAACCACTCGTAACGCAGAAAGAAGACCGAAATGACCATCATCCGCACCGTGACTGGCGATATCGAGCCGCAGACGCTGGGCTTCACCTATATGCATGAACACCTTATCGGCGCGGGCACTCGTCCGGATGCTGATCCTGACCTGACGCTCGATGACGAATCCGCCGCCGCTGCCGAACTGCGCACCTTTTACACAGCGGGCGGGCGTGGACTGGTCGAGATGACGCCGAAGGATCACACCCGTAACCCACAGGCGCTCAGGCGGCTGTCTGAAGCCAGCGGCGTGCAGATCATCGGTGTGACCGGCTTCATCAAGGCGGCATCCATGCAGCCGTTTGTCGAAGGGCGGACGGTGATGCAGCTTGCCGATGAGATGATCCGCGATGTGACCGAAGGCATCGACCACACCGGCATTGGCAGCACCAGCATCCGCGCCGGCGTGATCAAAGCCGGATCGAGCAGGAATCAGATCAGACCGATTGAGGAAAATGTGCTGCGGGCGGCGGCGATTGCCCACCGCGAGACCGGCGCACCCATCTCGACCCATACCGAAGCCGGGACCATGGCGCTGGAGCAGATCACACTGCTGCGCTCGGAAGGCGTGCCACCGGAGCGGATGCTGATCGGCCATCTGGACCGCAATCTGGACTGGGATTATCACCTTGCCGTCGCGAATACCGGCGCACATTTCGGTTATGACCAGTTCAGTAAGGCGAAATATTACCCGGATGCGCTGCGCGTCGATTTTGTGGCGCGGATGGTGCAGGCTGGCTTTCGCCATCAACTGGCGCTGTCCGGCGATCTGGCGCGGCGCTCGAACTTTCCGGCCTATGGTGCGGAAGGCGGCGCAGGTTATACGCATATCATCTCGCGGGTCGTCCCCATGCTGCTGGACGCCGGTCTGAATCAGGCCGACATCGACGCGATTTTCATCGACAATCCAGCGCGTCTGCTGGCATTTGAACCACGCTAGAACGCTATCTGGAATTGATTACCGGTGGGCCGGCTTCCTCCGGCCCCTGCGTACCGCGAATTGTGCATTTACCCACCTTGTAGTGACAACGCATAAACATGCCTGCGTGTCGTTATTCGATGCTTCTTTAAGATTCAGATCAGTTTTCTGAACATTCAAATACGCTAAAAGAGACTCATCTCCCCTTCTCCGGCAAACAGGTTTGCATGGAGAAGGGGCCGGGGGATGAGGTTTAGACACCGCACACAAACCAAAAGGACAGAGCATCGCGCCCTGTCCTTTTGATTGTGCTGTTCAGTGAAACTTTAGGCTTCCAGCTACCGGATAACCATCTCGCTGCTGCCGATCATTGGCGGAACGTTACCTTCACGGCTGGCGTTCTCCTCTGACGGGTAGTTCTCCGGATAGATGTCCTGATACGGGCTGAAGGTCATCCGCTCGGCTTCACGGTCCACCAGAATCGGCTCTGCTTCCATCGGTTCTGCCGGTGTGTTGAAGATATTGGCATCCCCCATCACATCCGATGTAAAGACGATGGTGTGATCACTGCATAACCACGTCGGCGCATAGTCCGGGATGTCGTTATCGGTGACGAGCCGTGTCTTCTCAGTGCGGACTTCGTAGGCGTAGATATCCAGATCACCGTCGAGATTCGACTGGTAGGCGATCAGGGCATCATCCCGTGACCACGTATGATTCGACGCGCTGCCCGCCAGATCGGAGATCAGGTGCTTGCCGCTGCCGTCGATATTCATGACGTAGATGCCGCTCTTATTACTGTCCGGCTGATAGGCGCGGAAGGCGATCTTCTCACCGTCGAACGAGACGCTGGCGTCGTGATCTTCGGTCGCGCCATCGCTCAGCAGGACGACGTCGCCCGTGGCAATCGTCAGCTTGTAGAGCTGCCATTTGCCGCTGCGGTCGCTCTGGAAGATGACGTGCTGGCTGTCCGGCGTCCAGAAGGCGTTGATATCGCTGCTGGCGTCGTCGGTCAGTCGGGTTTCAGCGCCGCTTGCCAGGTTGAACAGGTACAGCTCCCAGTTGCCGTCGCGGTCCGTCTCGAAGACGATGTTCTGTCCGTCGGGTGACCACGCCGGATCGATGTCCTTCGCGAACGTGTTGTACGTCAGGCGGCGGATCACACTGTTATCGACACTGGCGATATACAGTTCCCAGTTTTCCAGTTCGCCGCTGTCACGGTTGCTGGTGAAGACGACCCATTCGGCGTCCGGTGAGCGTGACGGGGCCATATCGACCACATCCGGGCCGACACCCTGCGACAGATTCGGATCAAACGCTGCGATGCGCGGATCGTCGCCATCACCCAGACGGAAGATCTCCCAGTCGCCGGTCATGTTGGTGTGATAGATCAGCCACACCGGGCAGACATCCCCACCAATGCTGATGCTGTCCCATGCGGGACGATCCACAAGGGCGGTATCCGGGCGCTGCGGTCTCAGGTCGAGCGTGGGCAGGTGATAGGTGAAGGCATCATCTGCGTCGTCGCCGCTGCTACCGCTGCCAGTTCCATCGGTGTCCGGGTTGCTGACCACACTGATTTCGCTGTCTGCATTGGAGTTATCGAGTGCTTTGTCATTACAGGTCGCAGACAGATCCAGCACAGTGCTGACGCCCTGGGTGCCGGTGGTCGAGAAGGCCAGTGTTTCGCCGTGCATCTCGGCCACGCTGATATTCACCTTGCCACCCTTCAGCACGCCCAGAGTACCGGATTTCACCACCACGCCGGTGCTGTTGGTCACGGTATAGGGCTGGTCGGCATGGCTTTCACTGCTGGTATTCTCAACGGTGAAGGTCGCGATGCCATCCGCTGTACAGACTGCGCTGCCGGTCAGGACCGGTGGTTCCACACAGTCATTGGTGATCATCAGGGCCGTGCTTACGCCCTGGACGCCGTTGCTGGTCAGCGTGAGGGGGGTATAAACACCGCTCACCGTGATGTCGGTGCTGCCACCGATTGCGACATTCAGCGTACCGGAGTCCACCAGATTGCCCTCAACGTCGCGCACTTCATACGGCTGATCCGCAGCGCTTTCCGTGCTGGTATTGGTGATCGTGAAGACCGATGTCCCGTCGATCTGGCAGGATGCGCTGGCAGTCAGTACCGGCGGCTGGTCGCAGTCCGTGCTGACGTTGACATCGGTGGTGACACCCTGAACACCGCTGCTGGTCAGCGTCAGCGGGATGTACACGCCGGTGATGACCACTTCAGTGGCGCCGCTGACGCCGATATTCAGCGTGCCAGCGTCCACGATGTTGTTATTGGCATCGCGCACTTCATACGGCTGGCTGGCGGCGGTATCGCGGCTGTCATTGACGATCCGGAAGACCGCATTGCCATCCAGTGTACAGACGGCGCTGGCGGTGAGCAGCGGCGGTTCGTCGCAGTCCGATGTATCGCTGACCTGCGTCGTGATGCCCTGCGGCCCGCTGCTGGTGAAGGTCAGCGGCCCCCACACGCCAGAGATCTTGACATGCGTTGTGCCGCCGATGGCGACTTCCAGCGTACCGGAGT
>CAYNDH010000236.1:0-5824 GCA_964395665.1 uncultured Anaerolineaceae bacterium
TTTTTGCTGAATGCCTTATTTTATGTCACCTTCGCACTAAAGTGAAATGCACCCACGCGTCCAGTGACACTGGTTAAAGCAGCCGTAGAATGGAGTCCACAGGGGGATCATCTCGCAGCTGGTATTGGCAACAGAATGTATATCTGGGATGTAGGATCGTGGCAACTGCTGCACGAATATGAGGTAGGGTCTCCTAATGGTGCATTCACCTTTGGACCCATAGACAATATCCCAGAAGGGGTACAGACAATCAACTGGAGTCTGGACGGCGGTTACGTAGTAGTTGGCACGGCCAGCTATGAAACCAGCGTCTGGGACATGCATATAGCACAACTGGTTTATCGAAAAGGGGATGCATCCGGTGGTGGACCAGGGAGAGTCTGGCTTGGTGATGATGGCTGGATGGGTGATGGTGCGAACAAGTTGAATGCTTTTACCGGGGAAAGATTACTTCCTAGCATAGAAGATAATCAACATGCCTTTGGGGGATCTGCTGAAGGTGGTACAACGGAACCGCGTCCAGACAATACCCAAATTGCCTGGGGTAATGATTCAGGCTTCCTGCTGATTATTGACTTGAATACGACAAGAGGCGTACAGAGCTTTGAAGTCGCAGATGCGCCTTCCACTGTACCAAGGCGCGGTCTTGCCGACATATCATGGAATGGCACATGGGATTTCATCGCAGCAGCTTCCCGTGATGGTGAGCTTTATGTCACCAATCTTGTAACAGGTGATGTGACGAGTGTCCTGACCATCAACGGGCAACTCAACGCAATTGATTGGAATCCGCAGAGCAATGAGATTATCTATGCCGGTGTGAGCGATAGCGGAGAGCCGATCCTGTCCGTAATCGATGTGAGTGGGATTGGCGGTGTTCCCGCTGATCCCATCGTATTGGATGTCGCGTGGAGTCCTGATGGCACACGCATTGCATACGGTGGCAGCGAAGGCCCATGCGAGCCGGAAGGAAGTACAAGAACGAATGATATTGACATCCTGGATGTCGCGTCGAATACGGTAGTTCAGACATTAACAGGAACCAGATGTCCAATCACATCGATTCACTGGAGTCCAGACGGGAGCAAGATACTAGCCTCTACTGTTGATATATTTGGAGTAAAAATCTGGGATGTCAATACGGGCGAAGTTGTTGCGACGAGTGACCGTGGTTCTCAGGGTACATTCGAGGCGAAGTGGCGTCCTGATGGACAACTCGTCGCCGTGGCCCCGAATGGGAATATCACGGTGTTTATGAATCCAGAAACTGGAGAGATGAACGACTATCCCATTTTTGCCGGTGGAAACAGTGTGGACTGGAATCCCGCTGGTACTCAACTTGTAATCGCAGGGTATACGAATACATCAAACTTTGTACATATTGTTGATGTTAATTCCGAAGCTGTGACAGAAATATTCCACGGCGAAAGCATTATTGGCGCAGTAAATTGGAACGGGGATGGATCGAGAATAGCCTATGGTGACCATAATGGGATGGTCCAAGTCTGGAATGTCTACGATAGTCAAGTCGAGATTACTTTCACGCATCATCACGACGGTGTCACAGGTATCGCTTGGCATCCCGATGGCCGTCGTTTGGTGACGGCAAGTCGCGACAATACAGTCCATATTTATGACATAGAAACAGGGCATGTGCTTGACGTGATCCACGCCAACGGCTACATCCGTGATGTGGCATGGAGTCCCGACGGCACACAGCTTGCCTATGGTGACGGCAGCACACCCGTCATTGTCGCCGTATCGGAGCGAAAGCATTGTCACCTAAGACACTGCTATCATGCCGATGCCACAGGGCAGCCCGGCATCACTCGCCCGTGATGCCGGTCATCTCGACGGATTCCACGAACCAGCGCTGTAAGACGAAGTACATCACCAGCAGCGGCAGGATATTCAAAAATGTTCCGCTCATCTCCACCGCTTCATTGATTCGGTCGAAGATATTGACCGTGCCGGGTGGATAGAGGTTCTCATACGCCTGCACGAATCGCGAAAGCTGCATCGGCAGGGTGGTGACGCCGCCTTCAAGGAAAATAACCGTCAGGAAGGTCTCATTCCAGTACCAGACAGTCGAGAAGATGAATGAGACGATATAGGCCGGAAGCGCAGACGGCATGGCGAGGCTGAAGAAGATCCGCAGGTCTGATGCGCCATCCAGCCGCGCCGATTCTTCCAGCACTTTCGGGAATGAGATAAAGGTCTGATAGAAGATCAAAACGAAAATGGCGCTTCTGAAGCCCTGTCCCATGATGGCAGGCAGCAGGATCGCCAAGGGATTACCCAGCAGCCCCATATCGCGATAGGTCAGCATCTGCGGGATAACGGTGTTCTGCGGCGGGATGATGAAGGTTGCCAGCAGCAGTGCAAGGATCAGCGGCTTGCCCCAGAAGCGGTAGCGTGCCAGTCCATAGCCGACCAGTGAAGCGACGAAGGTCTGAAACAGTGAAGGGAAGACGCTGATCAGGATTGAAGCCATCAGCGTGCGCGGATAATCCAGCACGCGGAAGCTCTTCTCATAATTGCCGAGATAGAATTCCGTCGGCACCCACTGCACCATCGGGTTGAGCAGATCTTCCGGGCTTTTGATGCTGTTGATAAACATGAACAGCAGCGGCTGAAGATAGACAAAGCCGATGGCGATCAGCAGCAGATACAGAATCGTATTGAATACCACGCCGCGATGGACACGGTTTCCAAACAGCAGACTGCGCACACGTTCGGTGATCGGACTGCGGGAAATGCGCTGCATTTGAAGCTCTAATGGCATCTGCATGATCAGGTCCCCCGTCTGGCCCAGCGCATCAGGAAGAAGTAGACCAGCCCCAGCAGGACGAGCATCACGGCGAAGTAGATGAAGGCCATTGCGCTGGCGTAGCCGATGCCGCCCTGAACGCTGTAGGTCTGATCGTAGATATAGCGAATTACCTTGTTTTCCGAAAAGTGCGACAGGGTGACGATGGTGTAAACGGCGTTGACGACCGTCGCGCCGGAGAGTGACGGCAGGATAATCTTCCAGAAGATCTCCCAGCCTGAAGCGCCATCGATGGCGGCGGCCTCATAGACGCTGCGGTCGATCTTTTGCAGGCTGGCGAGATAGATCAGGATTTGCACGCCGGAAAACCACAGGATGAGGACGAACGACGTCAGCAGATATTCGACCGGGCTGCGCAGCGCACGCGGAAGCTCCAGCAGGAATTCGGTCACGGCGGGCAGATTCGCAAGCCCCGGCGCAGACGCCGCCCCCTGTTCCGTCAGTTCACGGATCACCGGCCCGCTGGTGATCACAATCGGCAGGAAGAAGATCACCCGGAACACACCCTTGAAGCGGAAGTTGAGGTTGAGAAACATCGCGATGATCATGGCGAAGATCAGCACGATCGGGACCGAGACCAGCGTTTCCACCGTGTAACCGATCAGCAGTTCAACAAAGGTCGGATCGGTGAATAGGGCGCGGCTGTAATTGCCCCATTCCACGAAGTTCAGGTTGATGCTGGTGGCCGTGACCGCGACCTGATGCAGACTGTAGCGGAAGGTCTCCACCAGCGGCAGAAAGGTAAAGACGGCGAATCCCACCACCCAGATCAGGATGAAGCCGTAGCCGTGCAGGGCTTCACGGGTGCGAAGTGAGATCTCGCGGCGGTTGGTATTGCGAACGGTCATGGCTGATTCTCCACAAGCAGGGCGTTTTTCGCGTCAACGCTGATCGATTCGCGCTCGAAGGGCCGGTCCCCATAATTGACGATGATCCGATGCCCATTCGCATAAGTCGTGGCAAAAACACTGCTGGCGAGCTGTTCGTGCGCGGTGATCTGCTGTCCGCGTACTGGCGCAAGCAGGCCGTTGAGCCACTCATACGTCTGGCGGATTTCTTCCCCCCACTGGTCATAGGATGAGGTATAGATCCACGCGGACGGCGTGTTGAGCATGTTGGCGGTCGGCTCGTGCGTCAGGAAATAGGACGGATAGATGCCGAACTCGATATGCCGCAGCAGATCATCCTGCCGGTTGGATGAGAAGTTGAGCGGTATCCCGTAGTAGGGGATATAGCCAGACAGCACAATCGGCAGGAAGGGCACTTCGCGTGCCGTGAAGATATAGCCATTATCACCCGGCGGCATGTCGTAATAGGCGCTTGTCAGGCTGAACAGATAATCATTCGGGTTGTAGAAGGCCAGCCGCTGCGGACTCTCCGCCAGCAGCGTCTGATACGCGCTGATCGTGTCCTGACGGTTAAGCGGGGCGCTGTCGCGGAAGTCGGTAAAGAGCACTGATCCGATCCCGTTGAGCGCGAGTCCGACATCGGGCGGTGCGGCGACGCTCTGTGTGAAGGCCGTGTAACGTGCTTTCAGCGCGTCGAAGTGGAAGTAATAGGTCGGATAGCGGTGATAGCCTTCCTGATTGACATTCGTAATGGTCATTGCAAGGTCATTACGGGTGTAGCCCGACTGCCCCCAGATGGCGGACTGCGGGTCGAGATAAAGCGAGAAGTGGCCGCCGGATGCCGTCACCCTTTCGGCAAGGGTGCGAAGCTGGTCAAACGTGCCGACGCCGTTTTCTAACGCCAGTGAGGTCGGCGGCATGGTGGATGCGCCGTAGGGCTGCCAGCCGTAATAGATCACCTCTGGAGTCGGGATCTCAAGCCCTGCAAGGATGTCGCTCATCTGCTGGAGGGTCGTCATCGGGATGAAGTTATCCCAGAGCAGGATGCGCTCTTTATCCCCGCCCAGAAATTCGAGCCGGATGCCGATGTTCGCATTGCCGGTATTCGCAGGATCGGCTTCGGTCAGGATTTCATGATCTAACAGATACTGCTGATAGCTGTGCGCCATCCCGACGTAATCCGCGTCTTCACCTGTGAGAAAACGATAGTGAATGACCGCGTCGAAGACGTTAGGCTGCCGCTGGAGGGTGCTGACGCCTGCGCCGGAGCGGTTGGTCGCCTGAAAGTAGGTCTCGTTATAGATAAAGGTGTTGTAGAGGAAATTAAAATTGGTGATGATGCCCGCCGGGTGAGTCTGAAGCTCACCATACGGCGCACCATTTTCAATTACCGAGATAAACGCATTTTCCCCTTCGCCGTGGACCATGCCGAAGACCGGATACGAGATCGGATAGGGGCTGTTCACAAGTGGATCATACGGCTGGAAGGCGATCATCCCCAGATCAGGGCCATAATATCGCCCATAGATCATATTCTTCGCTTTGGTCCAGTCGCTGAACGGGATCAGGCTGCCGGTCCCGTCCGGGATGAACATATAACCGGAGATGCTGTCATCGCGCACCGCCCCCAGAAACGGGTACAGGTAAATCCGCCCCAGACGAAAGGCCGGGTCATCTTCACGGATGGATGCAAACGGCGCTTCGACGCGGATACCGTCGGCTTCTAGCTGAAGTGTTACGCCGACCGTGATACCGTAATCGACAAACGTCACCTCCGCCGAAAGCCCCTGATCAACCGGTGTGACTTCCAGCGTGTGTTCGGAATTGGTGATCGAGACGCGGCGGTTGACCCCGCGCTGGTCCAGATATTCGATGCTGACGCCGCTTTTCGCGAAGGCCGTCCATGTGGCGTTCAGCCGGTCATCTTCCAGTACCTCATCCAGCCCGGAATGCCACAGATAATCACTGCGTTTATCCAGCAGTTTGAAGGCCAGCGACGTCGCATCGACATACAGCCGGAACTGGTCATTCTCCGCGATCATCTCATAAGCGTCAGGGATGTCCTGCTGATGAGCATCTGCGCGGGCATGATCGGCAGGCATCAGGGTGAATGACAGCAGCACCGTCATGAGCAGGCAGGCCGCCC
>CAYNDH010000237.1:0-5822 GCA_964395665.1 uncultured Anaerolineaceae bacterium
ACTGTACCGCTGCGGTTATGTAGGGCTGGACGAGAAACCATAAGCCGGTGAACAGCAGAAACAGCCCGTACAGCCGCCGCACACGCTTCGATGGCAGGCCGATGGCGATGCGCGCACCGATCACGCTGCCTGCCGCCAGCCCAAGGGACACGGGGATGGCAACACCGATGTCCAGTTGGCCCGCCTCATAGTAGCGCAGCACTCCCGGCAGGCCGACCGGCAGCATCAGTGCGGCGAGTGAGGTTCCTACCGCGACCTTCTGGTCAAAGTTCAGGAAGCCGACCAGCGCCGGGACGATAATCGCGCCGCCGCCGATGCCGAACATGCCCGAAAACACCCCCGCCACCAGTCCGATGCCGAACAGCACCCAGCCGGATGTCCGCTGGATTTCTTCTTCGGCGGTGCCCGGTGCAGCCACGCTTCCCCCACTGCGGATGAGCTGCCAGTCGGCCCATGCCATACGCGGTTCTGCAAAGCGCCAGCCCATATACAGCAGAAAGAAGCCGTAGAGCTGCTTGAGGGTGGATGCAGGCAGCGCCAGCGCGATCTCTGCACCGAGCAGGCTGGTGATCAGCAGGCCGAGCGCCATCAGCACGGCGCCTTTGATGCTCAACAGGTTGGCACGGTGGTACGAGATCACCGCGAAGAGGCCGACCGGCAGCATCAGCGCCGCCAGTGAGGTGCTGACCGCCTGCACGGGTGAGAAGTTCAGCAGCAGCATCAGCACCGGGACAATGACCACACCCCCGCCGATGCCGAACATCCCTGCGAACACACCAGCCCCTGCACCGGTGATCAGCAGTAAAATGGTCATCTGGTCCATAATGCGCTCTTTGGCTCAAGCCAGTATCGATGTGAGATTGTGACCCAGAAACGAGTGTTGTACAAGCGGCACACATTATAATCCGGTATAAGTCTGATCTGGTGCCCGATGGTCCTGAAATGGCCTGAAATTGCTGTCGCAGATCGCTGTTTTCTTCGCTAAGATAGAGGTCATATTTTTCGGCTGTTTCGTGTGCCGGATACCGCACATCACATCCCGATTGACTGTGGATGTCAGGACTGACGCATTATCTTATGTTCAAATTCATGCTTCTCTTTTACCATCCTGAAGACATTGTCGCTTTCGAGAAC
Organism: uncultured Anaerolineaceae bacterium; assembly: GCA_964395665.1. Classification (GTDB taxonomy): domain Bacteria; phylum Chloroflexota; class Anaerolineae; order Aggregatilineales; family Phototrophicaceae; genus JAEZAF01. Next base: position 1,135 of record CAYNDH010000237.1, read on the forward strand.
CGTTATCAGGATCTGCTGGCGCTGGTCGAACGAATGCCGGAGATCATCCGTCGGCAGGTGATTCTGGTCACTGGCAGCCCGGAAGGCCGCTCACCGTATTATCGTATTCTGGAAGTGTACTATACCGATCAGGATGCGATGAACCGGTCGCTGCTCTCATCCGCAGGGCAGGAAGCGGGGGCCGAGATTCAGAAGTTTGGAGCAGAACGCTTCGAACTGGCCTTTGCAGAAGTCTATGAAGAAGCGGGCGGCTTCACGCCAACTCAACCTCAACATGATTGATACAGGTATCCCACAGCCGCGCAGCAGTCAACACTGCTCCGGCTGTTTTTTAATCTCGGAAAGGATCATCTGAATTCCATGCAATCCATGCAATCCCTGAAAGAACGCATCCTGAAGGAAGGCCAGAATCTTGGCAATGGCATCCTGAAGATTGACAGCCTGCTCAATCACCAGATTTACCCGGATCTGATGGTCGAAATGGGGGAAGAACTCGCACGCCGCTTCCGTGATACGCCGGTGGATCGCATCCTGACCGCCGAGATCTCCGGTATCGCCCCCGCGCTGATGACCGCCGTTGCCCTGAAGGTGCCGATGGTGTATGCCCGTAAGACCAAGCCGATCACGATGGCTGGCCCGGTCTTTCTGGAGACCGCCCCCAGTCACACCAAAGGCGTGGAAGTCGGGCTGCTGGTCGCCGCTGAATTCCTCAAGGCGGGTGAAAATATCCTGATCGTCGATGACTTCCTTGCATCGGGCAAAACCCTGGCGGCACTGGCCCGGATGGTGAAAAGCGCCAAAGCGCAGTGTGTCGGCGCGGGCGTGGTGGTCGAAAAGACCTTCGAAGGTGGACGCGATTACATGGACAAGCAGGGCTTCCACATGCCGATTGAGGCGTTGGCGATGATCACCAGCATGGACGACGGCAAGATCATCATCCCGTGATGACCGTATCACAACACAGGGCGCTCACATGAAGCGCCCTGAATTTTTATGCCGATCATCCGTCTGTCCAGCGCAGGTTATGAACTTTCAAAATTGAGTTCATCCTGTGGCCTTAACCCACCCCTGAGAACCTTGTCTCGTGCTGGAGGGCGGGCAGGGGGTCTTACAGAGGTAGGTATTTAATTTTCGGTGTTAGGAAACCTCATCCCCCGGCCCCTTCTCCGGCAAACAAGTTTGCATGGAGAAGGGGAGATACGTCCCTTACAGGGGCAGGGGGTGAGGTCTTAAAAGTGCATCACAGCCTTAGAGCGTGCAGGGAAACAAAAAAGCCGGAGTTCAGGCTCCGGCTTCGTTTTGGTAAAAACTGAAGATGCTAGCTGGCAGATGGTGTCTGTCAGATGCTATCTGATTAGCTGCGTCCCGCTGTACGACGGGTGCGGGTCGCGCCTCTGACAGTTGCTTCGACGCACTTGGCGCCTGAAGTCCCGACATTTGTCCCATGACGCACATAGGCCGCAATATCGGCACGGTCGCCTGCACGCAGTTTAATCCGCTCGTTGCTATCCGGGAGGATCAGCTCGAGTGTGCCTTCAATAACGTAGAGGACTTTATCAAAACCGTGGGAACGTACTGCATAGCGGTGGTTGGGCATGTTGGTCCACATATATGGACGTAAACCCTCTTCCTGCATCTTGCGGGTGACGTTGGTCAGGCTGGGGTGAAGTGCGCCTGTCCAGCGTATAATGCGGACTTCAGATTCACGATGACTCATCTTACAGATCCTGCTTATTTCCGATACGGCAACTATGAAAAAGTAAATGTTTCATAAGCAACCTGTGGCATTCTATCGCAGGACTTATGTCTTTGCCAACAGTAAATCCACGAGTTTCGAGTTTGTAACTTCTAACCGCTTTTACACAAACGGTATTGTTATGACTCCGGCTGTACGCAGAAAGCACACAGGAGACAGTCAGCAATCAGCATACAAACCTTTTGACTAGTACTTTAGTCCCTTTTGCAGCATCCAGCACGGCTCAACGACGTCGCGAGTGGTGCCGCGATGATCCACGTAACTCCAGCGGCCATCGTCTTCACCGATGACCTCATAATCGCTGCGTTGATACAGGCGCAGGGCGGCGGGATTATCCTTTGCGACCGACAGCGTCACCCAACGGTAGCCGCGCCCGATCAGGATCGCCTCGGCTTCCTGAAGCAGGCGTGACCCGATGCCCTGATTCTGGAAGATCTCCATCACGCGGAAGGAATAGAAGTACCCGCGTGAATGGCCGTCGGCGATGTGACTGTTCATGCTCTGAAACTGGATGAAGATCTGCCCGATAGGAAAGCCGTTAAAGTCTGCGACGAGCAGCAGGCGGCGTCCGTTAAGCTGTTCTCGAAACGAACGCCGGATCAGATTGCGGAAATGCGTATACTGGCCGAACCATTCGAGCCTGGGCAGATCATCCCTTTCGGCCACACGGAAGACGACCGGGATTTCGAGAAGCAGTGCGCTGTGTTCAAATGCAGTCATGATGATAACCTGATGATAGGTGGGCGATCGCTCAGGTGGATTGATAAACGGATGGATTGACACAGTGCGGCAGGCGTTCGCCGCGCAAACCGGCCAGCGCATTTTCAGCGGCCAGCATTGCCATCCGTTCACGGGTGGCGACGGTGGCCGAACCGATATGCGGCACGATCAGGCAGTTATCCAGTGTCAGCAGCAGATGATCGTGCGGGATCGGCTCCGGCTCGGTGACATCCAGCGCAGCCGCACAGATCCGCTTGCTGCGGAGTGCGGTATACAGCGCGACGGGATCGACCACCGAGCCGCGTGCGACATTGACCAGAAGCGCTGTCGGCTTCATCAGCGCAAACTGCGGCGTGGTGATCATGTGGTGTGTCTCCGGTGTCATCGGCACATGCAGCGAGATGAAATCGCTCTCGCGCAGCAGATCATCCAGCGAGCGCTGCTCGGCGCCGATTTCAGCAGCGGCCTGTGTGTCGCTGCCGCCGTGATACAGCACACGCATCCCGAAGCCTTTGCCACGCCGTGCCACGGCCTGACCGATGCGCCCCAGACCGATGATGCCCAGTGTCGCGCCGCAGACATCGCGCCCCAGCAGCAGCGACGGACTCCAATCCTTCCATTTTCCGGCATGGACATAGCGTTCGGCTTCCGGCAGACGCCGCGCCGCTGCCAGCAGCAGCGCAAAGGCCAGATCAGCCGTTGCTTCGGTCAGCACATCCGGTGTATTGCCGACGGGAATCCCGCGACGGGTGGCGGCATCAACATCAATGTTGTCGTATCCCACCGCAAAATTGCTGATCACCTTCAGGCGGGATGCCCGATCCAGCAGTTCGTCATCAATCTGTTCCGCCAGCATACAGAGCAGCGCATCCGCTTCAGGGATCTTTTCCAGCAGCACTTCACGGGGGACCGGGCGATCTTCATCCCACAGGATGACATCAGCCGTCTCGCGCATCCTGTCCAGCGCGGGATCTGCGATCTTGCGGGTGATATAAATTCTGGGGCGCGGTGTCATGGCGTATTCCCTTCCGATGATCTGGTGGCTTAGGCAATCGAAAACAGGTTATCGGTGTGGGCCGGAAGAATCCGTCCCCTGCATTCCACGTTATTCGCTGTCGAAATAATCACGGTCGAGCTTTTTGATGGTATACGTTTCCTCAATATTGACGCCGACGTTATGCTCGATCATCAACTGCGTGAGCTGTTCGCCGTCAATCAGAATCACTTTATGCTGCTGCATCGAACGCGCATATTCAAGGGCTTCTCTGGAATAGCGTGAGGTGGTCAGCATCACACCGCGATTGGCACCTTTACCGATCAGGCTGCCGATAAAGGCCTGCACCAGTGGCCGCCCTACGCTGTTCTGACGCGCATAACGCTTCGCCTGTACGTAAACCACATCCAACCCTAATTTATCTTCCTGAATCACACCGTCCACACCGCCGTCCCCGGTACGTCCCAGTGCGCGTCCGGCTTTGGCGCGGCTGCTGCCATAGCCCATTGCCAGCAGCAGATCAATCACCAGCTTTTCGAAGAAGGCCGGGCTGGATGCCAGAATGACGTCCAGCAGATCATCGGCCAGTTCTTTTTGCAGGCTGGTGTGCAGCAGGTGGATCAGTTCCTTCGGCGTGTGTTCGCTCTCCAGATATTCGGTCGGCTCGGTATCGGCGGCGCGTTCGCCCTGCGTACGGGTGACGAAATCCACAAAGCCGGGGAACTGCATCAGGAAGGCCCGGTCGATGCTCAAGGGGTGTGTTTTCAGTACATCAATGCCCAGCGGTGTGATGTTCAGTATGCCGCGTGAGGTACTCTGAAGCAGCCCGGCCCGCCGCAGGACCATGGCGGCGAACTGCACACGATAATTGAACTTAACCTGTTTTCCGCTCGGCGTCAGTTGCTGGCGGAGCGCCTCATCCAGCCCCAGATAATCAGCCAGTGCGGTAATGCACTCGCTCAGGCGGCGTTCCTTTCGGTCGCCCATAAGTTGGAGTAATGGCAGCAGCAGTGCGGTATATGGTGGGATATGCATCATCACGCCTGTTCCGGTAATGGTTGCCATCGTGCCTCATCACAAGCTACTGCAATCTGGTGTATAGTGAAAGTTAACGTCATTGAGAACGTGTTTGAATATTCAGAAAACCTGCTCTAAATGTTATAGAAACAGCGGACAACGACATGCAAGCATGGACATGCAAGCATGTTTAGGCGTTGT
>CAYNDH010000238.1:0-5809 GCA_964395665.1 uncultured Anaerolineaceae bacterium
GCGCAAAAATGCCTTATGGACAGCAGATGAGCAGTCAAACGGCACAGAGTGTTGTCCAGCAGGTTCACCTCGCCTTTCAAGGCTTCTTCCGCCGGGTCAAAGCCGGTAAAACTCCCGGCTATCCCCGCTTCAAAGGCCAGACCCGTTTCAACAGTTTCCTGTTCAAGCAGTACGGCACGGGAGCCAGTATCGACGGACGGAAGCTCAAACTGTTCGGGATTGGCCGTGTCTCCGTCCGCTGGCATCGTCCCATTGCGGGCAAGATCAAAACCGTTCGCATTTTTCACAAGGCGGGGAAGTGGTTTGCACTGTTCGCCTGTGAAGCTGCGCCCACGAAACCCCTTCCTGCCACAGGTCGCGTTGTCGGAATCGACGTCGGCATTTCATCGCTCATCACCACTTCAGACGGCGACAAGCTCGACAATCCCAACTTCTACCGCACCGGCCAGAAGTGCCTTCGTGTTTTGCAGCGTAAACTGGCACGCGCCAGGCGCGGTTCGAATAATCGTCGCAAAGCGCTCAAGGCCGTTCAGCGTCAGCATGAACATGTTGCCAACCAGCGTCGCGACTTTCTGCACAAACTGACTTTTGATCTGATGCAATCCTTTGATCACATCGCACTGGAAGATCTCAGTGTCAGGAACATGGTCCGCAACAAACATCTCAGTAAGAGCATTCTCGACAGCGGCTGGTCCATCTTCAAAGAGCTGCTCACGTACAAGGCTGGAAGCGCCGGTCGTGAACTCATCTTTGTTGATCCCCGCTATACCTCGATGTCCTGCTCGAACTGTGACAAGCTGTTTGAAGACTTCGACCTGTCAGTACGATGGGTGACTTGTGGCCGCTGTGGTCTCAGTATGGATCGAGACCACAATGCCGCGATCAATATTTTGAAACGATCTTATGGATCGACACGATCCCGGTGGGTCACACCGGTTGGACATAACGTGGGTGCAGTCGAGGCCGTGCGTGTCCAAGAAGCTACGCAGCTTTAGCTGGTGTAGAGTGTTCACCACGTTAAATTATCATCACCTCAGGGATCTTCTGATCACCGCGCTTGGCCCGATCACATGGGGCAGCACGTATATCGTCACGACCGAACTGCTGCCCCCTGACCGGCCTTTATTCGTCGGCATGATGCGGGCCTTGCCGATTGGCCTGTTGTTTCTGGCTTTCTCCCGAGAACTGCCTAAAGGCCACTGGTGGTGGAAGGTCACTGTGCTGGGGATGCTGAACTTTGGGCTGTTCTTCGGACTGCTGTTCTTCGCCACCTATCGACTTCCCGGTGGTGTCGCCGCGACCCTTGGCGCTGTACAGCCGATTTTCGTCGGATTTCTGGCATGGAAGCTGCTCGGTGAGGCCCTGCTGCCAGCCCGGATTGCGGCTGGAGTGATGGGTGTCATCGGTGTGGCGATGCTGGTACTGGGGACGACCGTCCAGCTCGATCTGATGGGCGTTCTGGCAGTCTTTGTGCTGACCGGTTTCGGCGCATTGGGGCTGGTACTGACAAAAAAGTGGGGCCGCCCGACCGATGTCCTGACCTTCACCGGCTGGCAGTTAGTGGTCGGCGGGCTGTTTCTGGTCCCTGTCACCCTGATCGTCGAGGGCGGCTTTCCCTCACTGAACACAACCAACGTCCTTGGGTTTATCTATCTGGGGCTGGTCAATACCGGCTTCAGCTATGCGCTGTGGTTTCGGGGCATTGTGAGACTGCCAGCCAGCGCAGTGACGTTTCTATCGCTGTTCATACCGCTGGTTGCCACCCTGATCGGCTGGCTGATGCTCGACCAGCATCTGACCGTCGTGCAGATCATCGGCATGGTGGTGATCTTCGCCAGCGTGGTGGTCGCGCAGTTAGTCGGGAAACCACGCGATGGTGGGGTTCCATCGGAAACCGCTTCGCTGACGGACATTCTTCCCACCTCTGATCTCATCCCGCCAGCAGACCTTCACGAAAAGGAACAACATGACCACAACGATCCGCCCTATCAAAGCCCTAAGCCTGTCGGAATTGAAGCCGCTGCTCGATGAAAGCCTGAGCGAAGGTTATGAATTCGTGCAGCGCCTGTGGAATGAATATGAGGCCGGCGTGCTTCGTTTCGACGGAGAAGGCGAAGCCCTGCTCGGCATTTACGATGAGAGCGACAGTCCACTGCCAGACCAGACAGACCGTCTGCCCGGTCGGATGCTGGCGATTGGCGGCATCCGGCCTGATCCGTATCTCGATGATCCGCGTATCGGACGTATTCAGCATGTCTACGTCCTGAATGCGTATCGCGGTCAGGGCATCGGACGGCGCCTGCTGCACGCGCTGATCGAACCGGCGAAGGCACATTATCACACCCTCACCCTGCGGACGATGACACCCGATGCGATCGCGTTTTACAATACGCTCGGCTTCGAGAATACGCCGCGATACGAAAACGCCACCCACTGGCTGACGCTGGATTGACTCCGACCGCATTGTGAATCAAAACAGCCGACACGAATGTCGGCTGTTCAGTGCATTGCTGTGTGGGTCCAGTAGGATTCGAACCTACAACCAAACGGTTATGAGCCGTCCGCTCTGCCGTTGAGCTATAGACCCGACAGATGACCGCCATTATAGCATAATGCGGCGCTCACTGTCACGCCCTGACTGAACCTCACATCAGGCTGCCGTAATCACGGCACTTCATAACCCTTTGATGCTTCCCAGATCATATACCAGTGCTGCCGCGTCAGTTCGAGTGTTTCTGCTTCCACTGCCACCTGAATACGCTCTAACCTGCCGGTTCCAAGCACGGGCAGCGGCTTTGATGGATGCTTCATCACCCACGCCAGCGCGACCTGATCGATCCCGGCACCACCCAGTTCATCGGCGATCATCCCCAACGCACGGCGCAGTCGCTGGCTGCGTTCATCCGTGGATGTGAACAGATCACCGCCCCCCAGCGGCGACCAGATCATCGGCGGCGTGCGAAGCTGCTGGCACTGATCCAGCGTGCCATCTTCCAGCGGCTGCATATGCGTCACCGAGAACTCAATCTGATTGGTCGCCAGCGGAAAGTCCAGCCGCGATTGCAGCAGACTGTAATGTGACGGTGGGAAGTTGGACACGCCAAAGAAGCGCACCTTCCCCGCCTGACGCAGCTCGTGAAACGTCTCTGCCACCTCATCGGCATCCATCAGCGCGTCGAGCCGGTGGATCAGCAGCAGGTCGATCGTGTCCGTCTGGAAATTCCGCAGCGAATTCTCGACCGACTCCAGAATATGCTTCCGGCTGCTGTCATAGTGATGGACACGATTCTGCGGGCGGTTGGGGTTCACCAGCGCGATATTGCACTTGGTCACCAACTGAAGTTTGTCACGCAGCCCGGGGGCGGCTGCCAGCGCCTCACCAAAAGCCGCTTCGATCTGATACCCGCCGTAAATATCGGCATGGTCAAACGTGGTGATCCCCATATCGCAGCACGCCTGAATCCAGCCCGTCAGTTCATCGCGGCTCATATTCCAGCTTAGCAGGCGCATCAGGCCGGGGATAATCCGCGAGAGCTTCAGCCCCTGATCGCCCATCGTGACATAAGAAACCGCCATGGGTTCTGTCCTTTACCGTAAACAGTCGAATGTGCTGAATATACCGCAGCACATCCCCGCCCCCAACAGGATCGAATCAAAAAGGGCGCATCTGCTCGATACACCCTTCTGATGGTTCGCTGTGCGCTGTCCCTATGGCAGCGGAAGCGCCATCATCACACCAGCATTGCGATTTCGCTTCCATTGGCGGTCACATCATCCGGCTAATCCGTGATCACCGGCGGCTCACTATTCTCGCAAGTCGCCATATAGAGTTTGCCGAACGAAACCCAGACGATTGTGTCACCCGCAATCGAGACAGAATAATTCACATCATCCGGGTTACCTTCAAGCTGTTGCAGCATCTCGCTTTCATCATCGTACAGCCACATGCCTTCCCATACGCCTTCCCACACGACGCGGCGTCCATCGATCTGTGGATATGATGTATAACCTTCAAGCGTCGCAATGCGTTTCCTGGTCTCTGTCGCGATATCATACAGATAGATATGGCCGTCAACACCAGCTTCGCCGATGCCAGTGCCCCACGCAACGAGATTCCCGCTGATCTCCGGATAATAATCAGCGCTGTCCGCCATCTGTGAGATATTTTTCCCGGTCTGGGTCGCGATATCATAGAGGTAAATCTCGGCATCGACGAATTCACCATCGCGCCATTCTTCCCCGCCCCAGACAACGTACTGTCCATCAATTCTGGCCGGGTAATTGGTTGTGTCGAACGCGTCGGAAATCGTTCTACCACTGCCCTCGATCAGATCATACAGATAGACGCCGTGATCATCCTCGGCATAATACAGCCAGATCAGATACTGCCCATCGATCTGCGGATAAAATTCACGAAGATCGGGGTTGCTTGATAGATTGATCGTGGTTGAGGTGTTGATGTCATACAGATAAATATCCGATGTGGAGTCAGTATGATCTTCACCTTGCCACGCCACATAATGCCCAGCGATAACGGGGGCATCATATGTATGACCGTCCTGTGTATCTGAAAGCTTTGTCGCAGCCCCTGTTAGAATATCATGCAGGAAAACATCATCTTCACCCCGCCAGACAACATAATCACCGTTCACCTTTGCAGAGGCATTGTAGTCAGCCACATCAGCGGAGATATTGGTTGTTATTCCTGTGGCAATATTATAGAGATAGATGTCATGATGACGATCTGGCCCCATCGCCTGCCACGCCACATAGGCGCCATCCGTGTGAGGGTCAGCAAGCCACTGATGCGCTGCGATTACCTCACTTGTACAAACAGTCCCCGTTTCGGCCTCAACCTGCTGCGATGGAAGCAAAGCAGCACTTAAACAAAGGACGGACAGCGCCATCCCGAACAGACGAATAATCCCGCGTGCAAACATGACAATAAACATCCCTGATTGTGATTAATAAAAGCAGCACACCCATTAGATATGACGCAACCACCAGCGGATTTTTTACGATCCCAATCAGAAGGGTGTATCTGCCCGATACACCCTTCTGATTGTTCGCTGTGCGCTGTTGCCTATGGCAGTGGAAGCGCCCCCACACCTGACTCAACCGTCAGCGCGACATCATCGACAAAGAACTTGCCTTTCGGACGGTCATAATGCAGAACGACTTTCACCGCTTTGATCGTCCTGCCGGTGAGATCAAGCAGCACGCTGTCCGTCTGCTGTGTATACCCTTCAGCCGCCGGGATGCTCAGCTTCAGCTTGTCCTTTGAGCCATCAGTGTAGACGATCTTCGCCTGTGCGAACCTCGTCCCGATGGCTGCGCTGCGTGGATCAACCCATGCGCTCAGAGTCACCGTCGCACCGTGGACAAACGCGCTGGTATCGGTCATCTTCTGTAACAGCTTGGACTTGCTGCCATCGGGATTGCCTTTGAACATGAAGGCACACGGCGCACTGTGCGCGAACGTCTTATCCACTTTGTCACACTTGAGCTTGTCGGCCTTCGGGTTGGTGGTCTTCTTGCCTTTCCAGCCATCCGGCAGCTTATCGCCATCCGCATCGACTTCAAACCCGCCGTTGGTCAGCAGATTCGGCGCTGGCTCCGGCGTCACAGTCGTTGGCTCCGGCGTCTCGGTGGTTGGTTCCGGCGTCTCCTGCGGGACGGTGATGATTGCCGTCATGCTATCTGTCGATCCGAACGTGCCGTTCACACGTACCCAGTAGCGGGCATTCGCGGTCAGGGGCGGCGTGGTATAGCTGGCAGATGTCGCGCCGGGGATCAGGCTGGATGTATC
>CAYNDH010000239.1:0-5807 GCA_964395665.1 uncultured Anaerolineaceae bacterium
CCGCTGTTTCTATAACATTCAGAGCAGGTTTTCTGAATATTCAAACAGGTTCTAACTGTCATATATGCGTTCTATATGTGCGATTAGAGTTTACAAATGAAAAACGCACCCTGAGAGATTCAGGGTGCGTTTTTGAGATTGGTTTGTATGATCTGATGTGATCAGACGGCGGTGTGCAGGGCCGGGGTTTCTTCTTCGGTTTCCTCTTCATCGCGCAGGCTGGTGCCAATGGCAACGCCAAGCAGGATGAGGGCTTCGATCACCCACAGACCATAGGCCAGAACGCCGGTCAGATTCAGGCCATTCGCGCTGCTGCCCGAACGGCTGATGCTGATGCCGGACTCTGCGTACAGCGAGAACATGGCTGGAACGCCGGTCATGCCATGGGCTTCTTCTTCGGTCTCGCGCAGCGCGGCAATCAGTTCTTCGGTCGAGTATTCTTCATTTTCGTCAACCGGCATCCCGACGGTCGCCTTCAGCGTCGTGAGGAAGCTGTCGGCATTAAACGACTCGTCGTAGGTAACACCTTCAATGTCTGCACGGACAAAATCCACGAAGGTTGACTGGTAGTACACGTAGGACCCGCCCCAGTAGACCAGCAGTGCGACCAGCCCGCCGACCAGCGCGGCCAAAACACGTGCGCCGCCGCCGAGTGACTGCCCCGCGACCAGCTTCACCGCATAGCCGATGATAAACCCTGCAATCGCCGGGAAAGCGATAATGAGCGAAAATCCGATCACGGCTTCCGCAGTAAACAACAAACCACCGGCAATCACCCCAATGATGACAGCGACGATCAGTGCCGATATTGCACGCATAAAAAAGCTCCCTGAAAATTCATCTGGCGCAGCGCCAGTCAATAAGTCTCACCAGTATAAAGATGAAAACGAAATGAGGAATGAAATATAGGACGATTATCCTAACAGAATTCATAAATAATTCATAAATGCGGCATGAGTCAGGGAATATGGGCGGGGATGGTGGTGTGTCCTCAGGGAAAACGAAAACGGGACATGAACCTGATGTCCATGCCCCGCTGATGAAAAATACCGCGTTTGCCGATGGATCAGACCATCTGGTGCTGTGTCAGATACGGGCGGAGATAGTGTCCGGTGTAGCTGTTCTCGTTCTGGACGATCTCTTCGGGTGTGCCCTGTGCGATGACCTGGCCGCCGCCGTCGCCGCCTTCCGGCCCCAGGTCAATGATGTGATCGGCGACCTTGATGATGTCGAGATTGTGTTCGATCACGACGACGGTGTTGCCGGTGCCGACCAACTGCTGCAAGACATCGATCAGCCGTTTGACATCGACCGCGTGCAGACCGGTGGACGGTTCGTCGAGAATATATATGGTCTGACCGGTGGCGCGCTTGCTCAGTTCGCGGCTTAGCTTGACACGCTGCGCCTCACCCCCGGAGAGCGTGGTCGCTGGCTGACCGATACGGACATAGCCAAGCCCGACCGCGTCGAGTGTCTCCAGCTTGTTGAAGATCGTCGGGTGATTCTCGAAGAATGACAGCCCTTCATGGACAGTCAGGCTAAGGACATCAGCGATACTTTTGCCCTTGTAATGGACCTGAAGCGTTTCGCGGTTGTAGCGTGTCCCCTTGCAGACTTCACAATCGACATAGATATCCGGCAGGAACTGCATCTCGATCTTGATCTGCCCCTGCCCCTGACAATTTTCGCAGCGGCCACCCTTCACGTTGAAGCTGAAGCGTCCGGCGGTGTAACCACGGATCTTGCTCTCTGGCAGTTCGGCGAACAGTTCGCGAATGGCGTCAAACATCTTGGTGTATGTGCCGGGATTGCTGCGGGGCGTGCGGCCAATCGGACTCTGGTCGATGTTGATGATCTTATCGATCCGGTCGATGCCGTCGATGCCGTCATGTTTGCCGGGGCGTTCACGGCTGCCGTAGATGGCCTGTGCCAGCCGTGCATTCAGGATATCGACCACCAGCGTCGATTTGCCGCTGCCGCTGACACCGGTCACGCAGACCAGTTTACCAAGCGGGAAAGCGACATCGAGATTCTTCAGGTTGTTCTCGCGTGCGCCTCGAATGGTAATCACTTCACCGCTGCCGGGACGACGTTCTTGCGGGACCGGGATATTGAAACGGCCAGAGAGATAATCACCGGTCGGGCTGCCGACGACCTGCATCACTTCTTCTGGTGTGCCCTGTGCGACGATGTGACCGCCGAATTCGCCCGCGCCGGGGCCGAGATCAATCAGATGATCGGCAGAGCGCATGGTGTCTTCGTCGTGTTCGACCACCAGCACGGTATTACCGAGATCACGCAGGCCAGCCAGCGTCTGAATCAGCTTGGCATTGTCGCGCTGATGCAGACCGATCGACGGTTCATCAAGGACATACAGTACACCGGTCAGGCGGCTGCCGATCTGCGTCGCGAGACGGATGCGCTGGGCTTCTCCACCGGAGAGCGTCCCGGCGGAACGGGATAATGACAGGTAATTCAGGCCGACATTGTTGAGGAAGCCAACACGGGCTTCGATCTCCTTCAGGATCTGATGGCCGATCTCCTGATCACGCTTTGAGAGCGTGCCCATATGATCATGGGCGCTGTCGTGCGAATGGCCGTTGCTGCGGTTCTTCTGGGCCGGACTTCCGGCAGCAGCTTCAGCCGAGTCGCGAAGTGACTCCACCCAGTCCTGAAGCTCGCTGATGGACAGCATGGTGACATCGTAGATCGATGAATCGGCGACGGTGACGGCCAGTGCTTCAGGGCGCAGGCGGCGTCCGTGACAGGTGCTGCATGGGACGTTCGTCATATATTCTTCGAGCTGCTCACGCATACTCTCGGAGCTGGTCTCGACATAGCGGCGCTCGAGATTCGCCAGAATGCCTTCGTACTTCGTCTCGTATACGCGCTTCTGGTCAAAGCGATTGAGGTACTGGATACGAACCTTTTCTTTTACACCGCGCAGGATGATGTCCTGCTGCTTCTGTGTCAGTTCGCGCCATGGACGTTCAAACGGGATCTTGTAGGCTTCGCAGACCGTCTTGATGATACTGCGCGACCAGCTTCCCTCTTCGAGATTCCAGCCGTTGGCATCAATCGCGCCCTGCGCCAGGCTTAGACTGGCATCCGGCACAACACGTTCAGGGTCAAACTCCATGCGGAAGCCGAGTCCCTGACAGGTCGGACAGGCTCCACGCGGCGTATTGAAGCTGAAGGTACTCGGTTCGATGTCCGGCAGGCTGCCATGCCCGTTGATACACGCCAGATGTTCGCTGAAAAGGGTGTCTTCCGGCGGTGTGACGCCAAGGTTATTGACAATCACCACACCGTCACCGAGTTCCAGCGCGGTCTCGATGGCATCGGTCAGGCGGGTTTCGGCGCTGCGGGCCTCTTCGGAATTCGGGTCTTCATAACGGCGGATGACGAGACGGTCTACGACGATCTCGATATTGTGGATCACGTAGCGATCCAGTTTGATCTCTTCATCCAGTTCACGGACTTCGCCATCCACGCGCACACGCTGGAAGCCGCCCTTGCGGATGTCTTCAAAGACCTTTTCGTGCGTGCCTTTTTTGTCGCGGATGATCGGCGCGAGAATCTGGGTGCGGGCGCCGCGATCATCGTCGCTGGTATCAGCGAGAGCGCGGATGTCATCGACGATCTGCTGCGCGCTCTGGGCTTTGACTTCTGCGCCGCAGACCGGGCAGTGCGGCACGCCGATGCGGGCATACAGCAGGCGCAGATAGTCGTAGATTTCGGTCACGGTGCCGACGGTGGAGCGCGGGTTGTGGCTCACACCCTTCTGGTCAATAGAGACGGCAGGACTCAACCCTTCGATCTGATCGACATCGGGCTTTTCCATCTGGCCGAGAAACTGGCGGGCATAAGCGCTCAGGCTTTCGACGTAGCGGCGCTGACCTTCGGCAAAGATGGTATCAAATGCCAGGGAAGATTTACCGCTACCGGAAAGGCCGCTGAGGACGACGAGTTGATTTCGTGGGATTTCGACGTCAATATTCTTGAGGTTATGCTCACGCGCACCTCGAACCACGATCTTATCTTGCATGTAGACCTCGTAGACTTGAATGAAATTGGGGGATGCAGCATCGGTAGTGCGACCAGTTGTTCTAGGATTATAGACAATGTCTACAGTCCAGTGAATAGAACACCAGATAAGAATCCGGTTTTATCCACGGATCGCACCACACGTTAATGGGATTGATCAAAGGCTGTTTCAAACCAGTGTAAAGGGTACACCAGCAACGTAAAGATTACGTTGGAAGCGTGTGATGATTTCGGGAAAAACGGGGCGATCAGGATACGAACTTCCAATCATTAATACTCTGCTTACTTTACAGGGCGTGTCCGCGCTGGTTTCCAGACGCGAATCGCTTAAAATGCTGACTCTCGAACCATGACACAGAATTATGGAGCCTGCCGTGTCGCAGCAATTTGATGAGTCCGACTATCGCAACGGTTATTCCATCGCAGTCAGTGGTGTGGTGTTATCAGGGGATAAGGTGCTGCTGGTCCACGCGATTACCGGGGACAATGCCGGTGAATGGGAAATGCCCGGTGGCTTTGTCGAAACTGACGAGACAATTGATACCGCTGTCAAACGGGAAATTCAGGAAGAAGCGGGCGTCGATGCCACGCTGACCGGGCTGATCGCCGTGCGTAATGTGATTCAAAAATCACACAATGAGGTCTGTTGTATCTTCCTGCTGCATGCCGACAGCGAACAGACCGCAGCGGATGGCACGGAAGTCGATCAGGCGCAGTACTTCACACGGGAAGAGATGGAAAAGCTGCCCAACCTGAACGAGCTGAGCCGTCTGGTGATCACACGGGTGTTTGAGGGGGATATTCACATTCAGGAATTCTGCGCGCATCCCAAGATGCCGCCGAGTGAGTATGTGATTTATCTGTAGAGTGTGTGTACTTAGGGTTGAAAACAAATTACAAAACGGTACTCCACTCGATTGAAGGATACAGCAGCGTTCTGTAAAGAGTCTGTTGGTGAAGATGGCAAAAGTAGTGGAGGAGATCCCACTAGCTGTACAGTCCTATGACCTGATAGGACTGTACAGCTAGTAAACTCCGAGATTGCGTTTACCAACTTTGTATTCAGGGAATATGGGGGCAGGAAGAACCATCGCCATATGCAGCTTCATTCGCGTCCGAGTTGACGGCGAATGCTGTATAAAATTTCTGTGTTGTACAACTAGGACAATCAATTTGATAATTATGTTTAGTTGTTATCCACTTAGGTGTCGGTGCTGTTGAGAGAGTAACAGATATATCAGCCCCTGGTCCCGAGCAGGAAGCAGGAGCATTAACTTGACATACTTGTTTCGCCCTGTCTATACAATAATAATACGGAAAAATTGAGTCGTAGTACCAACTTCTTGATTCTACAACCATTTTTTGTGGTTTGACATTGTTTATGGCATAATTATAAGATTTGACTTGATTATATAATCCAATTGTGTCAAACGTTATTGCAACTATGCTTGGAAATGTAGGTATATTGTGGCTAGTGGTCGATAATGATCGACTCACGATTAGCGACAATACAGCTATTATGATAAAATAATTAAATCTGTTTTTAATTAATCTCATCGGCATTAATTAGTCCTCAATTGTTCTTTCGTTTACAGTATAAGGGCATAGGGAGGGATCTCCGCCAAAATATCCATTGAAAACAAACTCGTTATCAGCGGGTGCGCCTGCCCCTGCGGTATAAAATTTTTGTTTTGGAGCTGTACAATATAAACAATCACTAACTTTGTATACGTGTTTCGACGTAATCCAGGCAAAATCTG
>CAYNDH010000240.1:0-5787 GCA_964395665.1 uncultured Anaerolineaceae bacterium
AGGGACAATGCCTGCATTGTCCGGGGGTTCTGTAAGGTTCAATGAAAATACCTGCTCTTGTAAGGAAATATCTCCCCTTCTCCGGCAAACAAGTTTGCATGGAGAAGGGGCCGGGGGATGAGGTTTCCTAACGTTGAGATATTTACGGCGGACAGGGCGCCATTGCAAGCAATGCGGCCCAGTCGCTGCGCTCCAAGGGAATGGGGGAAAGGGCCGGGGATAGGGGACTTTTCGGCCTACCGTATCCTCACCGCCACGCCGACGCCCGACATCTCACGTCGCTGTACCCTCATCATCATCTTCACCCGCCACAAAATGCTGCTCCGCCAATGCCTGTTCGATCTTCCACAATTTATCAGGATTGAACAGATGATGCACAACCTGAATACGTCCATTGGCGATGCTGAAGTTCACCGCGCCGATGATGTTCTTTTGTTCGCCTGCCCGCAGCACCAGCGACGGACTGCCGTTGATCTCCATCACCAGCAGCTCCCCATCTTCTGGCAGTAAGCGCGTGATACTGCGATACAGGCGTATCGCCATCGCCCGCCCATAGATCGGTTGCGGCGATGCAGGCGCTTTTCCACCGCCATCGGCCACCAGCTTCACATCTTCCGCCAGCACATCCGTCAGCAGATCGACATCCCCTGTGCTGACCGCTTTGATGAAACGCTCGATCAGCACATGATGCGCTTCAGTGGCCGCTTCAAAACGCGGACGGTGCGCCAGCAGATCACGCTTGGCATTGTGATAATACCGGCGGCAGTTATCCTCACGCTTGCCGACAATCCGTGCGATGTCACTGTAGGGATAATCGAACACCTCACGCAGCAGAAACACCGCCCGCTCTACCGGAGACAGCCGCTCCAGCACATGCAGAAACGCCAGCGAGATCGACTCACGCCGCGCATACGCCGTACCGGGAAGCTCCATGCCGCCATAATCAGCGCCGTCATGCGTCACCAGCGGCTCCGGCAGCCAGATACCGATATACTGTTCGCGCTGCGCTCTGGCCGATTTCAACTGGTCAAGACACAGCCGCGTGATGATCGTCGTCAGATACGCCTTCGGTGAATCCAGGTCATCCGCATTCACCCGCTGATAGCGCAGAAACGCTTCCTGCACCATATCCTCTGCTTCCATCGCGCTGCCCAGCATCCGGTACGCAATCGAAAACAGCAGCGGACGATACGGCTCGAAATCACGCGCCGCATCCCCCGCGCCAGACTCCGCTTCAGCCTGATCAGATGTCATCAGCTTATCGCTTTCGCTCTCGGTCATGTGTTCCCTGTCACCTGCACCACTTTGATTTCACATCAATGGTAGCTGCACCTTCTGTCATCACGTACGGGTCAGATGATTCTGACCCATGCATGCCAGCTTAGGGATCTTCGAAAAAGCCCCCTATCCCCCGGCTCTGGTGCACATTGTAAGCGTGGAGATAAGTCCCCTCTCCGGTCGGAGAGGAGATTTAGGGGTGAGGTTTACGCCCGCACACCCGTCGCCCCTGTGGACGTGACCCGCTTTTCCGCACGATAAAGTTCAGGCCGGGCCGCTTCAGGACGACGGGTATACACCATCCACTTCGGATGCCGGATCTGCCACACCGTCGCCCGACAGATCAGTTCCTTGATCTTCGCCCCCAGCCAGCCGGTGATCACCTGATTTCTGATCCGGCCATCCAGCGTATAAAACTGGATCAGCCCTGCCCGCCGCCCCAGGCTCACACAGTAGCCGGGATAACCATAATCGAAGGGTTTCCATGGACGCCCAGCCAGCCGCGCCGCCAGTTCATCCCCCGCATAACCGCCCATCGGTGTCGCCGTTTTACAGCCCATATCGACTGACATCGCGATCGCCTCACCTGGGCTGGCCGAGTCCCCCACGGCATACAGATTGCCATACGAGACCGAGCGCAGATGTGCATCCACGATCACCTGTCCGCGTGCATTGACCGCCAGCCCGCTTTCACGTGCCAGCGTCGGCACACGGAACGCCCCCGCCCAGATCGTCAGATCACTGGCGATCTGCTTTTCATGGGCCGCGCCTTCCGGCAGATAATCCACGCCGTCCGGGTGGATGCGCTGCACGTCGGCCTGTTCCACCACCTGAATCTTCAGCCGGTCGAATGCACGCCGTACATAAGCTTCCCCTTTAGGCGAGAACTGCGCGCCGAGCTTCCCACGCGTCATCAGGGTGATATGCAGGCTCGGATAGCGTTCGGCGGTTTCGGTCGCGATCTCGATCCCGGTCAGGCCGCCGCCCACCACCACCACCTGACCACGCGCACGGCTCAGCGCCTTCAGCCGTTCCTTCAACGCCAGTGTCTGCTCATAACTGCTGACTGATACCGCATTTTCCGCAATCCCCGGCACGCCGGAAAGATCAACCGTGCTGCCCAGCGCATAGATCAGATAATCGTATTCATACTGGCGTGTGCCGTCCGCCTGATTGACCGTCACCTGCTGCGCTTCCGGGTCAATGCCCGTCACCCATCCTTCCACAAACCGTGCAGACGAGCCTTCCAGAAGCTGCGGCACGGTAAATGACCGCAGTTTTCCATCAGCCGCCGTCTGATGCAGGCGGATGCGTTCTACAAACCGGCTGGAACCGTTAATCAGCGTGATCTCGACCGGCTGCCGGGATTGAGAGGCCAGCCGCCGCGCCGCCATCAGCCCCGCGTATCCACCGCCCAGAATCAGAACATGCTTTCCGTCGGAACCCGTTTTCACCGTCGCGTCGGTCTGATTTGTGTCTGTTACAGACATGATTCAAAATCCTCATCTCGTTTTATCACAGGCAGAAAGATCAAAAACGTAAATTCTGATCTGCCTTTCATAAATAAAGACGATTGATCTGCGACATTTGTGATTCGAATACGGTATAACGAGAAACCTTAACAGTACTATTACGAATATTACAACCTTATAGGCTGGCAAATGCTGAAGTAACACCTGTCATCAGCCGCCGCATATCATACAAAACAGGAAAAACATTATGCCGATCTATGTCACATGGGACGAAACACACAACGCCGAAAAGACCGTCATGCGCTGGACTTTCGATGGCCGCTGGACGTGGTCCGAACTGATACAGCTTACCATTCACAGCCGGAATATCATCAGCGCCCTTGCCCCGCGTGAAATCGACGCGATTGTCGTCCCGGGGCCAAATGGCTATTTACTGCCCACCGGGAACATCGTCGCAGAGGCCAATCGCGCCATGGATATGCGGACCAGCAATCTCCGGCGGATTTACATGGTCACCTCACCGGGGATCTTCGCCGCCACGATACGCACACTGGCTCAGACTTCAGCCGTCAACGACAGACTGTTCTGTATGGTCTCCAGCATTGAGGAAGCCCATCAGCTCATCTGGTCGGCCAGCGCCAAATGCTGAATCAGGGCTGGATCACCAACCGCCAGGCAGGACATCACCCGCCCTGCGAAAATTGAACCGCTGATATGCAATCGATGTCATATCCAGCAGAATTTACTCCATGCGGGATCTGGCGGCATCTGACAGGATCAGCCCCCTGTCCCTTCTCCCCTGCACAACTTGTTTTGCATGGAGAGGGGATCGAGCGGTGAGGTTTTCACCTATCGTTCCGGCAGATCCCACGGCGTGCGGCGCGGAATCCAGGCCGGGACGTGCTGACGGTACAGCCGATAATCATCCCCAAAGCGCTGTACCAGCCCCGGCTCTTCGGAAAGCGGCATATAGATCAGGTTGATCACTGCGGCGATGACAAACCAGATCAGCAGGGGCAGAGAGCCGAACAGGATCGCTTCACCCAGCAGGATACTCAATACACCACTGATCATCGGATTACGCACATAGCGGTAAATCCCGACGACCACCAGCTTCTGTGTCGGTTCCCACGGCGCGAGCGTGCCCTCTCCGACCGTCGCCAATAAGCGCACGGTCTGCACCAGCAGAAACAATCCCCCGACGATAAACCCTGTCCCGACGATCACCGGCAGCGCATTCAGCGGCGGTGCAAGTGACCAACCGACGTTGAGCGTCCCCGTCGTCAGCAGGATCACCGCCGGGATAAGCACGGTCACGGTAAATGGCAGCAGCCCAATCGCTCTCAGATGGCGCATTTTTCAGACTCCCTGAATTTGCCCGTAATTATAAGGCGCTCATCGCAAATGCGCGCTCCGTGCAAGCTGCTGTGGATCGGTAATGACGCTCAGTGGAGAGCGGCTGGGCCAGCCCGAAAAAGTGAAAAGAAGGCCGTCAGATTCAGAGTAATCTTTGGATAATCGACGGAACACATAAGAAAATCCACTTATGCTATCATAGGAAAATCCCGAACCGGTGATTATCGCCCAACGTGTCACCGCGCCGGGACAAATTAGAGTTACACAAAATAGACGCACGACAAGGAGACATTTTCAATGATCACAGTGACGCATCAACCCTGCTGGCAGATCTGGCAGGATCGCGGCTTTCTGATTTCCCCCGACCCGCTGCAAAACTCGCCCCTCATCCCCGATGATGTCCTCGACGCCGCCCACAGCATCCCACAGCTGTTAGAGGATGGCACGCTTGAAGCGGCGCTGCGATCCCTGCCCACGCATGATTACACCGACGCACTCGCACAGGATACAGACTTCCGTGCCACTGAACGCCTGATGCAGATTTATTCCTATTTCGCCAATGCCCACGTCTACAGCAAAGGCCTCGTCGAAGAGCCGACACGCACCCTGCCGCCCAGCATCGCCGTGCCGCTCGTCCAGCTTGCACAGGCCGTCCAGCGCCCGCCGATTCTCTCGTATTCCGGCTATGTACTGTCCAACTGGCGGCGGATCGATCCCTCCGGCCCGATCGCGCTCGGCAATATCGAGACCATTCAGCACTTTCGCGGCGGACGCGACGAAGACTGGTTCGTGCTGGTCCATGTCGATATTGAAGCACGGGCCGCCGGTGCGCTGTCCGGTATCCAGCAGGCCGCCGAAGCCGCCGCCCATCATGACGCCGCCGCGCTCGAATCCGCCCTCATCCGTGTTCACAGCAGCATCGCCGACATGGTGACCAGCTTCCACCGGATGCCCGAAGGCGTCGATACCGACATCTACTACTGGAAGGTCCGCCCATACATCTTCAGCTTCACCGACGTGATCTATGAGGGCGTCTCCGCCTTCAACGGCCAGCCGCAGTCCTATCGCGGGCAGACCGGCGCCCAGAGTTCGATTGTCCCCGCACTGGTGGCCGCCTTCGGCCTTCAGCACGAGCAGTCCGGCCTCACCCAGCACCTTGAGATCATGAAGGACTATATGCCGCGACCGCACCGTGAATTCATCGAATCCATGCGGGCCAATGGCATCCGCGACGCCGTCGTCGCCCTGAACCGCCCGACACTGTCGGATGTCTATAACACCTGTCTGGATCGCCTGCTGGAATTCCGCCGCCTGCATTACCATTACGCGACGATCTATATCGCGAAGAAGGTCACCAGTCCGGTCGGCACCGGCGGCACGATCTTCATGGACTGGCTCAACCAGCTTGCAGACGAAACCGAAGCCCAGCGCGTGTAACAAACCGGGCGACAGTCCACCCTGTATCGGTTATCTGTAGGGGTGACTCTGCGATATATCGCCGTAGTCGCCCATTTTCTCCGTATTGAATGGTAAAACCGCATTATTGCGCCTCTGCTGGATGAACCACCGGCAAGCGCACACATCATCCACGCCATCAACCTGTTCCTCCCCCGTCTACGGGGGAGGCTAGGTGGGGGTGTTTTTTACGCCCCTTTTTCATCGTTGATTCCCCCCACGAATC
>CAYNDH010000241.1:0-5711 GCA_964395665.1 uncultured Anaerolineaceae bacterium
GATACGTTGATACGTCCCAATTTGAGTTATTGTAGGGACGCCCGACGGGGCGTCCGTCGTAGACCGTATTGCATAAAATGCACGACACGCAAGATGTTGGGGGCCGCAAGAATCCGGCCCCGCCCCTACTCATCGCATGAGATGGTCTGCAACGATGTTGCAGGCGCAGGCCTACACCTGCGGCTGGGCGATATTCTCGCGATACCATTTGACCGTCTCGCGCAGGCCGGTGTCGAAGTCCGTGGCCGCCTCGAATCCGAATTCATTTCTGGCGCGGCTCACATCGACATTGCGGCGCGGCTGGCCGTTAGGCTTCTCGGTATCCCAGCGGATTTCACCCTCAAAGCCGACGAAGTCCGCGATTTTGGTAGCAAGGTCACGGATGCTGATCTCGATACCGCTGCCGATATTGACCGGCTCGGCGCCGTTATAGCGCTCGGAGGCCATGGCGATCCCGCGTGCGGCGTCTTTGACATAGATGAATTCGCGGGTCGGTGTGCCGTCGCCCCACAGCGTGACATACGGCGAACCACTGCGGCGCGCTTCGTCCATCTTGCGGATCAGATCCGGGATGACGTGGGCGCGGGTCGGGTCAAAGGTGTCGCCGGGGCCATAGAGGTTGGTCGGCATCAGGTGGATGGCGTTATAGCCGAATTCCTGACGGTAGGCCTGTCCCTGTACCAGCAGCATCTTCTTGACAAGGCCGTAAGGCGCGTTGGTCTCTTCGGGATAGCCGTTCCACAGGTCATCTTCCTTAAAGGGGACCGGCGTGAACTTGGGATATTCGCAGATGGTGCCGATGCCGACGAACTTCGGGATGCCGCGCTGCCGGGCATGTTCCATCAGCAGCGTGCCCATCATGATATTGTCATAAAAGAAGATGCCGGGATGCTCACGGTTCGCCCCGATCCCGCCGACTGTCGCGGCAAGATGGATCACCATCGTCGTATCAGGGTGATCGTCATACAGACGCATAACATTTTCCGGCAGGCGCAGGTCATATTGGGCCTTGCGCGGCACGATGATTTCACCCGCGCCCTGACCGCGCAGATAATCGACCAGATGCGACCCCAGAAAGCCGCTGCCGCCGGTCACGATCACGCGCTGCTGACTCCAGTCAAAGGGTGCTGCGGTCTGGTTTGTCTCCGTCATCATCGACTGTATTCTCCACTTGTATCAGAATTTCAGAAGGGCATTGTAGCACGCACGGCATGAGACGGGCAGGTGAGAGGCGCTGGTGTGCATCATGCTGTCCTGTGTGCCGGAACTACGGGCTTAAGGTTGTTAATGACTTATTTTCAGACGCCGTGATCTGTGCTTTTCGCACCCGCACCAACATTATCGACAGCGGCCCTGTACCGATGATGTCAGCATAAGGTTTGAATTCACAAATTTTACGAACTTCGTAATGTCTTTGTGGTAAATTTATGAAACTTCCGCTATACAGAAACTATACCCGGTTCTGTCCTTTGATGAGAAGCAATCTGTCCTTCGTATGTAGGATCAGTATTGGTTATCAGGTCAGTGACAAACGGTCAGCATGACAGCCTGTCAGCGTGACCTGTAGATAAAGACAACGCCATGAGCCTTGAAGTTCCACCCGCACCCGGATCACCTGTGGCGCAGAGCGTGCCAGAGGTAAATCGGAAGCCGCATGTACTCCCCTCTGCACCCGTTTACCTGCGCTGGTTCCGGAATATGCCGCTCGGACGTCGGTTGAGTCTGCTGGCGGTGATGCTGTCTGCCATTACCCTTAGCGCTGTGGTGTATATCGCCCTGATCAGCACATCGCTCACCCTGCGCTATGAGACCACCGCCGCGCTGGATCGTCAGAACAGCAGCATCAGTAATACGATTGACCGGCAGCTCACCAATATCTCACTGCTGCTTCAGGATCGCATTGCGCCGTCGCTTTCACGGCTGTATAAGCCCGGTATGCCAGTCACAGAACTGCGCGATGCCGTGCATGATGTCACACGGTTCGAGCGCAATCTGCTGTTCGAACGGGTGGTACTGTACGTCCCTGATGAAAATCTCAAGGTCTTCAGCTTTTACAATATGGCTTCCGGCGATGACCTGATGTCGCGCAGTGTCAATACCACCACCATGACGGAAGATGGCTGGTTCATGGACGCTTATGAGACAGGGCAGATCGGCTGGATTGGCCCTGAACGCTATGGTCCACTGAGCGGCGCGACCGATATTGTGGCGATTGCCGTCCCATTTCTGGATACCAAAGGCACCAAGATCGGCATCATCTGGGCGGAAATTTCAACGTCCACGCTCACGAAAGTGATGCGCGACAGCATCAGCCTTGAGGGTGGGATTTCGTCCAATGCGCCCGGTTACGCCTTCCTGATTGGGCGGGATAACCGTGTGCTGGCGACATTTAACACCCGTGCCAGTGTGGAAGATCCCGCGACGCTGGCAGCGATGATGCCGCCGAGAGGGATGTATGATCTGCATGATCGGGCATTCGAACAGGAGCAGGGCTTTGCACTGGTCAGCCCGATGTCCAATACCACATGGCGGCTGGTCAGTGTGCTGCCGGATAGCGTGCTGCCCGCGCTGCCCTACGGCACGGTGATGCAGATCGTCCTGATCTCGATTGTCGGCCTGGTCACGATGGTGCTGTCGATTAACCGGCTGATTTCACGTGAGGTTTCACGTCCGGCGTGGACGCTGAACACCTTCGCGGATCAGATCGGCTCTGGTGTGCTGGCGACACCGATCCCGATGGAATTACAGTCAAAGGGCGATGAGATCGGCTCGATTGCGCGTGCAATGGAAGATATGCGCAGCCGTCTGGAAGCGCTTTACGAGACGCTGGAACACCGCGTGCAGGAACGCACATCGGAGCTGGAGATCGCCCGCACCGATTCGCAGGCAATTGCTGAAGACTTGCAGGCGATTTATGATGAGTCGCTGCTGGTCGTGAGTGATTATCATCTGCAGAGCATTCTGCATAACTTTGTGCGGCGCATCCTCTCGCTGCTTGAGGCGGATTTATGTACGGTGTGGCTGCTGCGCTCTGATGGTGAAGAACTGCGGCTGGTCGCGCATTCTGATCCGGGGCCGCCGCCAAGTGATATATTCGTCCCGATTGGAGAGGGGATGACCGGCACCGTCGCACAGACCGGTCGTCCGCTGCGGCTGGCACATTACAGCCGTTATTCCAAGCGTCTGACATCACAGGAAGATTCGATGGAACGGGCGCTGTGCGTGCCGATGCTGGCCTCTGGTCAGGTGATCGGGGCGGTGACGATTGGCCGCCCGGCAGAGGCCGACGCTTTCACCGAGAATGATCAGCGGATGCTGACACTGTTCGCCAATCTCGTCTCGCCTGCGGTGCGTAATGCGCAGTTATTTGTCCAGCTTGAAGAGGCACATCAGCGCATCGACCGCGCCAATCAGGTCAAGACGCGCTTCCTTGCCAGCGTGACGCACGAACTGCGTACACCGCTGAATTTCATCATCAATAATCTGGACTTCATGCGGATCGGCTCGTTTGGCGATCTCAACGACGAGCAGGTGGGGCGGCTGGATCAGACGATCCGCAGTGCCGAACATCTGCTGTACCTGATCAATGACCTGCTGGATGTCAGCAAGATCGAAGCCGGTGAGATGCAGATGTTCGTCCAGAGCAATGACCTGTATACCGTGCTGGAAGACGCATTGGATGC
This sequence comes from uncultured Anaerolineaceae bacterium, assembly GCA_964395665.1. Taxonomy (GTDB): domain Bacteria; phylum Chloroflexota; class Anaerolineae; order Aggregatilineales; family Phototrophicaceae; genus JAEZAF01. The sequence continues at coordinate 3,684 of CAYNDH010000241.1, forward strand.
CGCCCAGATGCTGCTCGAAAAACATGAGGACAAGCGCAGCAGCATCCAGTTTAGTGCATCGATCCCCGCCGGGATTCCACCCGTCCCAATGGACGCACGGCGTATCCGGCAGGTGCTGCACAATCTGCTGAGCAACGCGATCAAGTTCACAAGTGAAGGCAAGGTTGAGCTGCGCGTCGAGCAGTTCAACGACCAGAAGAACCGTCCGTGGCTGCGGTTTGCCGTGCAGGATACCGGTATCGGCATCCCGGAAGAAGAGCGTGCGGTGATGTTTGAGGCCTTCTCGCGCACCGAGACGGCCAAACATGCCGCGATCGAAGGGACCGGACTCGGTCTGCCGATTTCGCGCTTTCTGGTGCAGGAACATGGCGGCGAAATGGATTATGAAAGTGAACTGGGAGTCGGTTCGACGTTCTGGTTTACACTGCCGATCTTCCAGGTCAAGCGCGATACCCGTCCGGTGATTACCCAGATCATGCACTCGCTGAACCGCACACAGTCCCAGATCGGTACGGGGGCCAGCGAACAGGCCGGCGTGTAATCAATTTCACGATGATCGTACAAAAGAAAATCCCCTGATCGGCTGTGGATCAGGGGATTTTTTATCGTATGGCCGGATTGCAGGCTGCGAAAAGCGAATTAAACGCTAGTCCATTTGCAGCACGGGTTCGATGCGCTCAATCGCCCAGTCGATATCTTCTCTACTGATGACCAGCGGCGGGGCAAAGCGGATCACGTTGTCGTGCGTTTCCTTGCACAGCAGGCCCTGTTCCATCAGCGCTTCGCAGAAACGACGTGCGCCGCCCGCTTCCGGGTACAGTTCGACACCGATCAGCAGACCGCGCCCGCGTACTTCCTTGATGTGCGGGCTTTCGATGCGGCGCAGCCGTCCCATCAGGTATTCACCCTGTTCGTGAGCGTTATCAATCAGATTCTCGTCCACCAGCACGCTTAACGCGGCCTGTGCGACGGCTGCCGCCAGCGGACTGCCGCCGAAGGTCGAGCCGTGGTCGCCGGGATTGAAGACCAGCATCGCTTCATCATCGGCCAGCACTGCGGACACGGGATAGAATCCACCCGACAGCGCCTTGCCGATCGTGATCACATCGGGACGGACGTCTTCCCAGTCACTGGCGAACAGCTTGCCAGAGCGTCCAAGGCCAGACTGAATCTCGTCGGCCACCAGCAGCACATTATGGGCCGTGCAGAGTTCGCGCACACGCTTGAGATAGCCATCCGGCGGCACGACCACACCCGCTTCACCCTGAATCGGCTCGACGAAGAATGCGACAGTGTTCGGCGTGATTGCCTTTTCCAGCGCATCAGCATCGCCATAGGGGACCATCCCGAAGCCTTCGGTGAACGGGCCGAAGCCGTCACGGTACTGCGGTTCATCCGAGAAGCTGATAATCGTCGTGGTGCGTCCCTGAAAGTTACCGGAGCAGGTGATGATCTGGGCCTGACCTTCCGGCACGCCCTTGACCTTATAGCCCCACTTGCGCGCCATCTTGATCGCGGTTTCGACCGCTTCCGCGCCGCTGTTCATCGGCAGCATCCGCTGATAGCCGGTCAGTTCGCAGAGCTGTTTCGCCAGCAGCGGCAGTTGATCGTTGCGGAAGGCACGCGATGTCAGCGGCAGACGCGACGCCTGATCGATCATCGCCTGTAGAATTTTCGGGTGCGCGTGTCCCTGATTGACGGCAGAGTAGGCGCTGAGGAAGTCGAGATACTTACGGCCCTCGACATCCCACACCCAGATGCCCTCGCCGCGCTCCAGCACGACATCCAGCGGCTTGTAATTCTTTGCACCGTACTGGTTTTCGAGTGCGATATAGTCCTGTGTATTCACTTAAGGTCCTTCTGTCCGTGTTCTTCAACGGCATGACTGAATGAGCATATGAGCAGCAGACGATGTTGCTGTGATGATCTGCTGCTGCGATTGCCGCTTATTGTAACGCAGAGACTCCAACCTGTCCTGAGACATTGTCTCCAATGCGGGTTGTCACAAATGCACAGAGTCAGGCCGTG
>CAYNDH010000242.1:0-2207 GCA_964395665.1 uncultured Anaerolineaceae bacterium
ATCGGCGGCGTAACAGCCTTAACATCACGGCTTCATTATAGTCAAGGTTCCAGCGTTCGGCCATAAAGGTTCTGGAACGTGTGACAGGCGAACATCGTCTGACTCATTAGAACGCAAATGAACGCGATTCCGCACTTGATGCAACCGATGTCACAGGATGGTGAAAAATGCACGTCATACTGATCGTTCTTCTGGCTTTGATGAGGGTCACACCTGACTTACGGGGCGAAACCGTCACACCAGTTTCAGTACAGGTGTTTGAAGGCACAAATGCCGATTGGACACCCGTCGAACACGAATTCGATGGCATCATCATGGTGCAGGTCCCGGCAGGCTGTTTCATAATGGGTGCAGGTGAAACCGGTGAAGGTCATGAAATCTGCTTTGACGCGCCGTTCTGGATCGACAGGACCGAAGTTACACAGGCGGATTTTGCGCGGCTGGATGGTGAAAAGGCTCACCCTCACGAGTTCTCAGGTAACAGTCACCCGGTAGAGAATATCACATGGTTTGAGGCACGCGACTTCTGCGAGCTTCGCGGGGCGCGACTGCCGACTGAAGCGGAATGGGAATACGCCGCCCGTGGCCCGGATAATAGTCTATATCCGTGGGGGAATGAGTGGGATGAAGAGAAGCTGATCTGGGACTGGTACGCATCACAGGGGACGGCTGAGGTCGGCAGTCACCCGGAAGGCGCATCATGGGTCGGGACGCTGGATATGAGCGGCAATGTCTGGGAATGGACCAGCTCGCTATATATGCCTTATCCCTATGACGAAAACGATAGTGGCGAAGAGGATACAGGTGATCGTGATGATGTCTTCCGTGTACTGCGCGGCGGCTCATGGTTTAATCTGCGACCGGAGCACTTCACCACAGCGTTTCGCGAATGGCATCGGCCTGATCATTTCGACATCACCTATGGCTTTCGCTGTGTCCATGATTTTGAGGCGGAAGAGTAACTGAAATTGTCTACAGGTGCGGGACGGCACGCAGGCCGTCCCCTACAATTCTGCGCGCCGCGCATTTCTATGCGGCGTGCATTTCCATACACCGTATAGCTGATGCAATCACGGGACAGCACCTGAGTTGTCCGCTGTGTATCTATCCCCGTTTTTCCTGACCTCTTGACACCACTTTCAGAACCGTGCTAGACTTTCCTCAATTGTCCTTCTCAGAGTAGAAAGAGGTCATGAATGACAGCCCCAAAGTTTGCAGCGCGTGTGGTCACGGCGTGTGTCACGCTGGCGATGATGACCGGAAATCCTGCCTGAGAGGGTAGCCAGACCTTTTAAGTCAATCATGTGATTCGCTGCGTTTCAGGCGTTCACATCAGCATCACCCTTATCGCACTGTCGATAAGTCCCCCTCTTATGCGTTTCCCGAACGGTATCACGGTCACCTGTGATACGGTGTGTCGATCATCCCCACCCTGACTCAATCCAAAACTATTGAGGCATTTTTGCGACGACTGCTGACATGTGTCATGCCGCCTGTCCAAACTGTAATGCCACTTCACGCCACCCAGCGGTTGTCACTGAATCTGAATCTAACCACCGCCGATTTCAAACCTGACACACATAGAGTCAAACACGAACAGACAAAAGGGAAACCTGTTGAACGATCATATCCCGTTCGAACTCGAAAGCGAACGCCTGCGTATCCGCCCTTTCCATGCGGATGATCTGACGCGCATCCATGACATCCTGAACCGGGCTTTCGGTGACGATACCGCGCTGGAAAACCGGCATACATGGCTCGCATGGAGTATCGACAATTACCGCGAACTGGCACGCCTCTATCAGCCGCCTTATGGCGATTATGCGCTCGAACTCAAAGCCACCGGTCAACTGATCGGCTCGGTGGGGCTGGTGCAGTGCATCGGGCCGTTTGACGTGCTGCCCTCTTTCCGCGATCAGCTATCGACCGATCCAACCGGACTGGCAACGACCGAAATGGGCCTGTTCTGGGCGGTTGATCCGGCATATCAGCGGCAGGGATACGCGGCGGAAGGCGCACAGCGGTTGATTCAGTTCGCCTTTGAAACACTCTGGCTGAAGCGGATCATCGCCACCACCGAATTCGACAACGACGCCTCAATCGCCGTCATGCGCAAACTCGGTATGACCATCGAGCGCAATCCTTACACCGAACCCTTCTGGTTTCAGGTGGTCGGCGTGCTGGATAATCCAGCCGAGCCGCCTGTG
>CAYNDH010000242.1:2307-5708 GCA_964395665.1 uncultured Anaerolineaceae bacterium
TGAATTCAACTTCAACAATTGGGGAAAATGCCTGATGGCTCGCCTGAACGACTACAACGATTACGACCGCTATGACCTTTACGAAGAGCGCTTCGATCCCTTCCAGACCGACCGGCAGGCGCGGCGCAAACGCAAACCGAAGGCCCAGCATAAGCCGAAGAAATCCCAGAGCGAACTGGTGACGGAAGTAGCCGACAGTGATAACGCGCTCGAACAGGGCTGGCAGACCACCTATCAGCCGTCACGCTTTGAAAGCGGCTGGCTGCTGGAATCGCTTCAGGGCTTTTTCCAGCAGGAGCAGATCACCGATATTGTCGCCGTCGTCAAAGGCGGCAAAGAAGCCAGCGTTTACACCTGTGCAGCGCATCCCAACACCGGCTTTGATCTGCTGGCGGCCAAAGTCTACCGGCCTCATATTCACCGCCAGTTCCGCAATGATGCCGCCTACCGCGAAGGCCGCGACGTCCTGACGGAAGAAGGCCGCTCGATCAAAAAGACCGATCACCGTATCATGCGTGCGTTGGGCAAGAAAAGCGCATTTGGCCGTGAAGTCAGCCACACCTCATGGCTGATGCATGAGTTCACCACCCTGCAAAAACTGTATCAGCTTGGGGCGTCGGTCCCGATGCCGGTCAGCACCAGCGCCAATGCCATCCTGATGGAGTACATCGGCGATGAAGGCTTCCCGGCCCCGACCCTGAGCGCCGTCACCCTGGAAGCCGGAGAAGCCCCGCGCCTGTTCGACCGTCTGATGCGTGATCTGGAGCTGATGCTGAGTCACGGCTGGGTACATGGTGACCTCTCCGCCTATAACGTGCTGTACTGGCAGGGGGCCGCCGTGCTGATCGACTTCCCGCAGGTCGTGAATGTCGAAGGGAACAGTCAGGGGCGGGCGATTCTCGAACGTGATCTTGAGCGCCTGTGCGGATATTTCGCCACACAGGGGCTGGAACGCGACAGCAGGCGCATCGCCCGTGATCTGTGGCAGCGCTACCACGCCGTCGATCTACAGGCCATCGCCGCCGATCAGTCCCGATGGGAACTCGGCGACGACGACGAAGATTAGGGTTCTGTCGCTTCAGGGGACAGGGCACCGTGATACACTGCTGTGTCCCCTGCTTCACCATTAACTTTCAGGTGTCACTTCGGGCGTCACCGTGACCTCATCCGCTGCCAGCATCTCCGGTTCGCGCAGATCATCGAAGCCAGCATCACGCATCCACTGGCAGATGACCGGTTCGCCATAAGCATCGGGGATCGGCGGATTACCCTCTTCCTGCGGCAGTCCGTTATAGCCGCGCAGATAACCGAACTCGCCGTCAATCTGTTCGCGTGCCGCTTCGGATAACTGCTCATCGCCAATCGCAATCGCATGAATGTGAATCGCCGATCCGGGATAGAGTTCGTCCGGGGTGCGCACCCATGCCGCAAAGCCTGCCGTCCGCAGGGCATCCAGCATCGGCATCAGTTCATCTTCCAGCACACTGAAGTCAACGCGGCTGCGAACGGAGATGTCAATTGCGCCGCCGCCGTCATGCGTGCCGAAGCTGGCCGCGACCACACCGGGGTTATAACTGCCCTGGACGACCATCTCTTCAAACTTGACCGGGCCGCCGGTCTCGTTATAGATGCGCTGTGCCTGTCGCAGCATGGCGACCGTGCGCCGGTTGAAGGTTGCATAGCCCCATTCGGAGCGGCTGTAATCATCCGGCGGACGCATACAGCCAGCCCGTTCAATGATCTCGCCGTCCTGATCGACGATATAGCGGCGGGTGACTCCGTCCGCATCTTCGATAGCTTCAATCAGGCCGAGCGGTTCCAGCCAGTACTGGCCGTTGGCCGGATCGCCTTCGACAATCCAGCCGGTCTGCTCATTCCATTCCACCTGCCACCAGCGATACCCTTCAGCGCAGACGCCACCTTCGATGATATAGAGCGTCTCGCCCGGTGGGATGACATCGAGCCGCGCCAGCTTCGTCCCCGGCTCTGGCCGCAGGTTGAGGGGAATGTCATGGACGACTCGTGCCCACTGTTCCGCGATAATGCGCGGCGGCGGTTCGGGGCAACTCTGGGCGGCGGATGGTGTGGGGGATGGAGCCGCCTGCGCCAGCCCAAAACTTAAAACGGCGGCGACAAGCATCAGTGTCGATCTCATCATCAGCAGATTTCCTTATAGTGCAGTTATGATTCGTTCGTTGAGGTCATTTTAGCGCAGGCGTGCGGGATCGGGCAGGATCATAGGGGAAACGTCGGAGAGGGGCTGCATCTGCTGTGCGGCGTTGAAGTGGACTCAATGGGATCTCAACTTCTGCCGAATTCTGAATAGAATGAACGAGTCTGTCAACCGCATAGCCTAAGCGAAAGCGATTTTTGTGAGTGCTGAACAGCGGCAGGGTTTAATACTGGTGATTCTGGCGGCAGTGGGCTACGCCTTTCTGCCGATTCTGGCGAAATACGCTTATGATGCGGGGCTGACACCACAGGAAACGGTCACATGGCGCTTTGCGATTGCCACGCCGGTGATCTGGCTGCTGGTACGGCGGATTGAGCGTGGGACTCCGGCCACGCTGCCACGCTTCAGGCTGATGCTGATGGGGGTGCTGTTTTCAGGGGCGGCGCTGGTGGCCTTCTATTCATTGGAGCGCATCCCGGCGAGCACCTATATCGTGCTGGCCTATCTGTATCCGGCGATGGTCGCGCTGCTGTCGCTGCTGAACGGTGAAAATCTGACCCTTTCGGGCTGGCTGGCACTTCCGCTGACACTGATCGGCGTGGCGCTGACAGTGCCGGACTTCATGACCGGCTTTGAAGGCGCAGACCTGACCGGAATCCTGCTGGCGGTATCGAATGCCGTGCTGTACAGCGTGTATATCGTCCTCAGCAGTCATCTGCTGCGCGGACAGACCGCACTGCCGACCGCCAGTGCGATGAGCATCAGCGGATCACTGGTATCGCTGCTGGTGATCGGCGCGGTGATCGGTCTGCGCCTGCCACCGAGTCCGATGGCGTGGCTGGTGGTGGCCGGTATCGCGCTGCTCTGCACCGTGATGCCGATCACGGCATTTTTCGCGGCGATCCAGCGCCTGGGCGCACCGCAGGCGGCGATCCTCAGCACACTGGAGCCGGTGCTGGTGGTGATTCTGTCCATGCTGCTGCTTCAGGAAACGATGCTGGCGGTGCAGTGGCTGGGCGCAGCACTGATTATCACGGCAACGATTCTGCTTCAGGTCGGGAAGCTGTACACATCCAGGCGCCAGCGGGACATGCTGGTGATCCCGCCGACGGCGACGTGAGGACCACATCCGGCGCAATGGGTGTACGGGCCGGATTCTTCCGGCCATTTTTGCTAATTTCGTAACCAACAGAAGTTTAAGGACATAGCGGACGCGCTGAAGCGCTTC
>CAYNDH010000243.1:0-5686 GCA_964395665.1 uncultured Anaerolineaceae bacterium
AGCGGGCGACGACGGCGATAGATCGCAGCATCGCCCCTACAAATGAACGATTTTTACAAAGGTCAACACAACCTAGCCTGATGGTTCATGAAATCGCAGCGGCTCAAGCCCCCTCCTTGCTGAACTCCGGCAGGATCGACTTCTGGTAGAAGTTGAAAAAGCCTTCCTGATCCGGCCCAACCTGATGGATATAGACATGATCGAAACCAGCGTCGATATACGCCTGAATCGCGTCCAGATGCGCCTGCGGATCACTGCCGCAGATGATCGATTTCTCGATGTCTTCCTTACGCACATTTTCGGCAGCACTCTCGAAATTCGCGGGATTCGGCAGCTCCTGCGACAGTTGGCCTTTCATTGCAGCGGTCGGCCAGTAGTGATAGGCGGTTTCGACTGCCTCCTGCCTGCTTTCCGCCCAACAGACCGTCAGTTTGCCGTACTTCGGACGCGACCCATCGCCGCCGTTCTCGAAAGTCTTCACGACTTCAGCATCGGGTGAACTGTTGATCAGACCATCACCGATACGGCCAGCGACTTCGGCAGCCTTCGGACCGGCTGCCGCAACCATGATCCTGGGCGGCGTCTCCGGCAGGGTGTACAGACGGGCATTCTCGACGGTGTAGAACATCCCGTAATGCGACTTCTGGCCGCCTTCCCACAACAGCCGCATGACATCAATCGCCTCTTCCAGCATCTCGATGCGGACATCGAAGGCCGGCCAGCGATCCCCGAAAACATGCTCGTTGAGGTTCTCACCCGTGCCGACGCCGAGGAAGAAGCGCCCCGGCATCATGGCGGCAACAGTCGCAGCGGCGTGGGCGATAATCCCCGGATGCGTGCGGATCAGCGGGCAGGTGACGCCGGTCCCGATCTCCAGTGTGGTGGTCACGTGGGCAATCGCCCCCAGCACCGACCATACAAATGGGCTGTGGCCCTGCGCATCGATCCACGGGTGAAAGTGATCGGAGATCAGCGCATAGGTGAATCCGATTTCCTCTGCGCGCTGGGCGTGGTGGACAATATCCGTCGGGTGATGCTCTTCACTTGAAATGGCGTACCCTATTCTCACCATCGTATCCTGACTCCTTTGCGTTAATGTTTTGTGCTCTTATGTCGAATAGGTATTTGAATAGTCCTGTAGTTCGTGGGCAGCAAGAATGCCGCCCCATGCGTACTAAGATAAGGCCCTCATCCCGATAGTGCCTTTCCAGGTCATATCTCGTTGGGGCGCAATATATTGCGCCCTTACATTAACGCCCTTCCCCACTTATTTCCGCGCCGAGCGAATCAACTGGCGCAGCGTCCAAGGGATGCTCCTTCCGTCGGATACCCGGCATCGCAGGCAATGCCGGGATAGGGAGAACCCTACGGCTTCAGGACCACCTTGATACAGTTATCCTGTTTGTCACGGAACATGCGATAGGCTTCCGGCCCCTGATCCAGCGGCAGACGGTGGGTGATCACAAATGTCGGATCAATCGCACCCCTTTCAACCAGTTCCAGTAACGGCTGGGTGTAGCGGTGGACGTGCGTCTGCCCCATTTTGAAGGTCAGCCCCTTGGCGAAGGCCGTCCCGAACGGGACTTTATCCAGCAGCCAGCCATAGACACCGGGGATCGAGATCGTGCCACCCTTACGGCAGGCCTGAATCGCTTCGCGCAGAGCATGAGGGCGGTCGGTCTCAAGGCGCAGGTTCTGTTTCACCCGGTCATAAATGCCGGTCAGGTCGGCAGAATGCGCTTCCATGCCGACGGCGTCGATACAGGCATCCGGGCCGCGTCCGCCAGTCATCTGCTTCAGGATGCCGACCACATCGTCCTGCTGTTCGTAGTTGATGATCTCTGCCCCGTGTTCCTGCGCCATCTTCAGGCGATCCGGGAAGCGGTCGATGCCGATCACACGCTCCGCCCCCATGATCAGTGCGCTTTGAATGGCGAACTGTCCGACCGGGCCGCAGCCCCACACCGCGACGGTATCCCCCGGCTTGATATTGGCATTTTCGGCGGCCATGTAGCCGGTAGGAAAAATATCGGTCAGGAACAGCACCTGCTCATCGCTCAGGTGATCGGGGACCTTCAGTGGGCCGACATCAGCAAATGGCACGCGCACATATTCCGCCTGTCCGCCCGCGTATCCACCGTACAGATGCGAATAGCCGAACAGCCCCGCGCCAGAAGATCCGTACATCTTCTCCGCTGCTGGCGCGTTCGGGTTGGAATTATCACACAGCGAATGCAGATCATGTTCGCAGTAGAAGCAGTGGCCGCACGCGATGTTAAACGGCACAATCACGCGGTCGCCAATGCGGAGTTTCTTCACATCCCGCCCAACTTCGACCACCTCACCCATGAACTCATGGCCGAGAATGTCGCCCGGTTTCATCGCCGGGATGTAGCCATCATATAAATGCAGATCAGAGCCGCAGATCGCGGTCGAAGTGATCTTGAGGACAACATCACTCTGATTGATGATCTTCGCGTCCGGCACGGTTTCCACACGGACATCTGCAATTCCATTCCAGCACAGCGCTTTCATCACGTTAACCCTTCTGATCCGGCTGATCCCGACGATCCTGACGATCCTGACGATCGTGCTCATCGTGTTGATCGTTTGACTTTGCCCGTCCCGACGGCTGCCCTTCAACCGAGGTGATCTCGCCCAGTTCCATCAACTGCTTCAGACGATACAGGCTGACGGCGACCTGATATTCCGGCGATTTCCCCAGCAACTGAATCAGCGCCATACTCACCACACCGCCGACCGGCATATATTCCAGTTGAATGCTGACTTCGGTCCCCTGCCCGACCGGGGCCACCTTGAAGCGCACCGCACCGGCATGATCGACATACGGGTTTTGCAGTGACCGCCAGCCGATGACCGTATGCGGTTCATCGTTGATGATCTCGGTTTCCCATTCCGCTTTTATCCCGGCGGGGCCGTTGACCGTCCAGCGGGAGTGGGTATCCGATGCGACTTCGACCGACTCCAGCATCGGCATGATCTGCGGCAGATTGCTGAAATCACGCCAGAAGCGGTACAACTCTTCAGCGGGGCGGTTAATGGTGATACTGTGGCTGATGTGTTTTCCCTGCTGATGCGGCACACTGATGGCAGCGCGTTTGTTATGCACGGCCTGATTTTTGCCCAGCAGCCGGTTAATCGGAGACATCCCGGTGCTGCCCTGATACAGCAGCGTCGCACCGGCAGCGCCCAATCCAAGCCCGGGAAGCCCACGCCGAGCCAGCGCCGCTGCCAGCAGCACCGCGCCCCCCACCAGCGACATATTGCGCTGCTGCGGATTGATGTTGACTGAAGTCTCGGTTTGATTCTGGTTTGTTTCGTCTTCGTCCAGATAGGATGATGGATAGTCCACGGCATTACACCTTATGCTCGATAAACGGGCGATAAACGGGCGATTGCGGCAGGCGTCAGACTCACCGCTTTGGGGCGCGGGTAGCACGGCTGTTGAACGGCTGTTACACACCGCAGATGGGTGTATCACAGCCAATCAGCCATTGATCACTTCGCCCCCATTGGGATGCAGCACCTGCCCGGTAAGATATGAGGAAGCATCGCTTGCAAGGAACAGGAAGCAGGTCGCGACTTCTTCCGGCTCTCCGGCACGCTTCATGGGGACATCAGCGCCGAAGCTGGCGACTTTATCCGCCGGGAAGGTGGCCGGGATCAGCGGCGTCCAGATCGGCCCCGGCGCGACACCATTCACCCGAATCCCCTTCTCGACCAGCGCCTGCGACAGCGAACGCGTAAAGGCCACAATCGCGCCCTTGGTCGATGAGTAATCGAGCAACTGCGGGCTGCCGCGATAGGCAGTGACCGATGTGGTATTGACGATCGTGCTGCCCTGCTTCAGATGCGACATCGCGGCTTTCGTCAGATAGAACATCGAGAAGATATTGGTGCGGAAGGTGCGCTCAAGCTGTTCCGCCATGATATCGGTAATGCTCTCCTGTGGATGCTGTTCAGCAGCGTTATTGATGAGGATATCAAGCCGCCCGTATTCGTCGATCGTCTTCTGCACACTTTGCTGACAGAAGGACTCGTCGCCGATGTCCCCTGCAATCAGCAGGCAGCGCCGCCCCTCTTCTTCGACCTGACGTTTGGTTTCTTCCGCGTCCGAGTGTTCATTCAGATAGAGGACCGCCACATCCGCGCCTTCTTTGGCAAACAGGATCGCCACCGCCCGTCCGATACCGCTGTCGCCGCCGGTGATCAGGGCGACCTTATCGCGCAGCTTGCCGGACCCCTGATACTGCTCGTCTTCAGCTTTGGGGCGCGGCGTCATCTCGGACTCGATACCGGGCTGCTGATCCTGTTCCTGTGGTGGCCTTAGCTGCTTTTCTTCACCCACGGCTTACACTCCTTTAGCTCGGAAATCATGGAAATAAGGCTGAATCATATTCCTGTGACACTGTGTACTTTTCAAACTTAAGTCGAAAACCGGGATACTACATAGTACACATCACCCTATTTTCATGGTCCATATGGATGATTTTAGACCTGCACACCAGAGATACAGATGCAGGCCCAGAGCAGCTAACAGAACTCATGAAAGGTTCACACAATATGCAGTTACCTGACTTCACGGGGAATTCTATCGTCGTTAATCTGGCGTTCTTTGCCGGCCTGGTGGTGCTGATCTGGATTACCGGCACGCGCCTGTCGATCTATGCCGATGTCATCTCGGATCGCACCCGGCTCGGCAAGGCCTTTATGGGACTGCTGTTTCTGGCAATCGCCACGCAGATGTCAGATCTGGGGATTATCACCTCTGCTTCGCTGGCGAATCAGCCGCAGCTTGCGATTAATGCCATCTTCGGCACGGTCATGTTCCAGATGGCGCTGCTGGCAGTGATCGACTTTGCGCTGATCAGGGGAGCGCTCACGTTTTTCACACCTCATCCGGTCCTGCTGCTGCAAGGTGTGCTGCTGATCGTCCTGCTGGCAAGTGCGATCGCATCGATTGCGCTAGGTGAGATCTTCGTGTTTGCCAATGTCGGCCTGTGGAGTACGATGCTCTGCGTCGGATATGTGATCACACTCTTTCTGGCTCATCGTTATGAGGGAAACGAGACATGGCAGGCGGAAAATCACCCCAGTACGGAAGAACTCGAAGCGGTTGTGATCGCGCCTGAAGATCCTACAACCCAGAAGCGCCTTGAGGACTGGTCAACCCGGCGGCTGGCGCTGACATTTGCGGCTTTTGCCGTGGTGATTCTGGTGGCGGGCTTCATCATCAGCCTGATTGCAGAGGCGCTGGCCGAGCAGACCGGTCTGGGGACCAGCTTCATCGGCGCGACACTGCTGGCCGCTTCGACCTCGCTGCCAGAACTCAGCGTCGCGATCACCGCTGTCCGCCTGAAGAAATACGAGATGGCTTTCGCCAATATCTTCGGCAGCAACGGGATTATCGTGGTGCTGCTGTTCATCGGTGACATCTTTTACCGCGAAGGGCCGATCCTGAATGAAGCCGATAACTCCATCATCTATATCGCAGCGGCGGGGATCGTGATGACAGCGGTGTATCTGACCGGGATGATCGAACGCAAGGACCGCACCATCCTGCGCTTCGGCATCGATTCGGCAGTGGTGCTGGCGATTTATCTCACCAGCGTGTTTGTGCTGTATCAGTTGCGGTAGAAACATGCATGATGCATAAATGCATGAT
>CAYNDH010000244.1:0-5680 GCA_964395665.1 uncultured Anaerolineaceae bacterium
CTGGCATACGCGATTGAGGTAAAGGTCGCCAGATAATGCCCCTGATCCATCGGTTTCAGGGTGAGGTTGGTGGCGAGTGCGGGCTGATCCTGCCGCCAGAGTGAAACACGGCGCTCGATTTTCGGCTGACTGATGAAGAAATGACTCAATTCATCGGCCTGCGCGATGCGGCTCTGCAGATGCGGCGCTGCGGGTCCGCTGGTGGCTGATGCAGCAGCATCGTCGCGTTCACGCAGCAGGGCCTGAAGTGTCATCGCGTGCAGTTTGTCCGGCGTGGTCGTACACAGCCGAGTCAGCGCCGGATTGACCGCGAGAATCGCGCCGTAACGGTCACAGATCAGCGCCGGTGTATCGATCCAGTTGAGAAACTGCTGGTGATAGGTAAACGGCGGTGGGATCTGATGGATCGTCAGAAGCTGGTGAATGCGCTTCCGCACCAGACGCGCACTGTCAGCGCCGATCAGGACATCACTCGCGCCGAGTTCCAGCAGACGCTCTGCCTGATCCTGCTGGTCGGTCGGCAGGATGACCAGCAGGCAGGCGCTGCGCTTTGAAGCAGCATGCGTTACGTCAGAGGTTTCACCGGCTGTCGGTGCGGCCTGCATGACCGACTGACAAAAGGTCACCGCATCCACGCCCGGCAGTGAGCCGTCAACGATGGTCAGCAGCGGCTGAAAGCGTTCGATCAGCTTCAGGCCGCCTTCCATCGTCTGGGTGCGTATGGTGGCATAACCGTCAGCGGTCAAGTGCTGAAGCACCGGATTGACCAGCGGGTTTGCCATCATAAGCAGGATATAAGAAGAGGAACTTAAGGCATTTGTCGTGCTCATCCGCAGATCAACGATCACTTTCAAGCCAGTTCGCACACTGGCGGCTGTCGAACACAGTGCATTTTAACAATGCACGCTTACCGTACAGGACGGCTTCAGCATCACCTGAAGCCTGAAGCCATCCTGTGCCCGGAGCGATCATGCTTACAAACGATCATGCTTGTTAGGTTCTGTTGACGTTTCGATCATCATGTGACTCTGCAAACATTTTGTGTAGGGGCGGACCTGCGATATATCGCCGTGTCCGCCCGCAGTGCCCCACAACCAGCGGGCGACGACACAGCATCGCCCCTACAAATGAACGATTTTTGCAAAATATCAACACAACCTAGCGACTCACTCGCAGATTAATTGGTGACCGGGATGAACGATCCTGCCGGGTTACGCAGCCCACCGGATGCTTCCCGCACCCAACCGGTGACCGTCCCGCCGCAGTTAGCTTGCAGCTCGTACCATGAATTCGAAGCGGTGCGGCCAATGACATAGTATTCCTGATTGCCGCGAATCTCGCAGATTTCGGCGGCGCTGGCATCGGGGCTGGTACGCAGGGCAGTGGTGGAATACAGGAAGAGTGTCGGCGCGGCGATCTCGCCAGTGACCGGGACAATCGGGATACGGGTCAGATCACCCCGGATCAGCGTCAGTTCGCCATTTACCCAGCCAAGGACCTCACCGACCTGTACATACCACCATGTCCGTGAGGCGTTGCGTCCCAGCACAATCAGGCGCGTGCCGCCGTCCACCTTGGCGACGATCGTATATTCTGCGCCATCCCCGCTGCGGACGTTGAGATTATCGGTATTGACGATCATGTAGCCTTCACGTCCGCTGACAGTGCCTTCGGGATTGGTGGGGCGCGGTGCGGTGACGTTCAGCGGGACGGACGGCGATGTGCCGCCCTGCGGTGTATTGATCGCGGTGTCATCGCTTTTGCTCTCCAGTGAGGCGCAGTTGCCCAGAATGCTGTACACCACCTGCTCGTTGAGGCCGTTCCCCGCCTGACTGATGATGCGAACGGTCAGCGGATTGGCGACCGGCTCGGCGGTCCATGCCCAGTACAGGCCGTCCGGGAATTGAACACTAAGTCCGACCTTCAGCGATTCGACTGTGGGCGCATAAATCACATTTCCCTCACCATCGGTCGCCGTGATCACGAACTGTTCGCGGCCAGTGCCGGTGTTATCGCGGTTGAGGACCAGCGAACCGCCCCGGCTGATGAATCCGCCGCAGTCCACCCGCAGCGAGAGCGCACTGGATTCGGCGGCGTGGAGCGGTGACGCCGCGAAAACCGCAAGGGCCGTCAGCAGCGTGATCAGGATGGGAAGGATCAGCCAGCGCAGGGGGACAGGCTGGTTGAAGATCGACCGGTGGGTGAGAGATGAATGATGCGCCTGCATGGGTGATTTCCTTTTGGTTGTGCCGGTTGGTTGTACCTGTAGTCTATGCTGTTGTTGTGTTCAGGGGCAGCACGGATCATTCGCCTGATCTCTGCGTGCTGCCATCACACAACCGTGACTTAATTACAATCGCTAACCTGCCATCACGGTCTGGCATTCACTTCCATTATATCGTATATCGATAATATCGATCATCACGCGTAATGTTCCGGATCTTAACAGGGAAGTACTATCTGACAGGACCATGCAGCGTAGGGCAGGCGTAGGGCGAGCGTCCATTTTTACGGGTAGGGGATATGCTAAGCTGGCAGTATTCAGGCGGGTCACTGCCCCCACCATACCCGCCGATGAATGTCTTCCCCGAAAGCTGGATGCCCCTGCCCAACAGGGGTATTCGGCTTTTTGGTTTATGCCGAAAATTAAATCGCTGCCTCTGAGCGCGATGCTCTCCGCCATTGTGACACCCAATGCCCTCTGCTATAATGCCGAAGTAACCCAAACTCATCTGAAGACCAGCAGGCTCTGTGTCCAGCCTGCTTGGTGACAATCCACAAGAGGACTGTAAAAACATATGTCGCTTGATAAAGAGCAAAAATCGTCCCTGATTCAGTCATTTGCGCGTCACGAAGGTGACACCGGATCGCCGGAAGTCCAGATCGCTCTGCTGACCAACCGCATCCTGTATCTGACTGAACACCTGAAGATTCACAAGCACGACGAACACTCTCGCCGTGGCCTGCTGAAGCTCGTCGGGCAGCGCCGTCGTCAGTTGAATTATCTCGCGAAGCGCAATCCCGAGTCTTATCGCGAGATGTTGGAGAAGCTGGGCCTGCGCCGCTAGTACTAGCAGAGGCTGGCAGCCCGGCGCTGTATCCGGCAGGTCCGGAGTAAGGCGCTCAAGCTCCTTGATCGATTTATGGATGACCTTTCCTTATAACCTGACAGGAAAGTTTAATCTGCAAGCCGCGTCTGTAATCGTACAGAACGCGGCCCATCGCTCATCACGCCCGGTAGGGCAGGAATTGGAACATGTCGCTAACTTGCATGCCCAAATTCAGTATGGCAGGCGGTTGGCGCTATTTTCCAGTCCCTGCTGCCGGGCGTATTGATTTGTGTGAGATCACACAGGAAGAAAGATAATGGCAGAAAGACTACACAGACAGGCACATGCATTTAAGGTGACCGTCGCTGGCAAGGAATACACGCTGGAGACGGGCAAGCTGGCTGAACAGGCTGGTGGTGCGGTGACGGTGCGGGTGGGTGAAAGCGTGATTTTCGCCGCCGCAACCATGAGCAAAAACCCGCGTGAAGGGCTGGATTTCTTCCCGCTTAGCGTGGATTACGAAGAGAAGCTGTACGCCGCAGGGCGCATTCCCGGCAGTTTCTTCCGCCGTGAAGGACGTCCCAGCGAAAGCGCGATCCTGACCGCCCGTGTGATCGACCGTCCGCTGCGCCCGCTGTTCCCGGATGGGATGCGCAACGACGTGCAGGTGATCCTGTACGCGCTGGCACATGATCAGGAACATCAGCTCGATATGGTGGGCATCGTGGCCGCCAGCGCCGCACTGGTGATCTCCGATATTCCCTTCGACGGCCCGGTCGCCGGTGTGCGTGTCGGCCTGGTTGACGGTGAACTGGTGGTCAACCCGACGATTTCCGAAATGGAAAACAGCACGCTCGATCTGCGCGTGGCTGCCACCGCTGATGCGATCAATATGGTCGAATGCGGCGCACAGGAAGTCGATGAAGAGACCATGCTGCGCGCCCTGCAACTAGCGCAGGAGAGCATCCAGCCGTTTATCAATATCCAGAATGAGATGCGCGCCGCGATTGGCCGTGAAAAGGCCGAGTACGCCACCGCGCACGTCAATGAAACACTGGAACAGTTGATCGCGGAACGGGTGACGGCGCAGGTGCGCCAGATCATCGCCGAGACGACGGATCGCAGTGGCCGCAAGGAAGCGATGGATGTGCTCACGCAGTCGCTGGTTGAAGAATATCAGGCTTTCAACCTGGTGCAGGAAACTGACGCGACCAAGGTCAGCCTGCGCGATGTGAAGGAAGCCATTGATAAGGTCATGAAGAAGGAAGTCCGCCGCCGGATCACCGAAGACGGTGTCCGCCCTGATGGACGCGATTACACCACCATCCGCTCGCTGGATGCCGAAGTCGGCCTGCTGCCGCGTGTTCACGGTTCCGGCCTGTTCACCCGTGGTCAGACACAGGTGTTGAGCATCGCCACACTTGGTACGCCGGGTGACGCGCAGGAACTGGACGGCGTCGCGCCGGAAGAGGACAAGCGCTATCTGCATCACTACAACTTCCCGGCCTTCAGCACTGGCGAGACGGCACCGCAGCGCGGTCCGAAGCGCCGTGAAATCGGTCATGGTGCGCTGGCGGAAGCCGCCCTGCGCCCGATGCTCCCGGCGGAAGACGAGTTCCCGTACACGATCCGCGTCGTCAGTGAAGCCATCAGCAGCAACGGCAGCACGTCGATGGCGAGTGTCTGCGGTAGTACGCTGGCGCTGATGGATGCCGGTGTGCCGCTCAAGCGTCCGGTGGCGGGGATCGCCATGGGGCTGATCAAGGAAGGCGAGAAGGTCGCCGTTCTGACCGATATTCAGGGCCTTGAAGATCACCTTGGTGATATGGACTTCAAGGTTGCAGGGACCGATCAGGGCATCACGGCGCTGCAAATGGACATCAAAATCAAGGGTGTGGACGGCGACGTCATGCGGCGTGCGCTTCAGCAGGCCAAGACTGCACGCATGGAGATCCTTGAAATGATGCGTGAGGTGATCCCCGCACCGCGCAAGGAATTGAGCGATTACGCGCCGCGTATGACCTCGATCAAGATCAACAGCGAGAAGATCGGCGCAGTGATCGGGCCAGGCGGTAAGATGATCCGTGGCATTCAGGACCGCACCGGCGCGAAGATCGACATTGAAGACGACGGCACGGTGTTTGTGTCTGGTATGGACGGGCAGTCAGTCGCCAGCGCGATTGAAGCGATCCGTGGCCTGACCGAAGATGCCGAGATTGGCCGCATCTACACCGGCAAGGTCAACCGCATCGAGCCGTATGGCGTGTTCGTGGAATTCATGCCCGGAAAAGATGGCATGGTTCACATCTCACAGCTTGCCGATTACCGCGTGGAACGCATCGAAGACGAAGTCCAGCTCGGAGACGAGATCATGGTGATGGTCGTCGATGTCGATCCCGGTGGCAAGGTGCGCCTTAGCCGTCAGGCCGTGATTGAAGGCTGGACGGTCGAAGAAGCGCAGTCCCGTGACCGTCGTGGTGGCGGTGGCGGCGGAGATCGTCGCGGTGGTGGTGATCGCGGTGGCAATCGTGGCGGCGGCGATCGTCGCGGCGGCGGTGACCGTGGTGGCAATCGCGGCGGAGATCGTCGCTAGAGCGTGAAATTTCGTAGGGACAATGCCTGCATTGTCC
>CAYNDH010000245.1:0-5677 GCA_964395665.1 uncultured Anaerolineaceae bacterium
TGTCTTAAAAACAGTTGCCTAACGGCGTGTGGGTTCGAATCCCACCTACCCCAAATCAGACGAAGCCAGAAAACCCGCATCTGCTGCGGGTTTTTGCTTTCCCGTGACTGAACATCCTGATTAAAATGAAACCCTGCACCGCGCAGGTGTGTCAGAGAATCAGGGGCTGCTTCACTCTGACTTACCGCTGCTGAAAGGAGTCATCACGACTTGCCAGGTCTATCCGTTATTGCTGCCGAGCTGGAACAGGATATCCGCAGCCATCGCCTGCTCGATCTGCCCACACCGCATCCGGCTGATTTTGTCTTCCCGCATTACAACGGCCTTTCCATCTTCAATCTGATGCAGTCGGTCGGGGCACTGCTGGGCGCAGACATGCCCTACGGACTCGATGTGCGCCTGCTGGCACAGATCCCGCAGGATGTCGATCGGGTGGTGGTGCTGATCAGTGACGGTCTCGGCTACCTCACACTGCGCCGTCTGATTGAGGAAGAAGCCAGCCTGCGTGATGATGTTGAGGCGATCACCGAAGGGCGCGGCGTCGTCCCGCTTAGCTCGTCCGCGCCAAGTACGACCGCCTGTGCGCTGCCGGTCCTGTGGACGGCGGAGCCGCCAGCCATCACCGGCATGGTCGGTACGGCGATGTTTCTGCCAACGGTCGGCGTGCTGACCAATATGCTGAAATTCAGCGCGTTTGATCCGGCGCAGAAGGCACAGTTTGAGGCGGCCAATCTCCAGCCGGAGCAGTTCGTGCCGGTGCCATCAGTCCCGCAGCGGCTGGCCGAAGCGGGTGTGCCGACACATCTGCTGCTGATGCGTGCGCTCTTTAACACCGGGCTTTCACGTTTCATGCATCGCGGCGTCCAGCAGATGCACCCGCATCTCGGCCTCAACGATCTGTGGCTGCGGCTGCACGATGTGCTGGTCGGGACGAAAGGACAGAAGTGCTACGTCAATATCTACGTGCCGAACGTCGATACCCTGTCTCATGACTATGGCGCCGATTCACTCTATCTGCGCGATGAAGTCCTGCGCCAGTTTAGAAAACTGCGGCGCATCATGGATGACCCGGACGTGCAGGACGGACGCACGCTGTTCCTGATCACCGCCGATCATGGTCATGAGAATACGGCGCAGGTCATCGACATCCGTCAGGACCCGCGATTTGCGCCGGTCAGGGATGCCATGTCCGGTTTTGGCGGGGACGAGCGCTTTCTGTATCTGTATGCCCGTGAGGGGATGTGTGAGCCGCTGCTGGCCTGTCTGAACAGCGAACTCGGTGATGTGCTGTCCGCAGTGGATCGCGAAACAGCGCTTCAGGCCGGCCTGTTTGGAGATCCGGCCCGTGCAGGTGAATGGCATCCGGAGATCCGGGGGCGGGTAGGTGATATCGTGATCTTTCCGCGTCCCGGTGTGCGTTTTACCGACAGCCAGTACAAAATACCGCCGCTGGTCAGCATTCACGCCGGTCTTAGCCCGGTAGAAATGCTGGTCCCGCTGATCTGGCGTCGGTTATAGACGTCAGCACCAGTTTCCAAAGCGTTTGAAGACCGTCTGCCAGCCGTTAAGAGATACATGATTGAAAGGGGGCTTTATGACCGTTTTTAATCCGCCGACTCCCCTACGATGACGATTCAACTATTGTAATCGCGGCGGATTTGTGTAGTCTACAATCCGAATTTCAACTGTTTGTAGTCATCATCTGATGGCAGCAGGCCGTGTGATCCCGGTACCCTCTGGTACCAGATCGTAATTCATATCCTAATGGAGATTATGAGGTTTCGTTCTATGCAGGAAAATTTACGCCTTCAGGCACAACGTCGTTACGGGGGGCTGATGGCCCTTCTTCTTCTGCTGACTCTTGCGTTGAGCCTGGGCACAGCCAGCCTGGTTTCGGCGCAGGCTGATGTCCCGCCCACACCGAGCGATCCCACCTGGCGCGGTTTCAGCGCAGCCCGTGATGCAGTGGAAGAACTGCATTCTGTTGACCTGACCTACGTCCGCAGCTACACCTTCGATCAGGTCGAATGGAAGGTCAGCATCGACAGTTGTGTCGAAGACACACCCGTCAGCGATTACCGTGAAGTGTACTTCGGCTGGAACTTCCGCATTACCAGTCTCGCCGGTACCACCTATCAGGTGCGCGTGGCATTCGACCTGTCAGCCGTCGCAGTCTGCGACAAGGTCGAAGAAGCGGCTGATACCTCTGCCCCGACGGGTGACGGCTCTCTGCCTGCCCCGGTCGCTGGCGGCGCAGCAACTGGCGGCTTCGAACTGGGCGGCCATGTGACCAGCATCACCGGCGAAGCCAAGACCGCCATGGATGCTTCAGGCATGACATGGGTCAAGAAGCAGTTGGTCTGGCGCAACGGTGACAGCACCGGTCAGGCACAGGCTTACCTTGATGAAGCCAAGGCCAACGGTTACAAGCTGCTGCTCGGTATCGTCGGCGACAAGACGCAGATGTCCAACTATGACCAGTACATCACCCAGTACTCGACCTTCGTCGGTCAGGTGGCTGGTCTGGGCGTGAACGCTATCGAAGTCTGGAATGAACCGAACATCGACCGTGAGTGGCCGGCAGGTCAGATCAACGGCGCCACCTACACCAAGCTGCTGGCGTCCGCTTACAACGCAATCAAGACCGCCAACCCGAATACGATGGTGATCAGCGGTGCGCCCGCCCCGACTGGCTTCTTCGGCGCGGCTGGCTGTGCCGACAGCGGCTGCAACGACGACGCTTTCATGTCGCAGATGGCAGCAGCAGGCGCGGCCCAGTACATGGACTGCGTCGGCCTGCACTACAACGAAGGTATCGTCGCGCCCAGCCAGAGCAGCGGTGATCCGCGTGGTGAATACCCGACCTACTACTTCGGCTCGATGACCGCCCGTGGCTACAGCCGCTTCGGTGGCAAGCCGGTGTGCTACACCGAACTCGGTTACCTGTCTGGTGAAGGCTTCAATACAGCGATCCCGGCAGCATTCGGCTGGGCGAAGGATGTCACCGTGGCCCAGCAGGCTGCATGGCTGGCTGATGCCGCCGTCCGCGCTGCACAGGGCGGTCAGGTTCGCCTGATGATCATCTGGAATGTGAACTTCGTCCGCTTTGACAGTGACCCGATGGGCGGTTACGCGATCATCCGTCCGGGTGGTAGCTGCCCGGCCTGTACCTCACTCGGTCAGGTGATGAAGTAACAACCCGCATCTGCATCTGCACATCATGCATTGCATGATATGCAGCATCTGCACGATGTAAACGAAAAGGGCGTGTCGATGATCGACGCGCCCTTTTTATGTCCCTGTCGGCGATCAGATTTAATCCGTCAGCCGTTCGACCGGTCAGCCGCCCTGCTGCGCACTGGATTCGACAATGTAGCGCCTGCCGAAGGTCTCGCCATCGGTGTGCCACGGTTCGCCCTGCTCGCCAATGATCAGCCATGCCCCAGCCGGGACCTGAATCGGCGTCGGGCTTTCCATACTCTGGACAATCGTCGGGCTTTCCAGATGTCTGGCCCATGCACCCTTGAATTTGTAATACGGGCGGCATCCGAAACGCATCAGATGCGCCTGCGGCGGGGTCGGCACCCAGTCCGCCTCATCCCATTCGCGATAGGTCCGCTTGAAAATCGCCGGTTTGACCGACCAGTAATCATAGGCCATCAGCTTGCGCTGCGGGCGTGTGCCGGGGTCGAAACACAAAATATCACCGACCTGCGCGATGACGGTTTCGAGTTCATAAACGATTTTAATCGATCCTAGCTGCTCCGGGATGCGGGCCGCCATGACCAGTTGTTTCTGACGTTCGTAGTAGCGGAAGCCTTCGGAATCCAGTTCAGCCTGACTCCACTTCCGCCGCCGGATGATTTCTGCCATCTTCACCTTCCGCTGTGGTCGTAACGGCATTTTATCATTGCAGAGCAATATTGATACGCGCTGCTATCCAAATTCACATGTTCGATTGTATTGCAAATCGTGAACAGCGCCAACCTCTTATCCTGTTCCCGGCACAGACACGGATGAAAGACGCGATTTCAATCATCAGCGTACATCAGCCACCCTTGTCGCACCCTTTCAATCAGGTACAATCCTCAACAAACAAACCGTCGGGCAGCACAGCCTGATGGCTTTACATCCTGACCATCAATCGCTAAAGCACACCAATAAAGGACTGAAACGTGGAACGTACCCTGATCATCCTGAAGCCCGACAGCGTCGCACGCGGCCTGACCGGTGAGATCCTGCGCCGTTTTGAACTGCGCGGCATGAAGATCGTCGGCATGAAGTTCATGCAGGTCAGCCGTGAACTGGCCGAAAAGCACTACGATGTCCATAAGGGCAAGGGCTTTTTCGAAGGTCTCGTCGGCTATATCACCATGGGGCCGGTCGTCGTGGCTGTTCTCGAAGGGGCGAACGCTGTCGAAGCAGCCCGCAACACCATCGGCAAGACCAAGCCGAACGAATCCGGCGCAGGCACGATCCGTGGTGATTACGCGCTGGACATCACCCGCAACCTGATCCACGGCTCTGACAGTGTGGATAACGCGAAGATCGAGATCGCCAATTTCTTCACCGATGACGAACTGGTGAGCTGGGCGATTCCGACCGCGGAATTCGTCTACAGCCCGGAATAAAACGCATTTTCCGCAATAATCCAATCCAAAAAGGGGATACCGGACTGAACCGGTATCCCTTTTTTGTTTTCATTACCTCTCTGCCTGTGAGGTGTGCTGGATCTGATCAGACAGGGCTGGCGGATAGCCGGGGATAAAGACTGACCGCACGCAGCCGTCTTCCTTGTGTTTGAACATCTCATAAATACGCCACATCCACCGGCTCGACAGTGAATTTGCCACCCGCATTCAGGCTGGCACGCCCCGCCGGACGCACGGGATCATGCGGGAAGAACAGCAGCGCCTGATGCTTCAGCGCCCACGCCTGCCAGCGGCGCTTGCTCTCCAGCGTGACCAGCGGCTCGACATCATAGGCGGTCATCCAGCCCAGACGCTCGAAATGGATGGCATAGGTCGCCATATCACAGGTATAGAGGGCGTGCTGTCCGGCGCTCTCGATCATCACGCTCATATGTCCCGGCGTGTGACCGGGCGTGACACAGCCCCACACCCCCGGCGCGATTTCAGTATCGCCGTCCAGCAGGCGCATCTGGCCGCTGGCGACCAGTCCGGCGTAATTTTCCGGCAGATAGGTGGCAGCGGTGCGCTCGTTGGGGCGCATCGCATCTTCATATTCGCGGCGCTGGACGACATATTCGGCATTCGGGAAGGTGGGCCGCATTTCACCGGACTCGTCAGGATAGACATTGCCGGAGCAGTGATCCGCGTGCAGATGGGTGTCAATCACCAGATCAATATCGGCAGGCTGCACACCGAGCCGCCTCAACCCGGTGATCACATCCCCCTGGGGGCGTGTCAGATGCCAGCGGGCGATCCCACGTTCATCCAGACGATTACCCATGCCGGTATCGATCAGGATTTTGCGGCCAGCAGTCTCGAAATACAGGCAGTGATTACGCATCGCGACAAGCTGGTTTTCATCCGGCGGCAGATAGCGGCTCCACAGCACACGCGGGACCAACCCGAACGCCCCGCCGGGATCGACTTTCGTATCCGCATCATTAATCAGATGGAGTTGTAAATCACCAAGAGGAATCATTTTTTAC
>CAYNDH010000246.1:0-5638 GCA_964395665.1 uncultured Anaerolineaceae bacterium
GCTATCAGACAACAAGCAGAACAAAAGGTCTCTCTATGTCTACTATCGCACAAAATTCGGATCTACTCAAGCATCTGTTCGCGCTGCTGGCGGCGCATCGGGGCATCTTCACTTTGAGACCGCCCCTTACGCAGGTGCTACTAAAGATGATCCACGACGCTTTTTGGTTACAGGACTGCGAGAAAGTAGGAGTCAGAAGGCTTACGGGCTATGCCCAACGCAGCAATGTAGCTAAGCATTGCAGGTGATTTAAGAGGATTGGCCTGAATACTCAAGCCAATCCTCAATATTTACTGTCTCCAAATCGTGATTTGATCGTCACTGGCTGATACAAAAGCAGTTCCGTCAGGTTTCCAACTCAGCCAGACAGCTTTTTCGCCTGCACGAATGACCTGCAAAGCATCACCTGTCTCGGCATCATGTAACTGTAGATCACCGTCCGTATCAGCGATGGCAATCAACTGACCGGTCGGCTGCCATTCAACTGCCGAAATATTGGACATTGCAAAAGATTTTTCAATGAGGACCTGGTCTGAAGGTATATCCCGGATTTCAATCCCGCGACTCGATGTGGCGACTCGCTGTCCATCCGGGCTGATGGCTGCAACTCGTGGACCGAGAAAGGCAAACACCATTTCGACGCTTTCATGTGATTTCACATCCCAAACCGTCACGGTAAAAAGAGGTTGCCCAACTTCCACGCTGTCAGGACCCATTGCGGAACTGACCAGTCGCGTACCGGTTGAGTCCCATTCAACAACGTATCCAGCACCGACAAAACCCGTCAGAATGGTGGGCGGTTTCCGGGTTTCCAGGTTCCATAGCATCAGGAAATGACCTGTCGTGACAATGTAGTCGTTTGCCGGACTCCATGCCACGTCTATGGTATTTCCCAGATAATCCGTTTCATTGGAGACACCTTCAATGCCATCAATGAAGTTACCGGTCACAGCGTCCCAGAAATTGAGTGAGATCATCGGGTATGTAGTGACAGTGACAAACTGTTTGCTATCAGGACTCCAGTCAAATGCGCTTGCTGTGAACTCTTCATGCACTGCAAGCAGGCTTCCATCATTTGCATCCAGTATATATAAATCGAAATCACTGAGGGCTGCAATCATCGTGCCATCAGGACTCCATTTAACCTCAGACCAGTAGATTTGTTTATCCAGTTCTGCACCTGCGTCCCAGTCTAGAGTGGTCTGGAATGGTGCAATGTCTGATGATAGTGTTGGTGTCGCTGGCGCATCCTGAGCGTTGATTGGTAAGCAGCCGATCCATATCAGGACGATGAAAAATAACTTGACAGTATCCACAGAAGGTTTACTCATGTTCTGTAATCCTGTTTGATATGTTCAGTAGCATAAATCATACGCATTTTTCCATTTTTGTATATTAAACACAAAACAGAAAAGCTGAAGTCCCATCAGACCTCAGCTTTTGTTTTATCTCTCTGCCTGACCGTAAACCGGTTCCAGCCTAATTACTCAGCCATGTGCCGGGGAAGTAGTCATTCCGGCCACTTGTAAGCTGATACAGATTGCCATTGGCGCGTTCGTAAATGTAGATGTTATAGCCGCCGTCGCGGTTGCTGGCGAAGGCGATATAGCGCCCATCCGGGCTGTACACCGGATGCCGATCATCCGCTGGATGATCGCTGATATTCGTGATGCTGCCGGAGCTGTCGCGCTCGAAAATATCATGCGAATCACTGCCGGTATTCCCCGCAAACACCAGATACAGGCTGTCCGGTGAATAACGCGGCGTCGTTTCGATGATCAGGCTGCCGTCCCGCGTCATCGGGCGCATCTGACCGTCTGCCGGTGTGATTTCGAACAGATCGACATTGCCGGTGGCGTCGCGCCGCGCTGCGATGATAAGCTGCCCGGTCGGTGAGAAGGCCGGGAACGTATAATCGTTGTTATCCGCCACCAGCCGCGTCAGCGGATCGCCATCCAGGTCATTGAAGTCCAGTATGAAAAGCTGGCGATTCGTGCCTGTGATTTCCGCCGTGAACACCACGCGGTTACCATCCTGCGAGACATTCGGCTGATCAGCATTCAGGATCAGATTCGAGCCGCTGGTAAATACGCTGTTGCGCCACATTTCAGGCAGAAGCTGTGTCGAGCCGTCATTGGCATTGACCGCCACCAGCGACTGTTCGAAGGTATTGCGCGAATACTGCGAATAGATAATGCGGCTGGTCGAGATCCCGTGCGGATACCGTCCGCGCTCATTACCGCTCAGTGTCGTGATCTGGCCGCCGCTGCTCAGGCCGATAGAGACAATCGGATAGTAGCCGTCATTCAGCAGATTATCGCCGCCGTAAGCCATGATGAAGCCGCTGATCTCTGGTCCGGGTGGGGGGACGGCGGTCGCCTGATTCGCCGCTGCCTGATCAGGTGTCGCGGTGAAGGCTGGCGGCAGGGTGGGCGGTCCGGAACGGGTGCTGGTCATGGTCGGTGTCGGTGAATTCTCGGCGAAGAAGGTGGCCGTCGCATCGACCACGGACTGCGTCTGCACAAAGGCGATCTGCGTTTCGGTTGCCGCCAGGTCGGTCGAGACGATGGCGAATTCGGTCTGCGCGGCCTGTTCCTGTGCGCGCTGCTGATTATTGACCGTCACAATAGCGGATGCACCGCCCAGTACGATCACCACCAGCAGAAACAGCGCCCCGACGATCAGCGTCAGCGTCCGGCGCTGGATACCCGGCGCGATTTCTTCATCATCGTCGCCGGTAGCGCGTAGTGTCGCGCCTTCCATCCGCTCCAGTGCATCTTTCGCCCGCACATTGGTCGGGTCCAGTTCTACCACCCGCCGCAGCGCCCTGCGCTTTTCGTCGGCGGTATCGCTCACACGGTACAGCATCATCCATGCACGCGCATTCTGGTCGTCGTCGGCCAGTACTTCGTTGATAATCTGTCTGGCCCGGCTGTTATTGCCGCTGCGGGCTGCTTCGGTGGCTTCCAGTAAGCGTTGTTGATGTGGATTTGTACTCATCAATCATCCGTTAACGATAACTGCAATTTACGAGTGTTGTAAAAGCCAGAGGCTGAAATCCCATCCCCTGAATCCCAGCCTTGTCTGGGGAAAAAGGGGCTTTCTGCCTCAAAATCCCTTAACCGGGTACATATGGGACAGAGAAGGCCCTGTCCCGATATTGTATATGTTATCTCAAATGACCTGCGGCGGACTTACGGCAGCTCAATCGGCAGGAAGATCACATCGCTGTCGATGCGGCTGTTATCTGTCAGGCGGCGCACCTCAAACCCACCGAGATCGGTCAGATAAACCTGAAAATCTTCAGACTCGCGGTTCGAGATAAAGGCCACCCAGCGTTTATCCGGGCTGATGGACGGTTTGCGATTCTCGACCGTATTGCCGTCACCGATCGTCACAAGCTGGCCGGGGCCGCCGAGTTCATGCTCCACGAAGTAGACATCCCCACCGCCGGTCCGGTCCCCGACAAAGACAATCAGTTCGCCATCATAAGACCATGACGGTGAGTAATTGCTGCCGCTGGTCCGCGTGATGCGGCGCGGCGGATTTCCGCCTTCGATATTGCCATCTTCAGTCAGCGTCAGCGTGTAGATATCGGTCAGGCCGGGGCTGTCCTGATCGGATGTATAGGCGATGATATTGGCGACGGGCGAGAAGCTCGGCTCGCGGTCTTCCACGCTGTTATTGGTCAGCGGGCGCGGTGTGCCGCCCGAGGATTCGACGATATACAGTTCGCTGTCCCCCTGACCGGCGCTGCTGGCAAATACGATCAGGCTGCCATCCGGTGAGAATGATGGACTGGACGTATCCGGTGAACCCAGTGATGTGATCTGGCGGGGATTGTCGAGATCGTTGATCGAGGCGACAAACACCTCGGCGGCCACGTTGCTGGGCTGCGCTTCAGGATCAGTCTCCACTTCGGTTTGGATATCCGGCACCCCCGGCACCTCTGGCAGATCAACCCCCGGCCCGCTGGGATCGATCACCGGCGGCGGCGGAATCTCGGTCGGTGGCCCTTCAGTCGGCGGGGCAGGCGGGATAATCACCGCGCCGCCCGGTATATCGCGGATGAAAGCGATCATCTGACCGTCGGCTGAGATGGTGATGTCGCGTGCCTCCCCGATCATGAAACCTTCATTGGAGCCGTCCGCATTCAGCGTGTAAACTTCCGGCTGATCTGCGCCTGGGTTCAGGCTGACATAATACATCGGGAAGTTTTCCAGCCCGAGCGGTGTCTGGGTGGGGCTGGGCGTGAGGCTGGGACGCGGCGGCACGGTCGCGGTGAAGGTCGGCGGCAGTGTCGGCGCAAGGACGCGTGTCACCTCTCCCGCAGCCCGATTCTCCGGTGTGGGTGATGGCGTCGGTGTGAGCGTTTCGGTCGGGATCTCGGTTGCGGCAAAGACCACGGCGGTCGGCTCCGGCGTATCCGGTGTGATGGCGTTCAGCAGGGCCGCACCGAGAATGACCACCACTGCCACCAGTGCCAGCACGATCAGCAGCCCGGCCAGATTGATACCGCCGCCGCCTTCGATCGTGGATGTGCTGACGCGCTGTGAGTCCCGTACCCGTGAAATCGTATCCCGCACCCGTGACTGCTCGGCGGATGCCGTGGTGGATGACTCATCCAGCCGCGCCAGTGCTTCACGCGCACGGCTGTTGCGCGGGTTAATTTGCAGCACGCGCTCTAAAGCATTGCGGCGTTCGGTATTGGTATTCACCACTGACGCCAGCCAGATCCACGCCATTTCGTTACGGTCATCCTGTGCGATGACACGCTCCAGCAGACGGCGGGCGGTGAGGCGGTCCCCACGCTTGGCGGCATCAATGCCGTTCCGCAGGGTGGTTTGAAGATCATCTGAAGACGACAACAGCCTTCCTCCTGGTTGGTCGATCCGGTCACTTGGCCCGGACGCTTAATCCGGTTGATGGTTGATCGCGCTGGCAGCCAATCCAGCGGCGATCCAGCATTTGCGGCAATTTTCGGTCATTTTCCGGCCATACTCGCAGTTTGCGGCGCATTCTGATGCTCCCCAGACGCGCAGGCAGTGTGCAAGCGTCGTTTGGACGCAGTCCGCTGTGTTTAACGCTGCGGCGTCCAGTGTTACTGCGGCGTTTCAGCTTTGCATTGAGATGACGAGCAGGATGATCGCGACGACCAGCACGACCAGCGTTACCACCGCCGCTCCACCGATCAGCAGCAGGCGGTTTTCGCTGGCGGCGCGCTTGTAACGCAGCTTCTTCATCATCGCCCGCCCGCCTTCGTGCTGTGGGTTGATCTTCAGCAGCCGCTTCAGGAACTGTGCCCGCTCCTTAGGTGTTTTGGCGACACGTGCCATCCCGTACAGCGCACGCTCATTACGATTGTCCCGCTCATAGACCTGACGGAACATCATCCGTGCGCCTTCTTTGTTCCCTGCACGCAGCGCATTGGTGGCAAGCTGTAAGAGTTGTTCATTATCAGCAATTTCTGTTTCTCGTCTGACCACTGGCCGAACCCCCCATCCGGTCGTGAAAGGCAGCCAACTCACATCTGCTGTGAGTGCTTCACGCCTCATTGCTTAAAGCATATTACATGAAAATCAATACATCCTTATTGTATCGCTTTTCTTTGATCCGCACAGCAATGCTTCGTGATCTG
>CAYNDH010000247.1:0-5515 GCA_964395665.1 uncultured Anaerolineaceae bacterium
ACAATGGTCAATCTTACAGAGGAGCTACCGGGCAATGCATGGATTATCCGCTGAACTTCCCATCCGATCGGCTGAGGACAATTTAGCGCTCAGATTTTCGGTCCACTTTGTTTGAAAACCCGAACCGCACAATCCGAACATCCGTGCTATATTGAACAGTCCAGCACCTTAACATGATCACATGATCTCACCCTTTATTTGCAGCGCATTGCAACGCATTTTTGTGTCTTGCAGCACGATAGCGCTGCAAATCCCGCCGCCACCTCGCATTTTGAGGGGAAAATCTGTTGCAGCGGCGTTTTTTTTCTGCGCCGCCGCCGCCGCTGCAACCCGCCGACCGCACACCGTAGAGGCCGGATTCTTCCGGCCCTTCTTTCTCCAACCAATGCAGCAACCGCTACAGCCTGTTTTCTCCCTTTCCCTCGGAGCGAAGTGAGTAGGGACGCCCAACGGGGCGTCCGCTGTACTACCGGAGATAGGCTCCCCATAGTTAAGTCTGTACTAAGTAATGTCGCAAAAAGTCGCACAACGGTTTCCGCCTGAATATAATCAACCTCTGCGTCGCCATTCCACGTAAGGAGATCGTGTGAGCCTGAATGCCCTGATTGCCAGTGCGGAAGCCGTACCCTTTGCCAAGGTCGGCGGGATGGCGGACGTGGTCGGATCGCTCCCCGCTGCCCTGCGCCGTCAGGGGGTGGATGCCCGTGTCGTCCTGCCCGGTTACGGCTTCATCGAGCATTTTCAGTACGATATCACCCTGCTGTTTGAATTTTCCTTTACTCACCGCCTCGGCACATCGGATGTCAAGGTCTTCCACACCGTTTACGACGGCGTGCCGTACTACTTCCTGCAATCGTGGCCCTACTTCGGCAGTGACGCGACCGTCTACAGCGAATGGCGCTGGGATGTCCCGCGTTTCATCTACTTCAATCAGATGGTGATGGCCGCCATCTGGGAACTGCGCCAGCGCACCGGCTGGTTCCCGGATATCATCCACGCCAACGACTGGCACAGCGGCCTGCTGCCCTTCCTGCTGTACGAACACCGTTTTGACGAAGCGTGGTCACAGGTCGCGTCCGTCGTCAATATCCATAATCTCGCCTATCAGGGCGATCACGCCGGTGGATTTCTCTATATCGCAGGCATCCCCGGTCGCCATCATCCCGAACTGGTCTACCGTGATCTGACCGACAACCTGATGGCGATTGCCATCGCCTACAGCGACGCGATCATCACCGTCAGCCCGCGCTATGCCATCGAGATCCGTTATCCTGATTTCGGCTATGGCCTGAACGATCTGATCAATGCACGGGGGGACCGTCTGCGCGGCATCCTGAACGGGATCGACGTTGATCTGTGGGACCCGGCCACCGATCCGGCCCTGTTCAGTCACTTCGACGCCACCAGCTTTGAGGAACGCCGCCCACCCAACAAGACCTACCTCCAGCATACACTCGGCCTGCCTCAAAACGCCGACACACCCATCATCGGCATCGTCAGTCGGCTGGTCCAGCAGAAAGGGATCGATCTGCTCGTCCCGGCCATGCGCCGCCTGCTGTATGAACAGGATGTGCAGTTCGTCGCGCTCGGCACAGGTGAAGCGATCTTTGAGGATATGATGCGGGCCATCGGCAATGATTTCGGCTGGCGCGGCGCACGGGTAATGCTCCAGTATAACGACGCCGTCGCCCAGCATATCTACGCCGGTTCCGATCTCTTCCTGATGCCGAGCCACTTCGAACCCTGCGGCACCGGGCAGATGCTGTCCATGCGTTACGGTGCGCTGCCGCTGGTCCGCGAAACTGGCGGGCTGGCCGATACGGTGCAGAATTACGATAACGGCAGCGCCGACACCGGGACCGGCTTCAGCTTTTTATGGGAAGAGCCAGACGCGCTGTATCACACCCTCACCTGGGCGCTGGATACCTGCCGCCACCGTCAACCAGCATGGCAGCGGATGCAGCGCCGGGGCATGGAGACCGATTTTAGCTGGCGGAAGAGCGCACAGGAGTATATCGAGATGTATGAAACCGCCCTGCGTCACCGACGGGGGCACAGTTGAGGCCTGCCCTATACAATCGCGACAGCAAGCGATCACTCATTCAGCCGCTGCTGGCCGAATTCTTTCCCTGCGCTAAACTTCGACCAATAAGGTTTTACAATACGATCCGCATCCACGATCAGGAGCAGACTCATGAAAGTAAAAGCTGTCATTCTTGCAGGTGGTGAGGGAACCCGTCTGGCGACCCTCACGGCCAAACGCGCCAAACCAGCGGTCCCGTTCGCGGGTAAATACCGCATTATCGACTTCGTCCTGAGCAACTGCGTCAACTCGAATATCTTCGATGTACTGGTACTGACCCAATACCGCCCGCACAGCCTGAATGACCACATCGCACGCGGTCGCCCGTGGGATCTCGACCGGAGCTTTACCGGCGGCGTCCAGCTTTTACAGCCGTTCAAGGGCCGTCTGGATACCGACTGGTATGCAGGCACCGCCGATGCCGTGACGCAGAACCTCAACTTCGTGCGCCGTGGCCGCCCGGAATTCGTGCTGATCCTGTCCGGTGATCACATCTATCAGATGGATTATTCGATGCTGATCGATTATCACCGTCAGAAGAACGCCGACATGACGCTGTGCGTGATCCGTGTACCGATGGATGAAGCCAGCCGCTTCGGTATCCTCGACGTGGACGACGAAATGCGTATCAAGGCCTTTGTCGAAAAACCGGTCGATCCGCCCAGTAATCTGGCGAATATGGGCATCTATGTCTTCAATTACGATGTCCTTGAACAGATGCTGCTGGAAGATGACAAAGACCCGGATTCAAATAATGACTTCGGCAAGGACATCATCCCCAAGATGCTCAACGCCGGGATGAATGTCATGGCCTACAGCTATGGCGGTTACTGGATCGACGTCGGCACGGTCGAAGCCTTCTGGGAAGCACACATGGACATGCTGGCGAATCCCCCCGCCCTGAATCTCAATGACCGGACATGGATTATCCATACCCGCAGCGAAGAACGTCCGCCGGTCCGCGTCCATAACGGCGCGATCATCAAGGACAGTCTCGTGACAGACGGCGCGGTGATCTGTGATGGCGCGGTTGTCGAGCGCTCGGTGATCTCGCCGGGTGTGTTCATCGGGCCGAATGCCGTCGTCCGCGAATCGATCGTCCTGAATGATACCTATATCGAGAGCGGGGCGCGGGTCGAGCGCTGCATCCTCGATAAAATCGTGGTCGTCGGCCACAACGCACAGGTCGGCCTGATTCAGGATATGGGCGATCTGGGCATCACCTGCATCGGCAAGAACACCCACATCCCGCCCGGTTTCACCATCGGGCGCAAAGCAATCCTTGGCACCGATCTGGAAGATGAGGATTTCGCCCAGTTCCCTGATAAAGTCATACCAGCGGGCACCCAGTTGGGCTATCGTCGCAATAAAGATTAACCCGGCATCATGATAACGAAAGAGAGGACACAGGGTCATAACTCACCTGCGTCCTCTCTCAAATTTAACGCGCTATCTGTCAGTGATCGACGATCAGCCTTCGTCAGCCTTTGGTGGTTCTTCGGTCGCTCGCGTCCCTCCGTTAAGCCAGATGGTGAACTCGCCACCGATTGTCGGCGTCCAGCGCAGCAGTTCCGTATTATTACGGGCATCACGCACAATCCACACCCGCGAGACATGCGTCATAAAGATCTTCGGCTTTGCCCCGCGCACCTTATCCACATAGACTTCTCTACAATCCTTATCAAGCAGATAAAGATCGTATTGTGCGCCGCTGCCATGTGACGGGTCCTGTACAAAAACCGCGATCGCCGGGACATCTTCCTTAAATGGGCATGGGGGGGGCATCTCTTCATTCGGTGGGATATCCGTCGGCGGAACCGTTGTCGGTGGCAGTGGGTCCGTCGGCTGGGTATCCGTCGGCAGGACATCAGTCGGAACGTCCGTCGGTGGGATCAGTGTTGGCCGCTCATCAGTCGGCGGGACATCGGTCGGTGGGACTTCCGTCGGTGGGACATCGGTCGGCGGGACTTCCGTCGGCGTCTCGGTCGGTATCACCGACGTGGATGTCGGCAGGACATCGGTGGCGGTCGGCGTTGCTGTGGGTGTAATCGGGGTACGGGTAGGCGACGGTGTACCGATCAGTGTTCCGGGTGGGTTCAGCGTCGAACTGGTCATATCAGTTGCGGTGACGGTCGCGCCCCGGATCGGTGTACGAGTAGGTGTATGGATGGGGGTGCGGCTGGCCGCGATCTGGGTGCGGGTCGCTGCAATCGCGGTAGCCGTCATCCGAGCGGGCGCAGTGGAAGTCAGCATAAACGCGGCGATTTCCCTGTCGCTCTCTTCTCTGGACTGCGCCTCTAACGGTGCAGGCAGGAAGCTGATCGGGTCGGGCATCATCTCCAGCATGGGCCGCAGGAAGTCAAGCGGCTCGGCTTCATATGGACGCGGATAGCTGGGACCGCCTGCTGGCTGACCATCAACCATCTGAATATGAGTGGATTGTCCGGGATAAACGCGCTGGATCACGCCGTTGGCCGAGACAAAAGCCCGCCCTTCGATCAGCGTATAGAACAGCGTATC
Organism: uncultured Anaerolineaceae bacterium; assembly: GCA_964395665.1. Taxonomy (GTDB): domain Bacteria; phylum Chloroflexota; class Anaerolineae; order Aggregatilineales; family Phototrophicaceae; genus JAEZAF01. The sequence continues at coordinate 4,604 of CAYNDH010000247.1, forward strand.
ATTTTCGAAATTGAGATATGCGGTGGAACCCATCTGCACCTCAACGCCGTTCACGTTGAAGCGGACCAGCCCCAACCCTTTCGGGCTTTGGACCAGCAGGCCATCGCGAGGGGCGTCTTCGCACTGCGGTTCCCCAACGCCGCCCGTGAAGTAAACTGACTGCATCGGCGTCTCGATGCGGGATCGCACATCGACTTCAGGCAGCACGGCGACGTCACCGTCGATGAGATCGGCATTCACCCAACCAGTCAGGCCGGGATGGGCAGCGTACCGGACCTGAATCCAGTTTCCATAACGTCCGGCGGCTTCGATCTGTGTTCCAGCGGCAAAGGAGCCGAGAATCGGCGCGGTATCCGACGGCGCAAGGCGCACATTCAGCCCCCGTTCAACGGTCATAACCTGAAATTCACCAGAACCGGAGAGGTTATCAAGCTGTACATCACCAAAAAGCAGGAATGTGACATTCTGGCCCGGCAGCGTATCCGGCAGATTCGCCTGAAGCCGCATGAGCGCAACGCCCCATTCTTCTTTTACAATGTCCAGCCCGCCAAGCCTTAAGGACTGTATCTCCGCGACGGAAGTAATATCCCCCGCCTTGCTGAAGGTGAAATCCTCTACACTGACGCGGGGTTCGGCATCGACGACAAGATTGCCATAACAGGCCTGATTGCGTCCAACCGACTGACATAACTGATCAACCATTTCAAGCGCAAAGGTCGTCAGTTGGGTGCAGGCTGTTTCTTCTTCATCGCTGGCGACAGACGTATTGGTGGAAGTGTCATCCTGGGCATAAACCGTGAGTGTTTTCTGCACACCCCACCCAGCAACCATCCCCCCCAACAGGATGAGCAACGTTGTTATAAACAGTGTGCGTTTCATCATCTCCCGCTCCGCACCATCTGACCTGTTTTG
>CAYNDH010000248.1:0-5512 GCA_964395665.1 uncultured Anaerolineaceae bacterium
CCGCATGAACCTTCTCTTTTTCTATCCTTTCCACCACTTAGTGCAGTCCTACCGCACCTTAACATGACTCACGCTGACCCTGCGTAGGGGAGGACTCACGCCGCCCGCTGTCTTGTAGTGCAGCAGTACTCTGCTGCACATAAATTTTTTGTGCAGCAGCAGCAGCAACAACCAGCAACTTGTTGCTAAGCGGCGCATTGTGGCGCATTTCTGCATCATTTACGCCGCAATTCTGACATCACCGTCAATTTTGAGGGAAAAATAGGCGCAGCGGCGCATTTTTTTCGCGCCGCCGCCGCCGCCACAATCCGCAAACGACGGAAAAACGCCTGTCGTCTGTAATGCCCTTAAGTTGCTGCATATGAGGTAGCGAGAAGCGTGTCCTTACCCGCTAAAATCCTTACCTTAACGTCTCACTTCCCACCCGCCCTTGTTGGGCAATTGGCCCTCATGTATAATCATCGTTCATTTCGCCAGACGAAATTACCGCCAATTACGCCAACGATCCGGCGTATTTTTTTGAACTTTGGAAGGACATCCCGATGAGCCAGGAACTGCTCAAGTCACTTGAGGCCGTGGAACGCGGCCACCCGGTGCTGCACGCCGGAGATACCGTCAAAATCCATGTTCGCATTGTTGAAGGCAATCGCGAGCGTATTCAGATTTTTCAGGGTGTGATCATCCGCCTGCGTAAAGGTGGCAATGACGCCAACTACACCGTGCGCCGCATCGCCAGCAATGGCATAGGAGTAGAACGTACCTTCCTGCTCCGCAGCCCGCGTGTTGAGAAAATCGAAGTCATGCGCAGCGCCAAGGTCCGTCGCGCACAGCTTTACTACATGCGCGAACTGCGTGGTAAGGCCGCTCGTCTGAAGGAACGCCGTCGCTAGTCCCTGTGACCTGCGATAAAGGCAATTGCATATGCAGCCGCTCATCGGTGTGACAACTGCCGTTCGGACAATTGGTTCGGGCGGCATTACGCATTGTACTGCTTATACGCCGATTATCACCGCACTGGAACGCGCAGGCGCACTGCCGGTGATGATCCCCTCTAACGTCAGCGATTCGACCCTGCGGTCGATTTACGAGCGCCTGGATGGAGTACTGCTGCCGGGTGGGGGCGATATCGATCCCGCGTATTTTCATGAAGAACGCCATCCTGAAACCAATGACGCCGATACCTTCCGTGATAACGCAGAAGTGCAGTTGGTACGCTGGGCAATGGCGGACGATCTGCCGCTGTTCGGCATCTGCCGGGGGCATCAGGTGATCAATGTCGCGATGGGCGGCACGCTGATTCAGGACATCTCCTCGCAGGTGGAGCAGGAAACCGTGCTGCCTCATACCCTGCCGGACGATCAGCCGCGCACCTATCGCGGACACACCATTCAGCTTCTGGATGCCGACAGCCGTCTGGCACAGATTCTGGGCGGATTTCAGGTCCCCGTCAACAGCATTCACCATCAGGCCATCAAAGACACCGCACCGGGATTCGTCGTCACGGCGCAGTCCGAAGACGGCCTGATCGAAGCAATCGAGATGCCGGGCAAGCGGTTTGCACTTTCCGTCCAGTGGCACCCTGAAGATCTGGCGACAGAGGACTCAAATATGCAGGCGCTGTTCGATGCCTTCGTGCAGGCATGCAGCGAACGCGTGCGTCCGGGTGCGTAACAGGTGCACCTCAATTAAAGAAGTAAAAAAGGACGGTTGCGTCCTTTTTTGTTTCAGGTCAGAATCAGCTCATCGTTAATTCAGGACAGGATGATGCATGATGAGTGCGCTGGAACGCGAGATCATCGAGAAATTCCATCAGTTGGACCATGAGGCCAAGCTGCGCGTACTGGAAGAGATGCAGCAGGAGGTTAAGCCAGAGCAGATGAGCCTTAGTCAGGTTTTGGCGCAGGCCGATGCGGTGCGTATCACCCTTCAACCTGATGCAGATGGTCATATCCCTACTGCTGCCACTGCTTGAAGAACTTCGTGAGGAAGAATCTTGAGTGAGATTGTTCTTCGAAATACTTATGCAGATGAAAAGGACCGTTGCGTCCTTTTTTGTTGTACGACACAATAGAACAGATTATCGTAATCCAGACTGAAACAGCGATCCCATGTCTATTGGCACACTTGGAGAGAAATCACTGCACGCCGCGCTCAAGCGGTGGTACGCCCGACCTGATGACCAGATCGAATGCGTGGTTGAGGGCTATCACATCGACCTTGTGCGCGCCGATGATTATCCAACACCGCTGCTGGTCGAATTTCAGACCGCCAGTTTCGGGAATATGAAGGCCAAGCTCAATAAGCTGCTGCCGGATTACCGTGTGCATGTCGTGTATCCGGTCGCCGTTGAGCGGCGTATCATCCTGCTGGATGGGGACGGCGGCGAGATCCTCTCATCAAGACGGTCGCCGAAGCGCGGACGCGTCGAAGAGATCTTTCGCGAACTGGTGGCTTTCCCACACTGGATGCTGCATCCGCATTTCTCGCTGGAAGTGCTGCTGGTGCGTGATGAAGAAATCCGCAAGGCTGACGGACGCGGTTCATGGCGGCGCAAACGTCAGAGCATCGCGGACCGCCGTCTGCTGGAAGTGATCGCCAGTGCGAGCTGGTCTACTCCGCAGGAATTGTGTGCGCTGCTGCCTGCTCATCTGCCGCAGCCGTTCACCGTGCGCGAACTGGCGGCGGCAACCGGCATGGATAAGGCGCTGGCCGGCAAAGCAGCATACTGTCTGCGTCAGATGAATGTGATTGCGCTGGCCGGTCGGCGCGGCAGGGCATATATCTACGAGCGGGTAGAGGCAGCCGAGACATCAGAAACTGTCATACCGCAGCCCTGACAAACCTCACCTTCCCCAAAAGAAACTCATTAGAAACCGGTTTAAGACCTAACCTTACCTCTTTTAACCCCTGTCCACGCCTTATACTGGATTCACAGCACTATATCGAATCGTTACAGAGGTTGGAAACTCCCATCAATGGTCAGACAGCGATTGAACGTCTCTTTTATCACATTCGCCCTGAACACAGTTGTCGCCCTTCTGCTCCTGGTCTTACTCAACAGCGCACATCCCATCTCGGCCCAACCACCGATTGACCTGCCCAATAGTGAAGCCAATATCGAAGAGGCGCAGCAGATCGACGCGCTGGTCAAGGCACAGCTCACGCCGTCGCTTCAGTCCCGTGACGGGCGCATGGTCCGCCCGGATGAAATCCTGACCGACGGTTACCGCTTTGATGCCACCAGCACGGTGGTCTTTGGTATCAGCGCCATCCGCGCCCCCGAAGGCATTCACAGCTCGCCGGATATACAGCTTTTCATGGCGAAAAAGGATGCAAACGGCCAGTGGCAGATCGCACTGGAATACACCGATCTGTTTTACCAATGGGCCAGCCTTGCGCCAGAGAGCGTGATCCCGGCAGGTGAAAAGCAGAGCCTGATCAGCGCCGGACGTGCCTTTGCCACGCGTGACGCCGAAGAACGCAGCGCAGGCAGTGATGTCCGCCTGAGCCTGCCATGGAAAACCGGCACGGACTGGATTCTGATCGGTGGGCCGCATGGCAACAACGGCGACAGTGTGCGCCCATGGACGGCGCTCGACTTTAACCCTGATCTGGGTAATACCAGCGAAAAGATCCTGGCCTCACGTGAAGGCTATGTCTATCTGGTGCCGAACTGCGGTAACTATATCCGCATCGATCACGCCGACGGCTGGCAGACCGGCTATTATCATGTCAAGAATATTCAGGTGAGAAGCGGACAGTACGTGCAGACCGGGACCTATCTCGGCAAGACATCCGCACTGACCGGCTGCGGCGGCTGGGCGACTGGCCCACACGTCCATTTCACGCTGAAGCGCCACAACCAGTATAAGAACATCCACGGCACGCATCTCGGCGGCTGGGTGGTCTCGGAAGGCAAAGCGGCGTATGGCGGCTGCATGACGCGCCTGCGTGACAATCTGGTGCGCTGCAAGCCGACCGGTGTGATCCACAACGATGGCGGAGTCGGCAGCGGCTATGTTGATGATCGTTACGATTACACAAAAGACAGTGTACCGGATCTGTGGGTGGTTGATCAGCGCGATACGGCAGTCAACGCTACATCGCTGAGGATCGCCGCCGGGGACAGTTTCAAGTCATTTGCAGTGAATACCAAAACCGGTATGCCGCAGCAGCCAGTCTCACTCAATACAGCATTTGCGGCAGGTGATTATAACCGCGACGGCACACCGGACCTGTGGGTGATCCACCGCTGGGATGGCGCCGGTCAGACCGCTTTCCGTGTCATGAATGGCGCTGATCTGGGCCAGCTTCTGGCAGATAAAGTCACCGCGCTGCCGCTGTATGATAACAGTGTCAGCTTTGCCGTGGCCGATTATAACCGCGACGGCACACTGGACCTGTGGGCCATCAATCCCCGTGACAGCGCGACCGGCACGCTCTCGGTACGGATCGCCGATGGTCGCAATCCATCCAGTATCCTGAAATATACCGGGACCTCACTCCCCCCGCAGGCGGCTGTCGATGATCTCAGCTTTGCCGCCGCTGATGCCAATCAGGACGGTATCCCGGATCTGTGGATCATCAGCCCGCGTGACAATCAGACCAAGAGTGTCTCGGTCCGCATACTTTCAGGAAGCGATTTCAAAACCACACTGAAATACAGCGCCGTCACCCTGCCGATGCAGTCCACTGATATTTACAGCTTTGGCTTCGTCGTCGCAGATTATAATCTCGATACGCATCCGGATCTGTGGTGGGTGGACCGGCGCACCGGCGCACTTCAGATCTTCTCCGGTAAGGATTTCGCCAGCAGGCTTTTCAACGGCAGTACGGCGCTCACTGCGATGCCGGGTGCAAACTGGCAGGTGTTGGGCAGTGACCGTGCGCGTGAGACGATCCCGCCCGGTGTCGCCAAACCAAAACGGCCTAAAAAGGATGTCGTTATCAGCGACACTGACTTTGAAATGCGCTGGAAGCCCGCCGGACTCGCCAGCCGCTACACACTGACACTGGCGAACAGCGCCGGCGTTATCGTCGCCAGCCGCATCTTCAACTATAACGATGTATGTTCCGATCGGTGGTGTATTTCGTCCATGGCCGCGCTGAATTACCGGCTGCTGGATGAGCACACCTATACATGGAGCGTGATCTCACATAACGATTATGGCAGCACTCCGGGCAAGACGCGCAGCTTCATCACCGATCTTCCCGGTGCGCCGACCGTGATCGCTCCCGCACACGGCGGCTATGTCACGGATGAGATCACACTGGGCTGGATGAAACGGCCAACAGCCGACAGCTATAAAGTTGTGCTGAAGAACGCCGACAAGTCCGTCAAGATCAAGGCCGTTCTGGATAACAGCGCCTGTGCCGGGGATGTCTGCCTGTATTCAGTGAATGAAGCGGTGCCTGCGGGTGTCTATACATGGAAAGTCGTCGCCAAGGACAGCACGATTGGCGGCAAATCAAAGGGCAAGTGGACGTTCACCTACAGCGGCGCAGCGATCCC
>CAYNDH010000249.1:0-5497 GCA_964395665.1 uncultured Anaerolineaceae bacterium
GGACAACGCAGGCGTTGTCCCTACAAAACACGTGTAATGTGGGGACAGGGCCTGCCCTGTCCGCACCCAGTAACCAATATTCAAATGGCTTCTAAGGGCGTTGGCTGTGCCGCTGACAGGGTGGTGTCAATTTCAGCCCGCAGCTTATCTGGCTGCTGATCGATGTACTGTTTGACCTGCTGCTTCTGCTCCGGCGTCAGCCGGTCTATGATTTTGAATACATCATCTAAAATCATAGGGCTACCTCATTTCCACCACATTCCCTCTATTATACATCGCTTAATGTCACTGAATTGCGACAGAAAGATTTTGCGCGACCTCTTAACCCAGATATGCCGCCAGAATGCGCGGATCAGCCTGAAGTGCTGCGGCTGGCCCTTCATTGACAATCCGCCCCCGGTCGAGCACATACACATAATCCGAAATCTGAAGCGCTTTACGGGCGTTCTGCTCTACCAGCAGGATCGCGATCCCCTGCTGTTTGATCGACATGATGATGTTGAACACCTCATTGACCAGCAGCGGTGCCAGCCCCATACTCGGCTCATCCAGCATCAGCAGGCGCGGCTGCATCATCAGCGCCCGGCCAACAGCCAGCATCTGCTGTTCGCCCCCGCTCAACAGACCGGCCTTCTGTGTGCGCCGTTCGGCCAAACGTGGAAAGCGCTCGAAAATCGCCTGCTGCGCGGCATCCTTATCTGGCCCATGATACAGATGGCTGCCGACTTCGAGATTCTCCAGCACGCTCATGGTAGCGATGATCTGCCGCCCTTCCGGGACCTGTATCACACCGCGCTTCGCCACGCGGTCGGGACGCCAGCCGGTAATTTCCTGCCCTTCGAAGAAGACACTGCCACGAGTGGGCTTCAGCAGGCCGCTGATGGTATTGAGCGTGGTGCTTTTACCGGCGCCATTCGCACCGATCAGGCTGACCACCTGCCCCGGCATAATGCGAAATGAGATGCCCTTCACGGCCTGAATACCGCCATAACGCGTGTCAAGGTGCTGCACTTCAAGCAGCGGCCCGGTATTCACCCGGACGGTATCTGCATGTGCATCCGTCAGATGAGTCGATTGTGCTGACATCGCCCTACTCGTCCTCTTTCCCCAGATAAGCCTCAATCACAGTCGGATCGACACGGATTTCAGCCGGTGATCCGTGCGCGATGATCTGCCCGAAATTGAGGACGTAAATCTCGTCGCACACCTGCTGAATCAGCGACATATCATGCTCGATGACGAACACGGCTAGTCCGCTGGCCTTAAGTTCAAGGATCTGTTCGCCAAGCGCTTTGGTCTCGGTCGGATTCATCCCCGCCGTCGGCTCATCCAGCAGCAGCAGCTTCGGATCGGTCGCCAGCGCCCGTGCCATCTCCAGCCGCCGCTGATCCCCATACGGCAGCGTCCCCGCCGGGATATGGGCGACATCTGCCAGCCGGAAACGCTCCAGCAGTGCCGCTGCACGTTCACGCAGTATCCGTTCCTCATGGCGATAACGCGGCAAAAATGCCACCGCTTCAAGCAGGCTGGCATGTCCGCGTGCATGCTGGCCGATCAGCAGATTTTCGAGCGCCGTCATCTCACCAAACAGGCGGATATTCTGATACGAGCGCGCAACACCCATGCGAGCGATGCGGTGCGGCGGCGCTTTATGGATGGGCTGTTCGTTAAAATAAATCGTGCCGGATGTGGGATGATCCAGCCCGCTGATATTGTTGATCAGTGTGGTCTTTCCGGCTCCGTTTGGACCGATCAGGCCGACGACGCGGTTTTCCGGCACACGGAGTGACACGTTATACAGCGCCTGAAGGCCACCGAAGCGGCGCGAGACGTCCGTCAGTTCAAGCATGGGAGAATATATCCTGTGAGTTCGGTGTACCGGTCCGGTAGTTCAGCATATCAGCCGCTCTGATGCGAAGGCGTTTCGAGCGGGGCTGTACGGCGCTGGGAAAAGCGCTGCCACAGACGCCGCCAGGCTGCCGGATTGACCAGCCCGCCCGGCAGATAGACAATCACCAGCATCAGCACCAGACCGTTAAACACGCCGCGATACTCACGCAGGCCACGCAGCACTTCGGGCATGGCGGAAAGCGTCATCCCGCCGACAATCGGCCCGATAATCGTCGATGTGCCGCCAAGCACGGCAAAAGCCAGAATATCGACCGCCCGATTGAAGTCGAACATGGCCGGTGTCACGATGCGCGTCAGATGACCGTTAAACACACCGGCAGATGCCGCCAGCACCGCGCTCATGACAAATACTACATTCTTGACGTAGACGACGTTGATCCCCATATTGGCCGCTGCACGTTCATCCTGTCGGATCGCCGCCATCGACCGTCCGAGCCGGGACCGGTGCAGACGTGTCAGCAAGAAGACCACCACGATCAGAAACAGGATCAACTGCCATGTCTCGGTGATCTTGGGGATACCTTTAATACCCTTCGCGCCTTCGATCAGCGTCACCCGCACCCGTTCGCCTTCAATCTGCGACAGGAACGCACCGGCGGCGTTATCGAAGTTAATCAGTACAATGCGGACCACCTCACCGAAGCCGATGGTCGCAATCGCAAGGTAAATATCCCGCAGGCGCAGCACTGGCAGGCCAATCGGCACGGCGATCAGGCCAGCCACCAGCATTCCGGCAATCAGGCCGACGCCGAGCGGTAATTCCAGATTCTGTGTCACCAGCACACCGACATAGGCACCAATCGCCATAAATCCGGCATTCGCCAGCGAGAACAGCCCGACGTACAGATTCAGGTACATGCTGAGGCCGAGTATAGCACTGACCAGCATGAACTGTAACACAGTCTCGGTGATGCCAATCGGAGCGAGAACGCCCAGTATAAAATCGAGAATTGCATCCATTGGATTACGCCCGTGTCGCTTCTGGCTGGCCGAGCAGTCCCTGTGGACGCAGCAGCAAAATCAGGAAAAGGAGCAGAAAGACAATCGCATCACGGTAATCGCTGCCCCCGATAGATGTACTCATGGTCTGGATGGCAGCCACCAGAAAGCCACCGAGTACCGCCCCCTGAATACTGCCCATCCCACCCAGGACAATCGCAGTCAGGCCGATCAGCGCCACATCCTGCCCGATAAACGGATCGACATTGGTATACACCAGACCATAGAACATCCCGGCAGCGCCGCCCAGCGCCCCGGCCAGAAAGAACGTCAGCATGTAGATATTGTTGACATTAATCCCAAGCAGTGACGCCGTCCGCTGGTTGAAGGCAACCGCCCGCATGTGCTGTCCGACACGGGTACGGGTTACCAGAAACTGAAGCAGGCCCATCAGCACCAGCGCCACCACCAGCACGATAAGCTGAATGGGAACGATGCGAACGCCGAGTTCTTCAATCACAATCGGTGTGGAAGGGATAAGTTCACGCGGGAAGTATTCTTCAACATTCCTGAAGAAGTGGATGTACAGGAGCTGCGCGAGACTTACCAGCAGAATGGCCGCGCCGATGCTGCTGATAAGCTGTGCGATGCGGGCCGCCCCACGCTGACGCAGAGGCCGGAAGGCGATAAATTCCAGCACCAGGCTCAACAGGCCGCAGCCAACCATCGCGAAGAGAAACGCGACCGGGATCGAAAGCCCAAGCACCTTGACGCCAAGGATGCCCAGAAAGCCACCCCATGCAAAAATCGCGCTGTGTGCCAGATTCAGCACACCTAATACGCTGAACGCCAGTGCATATCCCAGTGCGAATAGTGCGTAAATCGCACCCAGTGATATAGCGTTTACTGCCTGTTGTAAAAAGATTGCCATCAAATAAGCCGAACTTTAGCCTATAACTTTGAAAGTATTCATCTTCATTGGCGGACGCAGAATTCACCGCGCCCGCCGAACAGATTATTTCACTATCTGCGGTCAGCAGACACGCCGCCTCATCGGAGTCGGCAGTGCTGCATCCCTACTCGGTTGCTTCTTCGCCGTCATCGGCATCACCGCCAGCGGACAGCACGGTGAAAACACCGCCTTCAACGATCTGCGCGACAGGATCATGCACGGGATCACGGTTTTCGTCGAAGCTGAACAGGCCCAACGGGCTGTCGAAATCAGTGATTTCGGCCATCGCATCACGGATGGCGGATTGATCGGCGGAGTCACCACAGCGGATCGCTGTTGCTACCAGCCATGCACCGGTGTACGCCTGTGCCGCGAACTGATCCGGGCTGCTGTCGTAGGCTTCTTCGTAAGCGGCGATAAAGGCTTCGCTGCTCGGACTCTGATTTTCGGCGGTCACATTCCATGCCGCGCCGACGATCAGGCCTTCAGCATCTGCACCAGCGCGTTCGATCACTGCCGGAGAATTGAAGCCGTTGCCGCCGATAATCGGGCCGGTGAAGCCCTGCGCCCGTGCCTGTGTGATGATCTGTGAGGCTTCGGCTGCCAGTGCGGAAACCGCCAGCGCATCCGGGTTCTGTGCGATCAGGTTGGTAAGCTGCGCGTTGAAGTCCACGTCGCCCGTGGCGAAGGTCTCTTCACTCAGGATCTCAAGACCGTTCGCTTCCAGTGCATCGATGAAGACTTCATACCCGCTGATCGTGAAGTCGTCATCATTCCCATACAGCACGCCAGCCGTTGTCAGCCCCAATGCTTCAGTCGCCTGTGTGACGACACCGGGGATCACCGCTGATTCGGGCAGACTGTTACGGAAGACAAACTCACCCATATCGGTGATGCCGATGGCGGTATTGCTGACGCCCAGCACCGGTGTCCCGGCATCCTGCGCGACCGGGTCAGCGGCGAATGCCTCACCGGACAGCGTCGGCCCGATCACTGCCACCACGCCATCCTCTTCGACCAGCTTGGTCATGGCATTGATGGCCTGTTCCGGATCGCCAGCCGAGTCTTCAAAGATCACTTCAAGGGTGACGCCCTCACCCAGATAACCGGACTCGTTGACTTCGCTCACCGCAAGCTGAACGGCCTGCTGCTGCGGGATGCCGTAGACGGACGTCGCCGCCGACAGTCCAAAGACCGCACCGATCGTCACCGTGCCGGATAGACTGACCGGATCTGCGCAGGTATCCCACGCACCAATCAGATGCTCGCCCGCTGTAGCCTCTGCGGTGGCTTCAGCGGTTTCGTCCTGCGCCAGCGCGCCGGAAGCGACCAGCAGCAGCGCAAGGACCAGAATTAAACGAACAGGGATATTTATACGCTTCATAAAAATCTCTCCAATTTTCTGCATATAATGAACGACCATGACTGGAGACTGAGCGACTGATGATCACCTCACAGCGCTGGCATAAGACCATCGCTTTTTCGGCTGATCATCTTGCTTCACCATCCGACTGTTAAGTGTAACCCTTCTCATCAGATTCGCAATTGTTTTCCATTCGTGCCGTGCCGTTCATCGCCCTGGAACCGCGTGAGGGGGTCATTCGCCGCTCGTGGGGATGTGTCCACCTGCCATAATCCTGACTAGGTTCTGTTGACGTTTCGATCATAATGCGCCTCTGCAAGCCGGTTTTTGTG
>CAYNDH010000250.1:0-2887 GCA_964395665.1 uncultured Anaerolineaceae bacterium
AACTGTTTCCAGATCCGAATGGTTCCATCGTAACCAGCACTGACTAAAAATTCACTTCGCGACTTCAACAAAGCTCACAGGGGTTGGGGTAGCTTCATCACTTAGAACTGTTACCGAGGGTTTGGAAATGATCAGCAGCAAAAAACAGGCAGATGCTAGCAGAGCAAACATCTTCATGATGTACCCCTTCACACTTCTGTAATGTATTCCTGATGATATTTTATGTGCTATAGCATGTTGCACGATGTGTCGCAGGGTAAGCAGTGGGCAAACAGTGATTTCAGGGGCTTATACCCCCTCAACCGCGATGAACTCATGCTGCGCCAGCCACTGCTTGAGCTGTGAGGCGTTCGGCTCGGTCAGCATTGAGCCGCGATCAATCCCGCGTGGGCTGAGTCCGCGTTCCAGCGGCTCCGGTTCCTCATACGGGATCAGTTCACCGGCATTCGCCACGACCAGCGTCGGCACGGATAAAAACCCGACCCAATCCAGCAGGCGCTCACGGGCTGCGCCGTCACGGTCGATGTAGATTTCGCGGTAGGGGATGTTGTACTGATCTAACACTTTCTTGGAGATCGTCACATACGGGCAGCCGGAGGTGCGGCTGTACATAATAAGTTCTTTGGTCATTGGGAAGCTGCTCAATCTGATTCAATTCCGACATTGCGACGGTAGTATACCGGATATTCACCATTCCCTTTGATCATATAACGATTTTCATTATTCCTGACTGTGCAATCGTTGAGAGAGACATGATACAATTTTATATGTTCAGAGTGTTAAGGAAACCGGTATGGTATTTCAGATCGAGTCCGTCGAAACGCCGATCCGCTTTAACAGTGAAAGTGTCGCTCTGGTGGGTTCCACGCGTGTATTACTCTCCTCAGTCATCTGGGCTTTTCAGCAGGGTGAAACGCCGGAACAGATCGTCGACAGCTTTGATACATTATCGCTGGCCGATGTTTATGCGGTGATTGCCTATTATCTGAATCATCGAGAGCAGGTGGATACCTATCTCGCCGAAGAAGAGGCAGAAGCAGCAGCACTGCGTCAGCATCTCGAAGCGCAGCACCCGGAGATGTTCACGGCTCAGGCCCGGCTGATCGAACTCAAGCACGCACAAACACAGATACAGTAATCCCTCACGGCGTCGGAGTCATCGTCGGGTCCGGCAGTGTATCCAGTTCCGGCTCCAGAAAGCACATGATCCCCTGCACAATCCCCTCTGCCAGCAGTTCAGGCTGCTCATTGAGGATGTCGCGATCCGCCCGCATGAAACCTAATTCGATAATCGCCGCTGGTGTATCGACGTCGATTTCGCGGAAGGTGTGATAATCGGTCATGTCTTCTGTCAGGCCGAAACGCCGATCGAGTTGTGTGATGCGGTTGTAATACTTGGCGACGCACTCGGCCAGATCGGTATCCGCCCCGCCTTCGGGACGCGCCTGCGCCTTCGCCACCAGAAATCCGCTGACCTCTTCGCCGAAATCCTGACAGGTGTTGGAATGGATCGAGACCAGCGCCGCCGCCTCATAGCTAATCAGTCGCGGATCGAATTCGTCCAGCAGATCGACCACATAGCCCCGTTCGCGCAGCTTTCGCACCACCAGAATCGAGGTCTGCATATTGATGTCGTGTTCGTTCAGGCTCTCAAGATCATCACACACCGCACCCGGATCATATCCCACGGTTCGGCCCGGCCCACTATGCCCGGACACAATGCCGATCAGCCGCGCCCAGTTCGGTGTCGGGAACGGCGTCGGCGGCACGGGCGTCGCCCCTTCAGCGATGATCGCGGACTGGATATTGTGCCGCATCTCTGGCCGTAAAAACTGCGGATCGGTCCACCAGCTTAAAATCGTCGCCATCAGCAGGGCAGAAGGAACCACCACCAGAAATGTCCGCACGATGCCGCCCAGTACACTCACGCGCCGCTGACGCCGCTGCTGCTGACGCCGTTTGATGCGCCGCACGCGCTGCGCTTCCAGTTTGGCGGCGGCGATCCGTTCCTCATCGCTTAATGGCTGCGTGGGCAGCGCTTCACTGGTGGCTGATGCTTCCCGCCGGACCTGATCGGCTGCTGTTTCATGTGCGCCTGTTACATCGTCGGCATCTGCTGCATGTGCTAACTCCGGCGTCCCGTGCGGACTTGTCCCGGCCTGCGTGTCTTCATGCTCGGTGACGACATCCGCCAGCGACTCGGCCAGTGTCTGCCGCCCCATGCGCCGTGCTGCCGGACGATCGGCGGCTTTTGGCATCGGTGGCGCTTCGGTGTGATCCACAGCGGCGGGTGGATTGGCCGCGCCGTGATAGGCTGCATCACCAGTGCTGGTGTGATCTTCTTCGCCAGTCGTGTCACCAGTTGTGCCGCCGGTCGCGGCGTGTGGTGCGCCATTCGCGGGGGAAGATCCCGCCGGAGCATCGGATGCATTGGCCGACGTTTCACCGAGTTTTGACATTGATGACAGCGCACGTTCCAGCGGTGTGGGCGGCGTATAATCGCGTACCTGCTGCCACAGCGGACGCGGATCGGTTTCAGACGGTGACAGGGCTGCATCCGGCGCGGGTTCGGCTGCATCCGGTTCGGCTGAATCACTGGCAGAGTCGGGGATCGAAGCGCCTTCTGTAGCTGAAGTCCCCGCCGCTGGCTTCGGACGCCGTGCCTCACCTGCGCGGCGGCGCTGTTCGCGGGTGGCATTGGTCGCCGCTGCCCGCCGCATCATCTCCACGAAAATATCGGATGCCGCGATCTCGCTGTTGTCATCTGTACGGGTTTCGCTCTCGCCGCTGGAATCTTCACCCGCTGATTGTGTGTCCGCCGCCTGTGCGCCGCCTGATTGTGCGTCCGCCGGTTGCTCGCCCGTATTGTATCCGGCGTCCGCATCGT
>CAYNDH010000250.1:2987-5456 GCA_964395665.1 uncultured Anaerolineaceae bacterium
GTATCCGGCGTCCGCATCGTGTCCGGCGTCGCGGCTGCGTCTCGCGTCACGTGCTTTCCGGCGTCGGTCTCTTTTATCCGACGGCGTGCTGCGGTCGGGTTCGGGATCGGAATCGTCTTCAATAAAACGCGGCTGATTATCGTCATCCCACACGGGATCGCTCATCCTTATGTTTAACGTGGGTAAAGCCGGTGTCTGGTTTATAGACTGCCTGAATCATAACACAGATTTACGCTGCACCTGATTGACGGGACTGCCGCGAGTGCTGGATATATGTCAGAAACTGCCTGATCAGTTTGCCAGCACCCAATCCCCCCAGCAGACACAGCGCCGTGATCGCAGGCAGATAATAGCGCTGCCATTCCAGCGGTGTGACGACGACCACCGCCGCACAGATCCCGATGATCCACACCGCCGCGATCCCGTGGACGAGCCGCTGCTCTGTGCTGCCTGACCGTATGCCCTGCCACAGCGCCCACAATCCACGCGGCCACAGCACCACCAGCGCGATAATCCCCGCTGAAATTCCGGGCCAGGGGGTCGCCTCATATGCTGCGATCTGATCTCCGATATAGGCCTGCCAGTCCGGGCTGGCTTCATAATACTGCGGCGTGCTGATCACCGTCTGCCGGTAGAATCCCTGAAGGCGTTCGCCCCAGCCGCTGTAGCCGCCGAAAAACGCCGTCTGATTCTCCAGCAGCGTCGTGCGGCGGACGGCGACTTCGCCAATCGTCCCCAGCGGATCGCGCCACCATGCCGGGTTAAATGCCAGAAACACGCCCACCGCGATCAGTCCGGTGATGATCAGCAGCGCCGCACTCCGCCACAGGCTGCGGACGGGCAGCGCCTTTCGTATGAAGACTTCGACCAGCAGCCCCAGCCCGATTCCGCCAATCACCAGCCCGAACGGCATCAGACCAGTATGCTTGCTTGCCAGCGCCATTCCGCCGGACAATCCGAGCAGTACGGCGCTTCCCAGGTCCCGCCGCCTGGCAAATACTAACGCTGCCAGCACTGTCAGCAGCGTGAAGCCCATCAGACTGCCTTCCATCATGCTGCGCCGTCCGTTGAGCAGCAGCGCCGGGGCCAGTGCATACAGCAGACTCGCCGCATACGCCGTGAAACGTCCATCCAGCCGCATCCCGATGCCGAACAGCGCCGGGACACCCGCCGCCATCAGCACCGCCGACGCCAGCCGCGTGACGTTCAGCAGACCCTCATCCGGCACATGGCCGTTTGCCTGATTGAAGGCCATATCCGCGCCCCACAGCCACGGCTGATTGAGGTCAGTCTCGCTGTATCCCGCCACATGCCAGAACAGCCCGCCGAGATATTTATGCACGCGGCCATCCAGCAGCAGCAGATCGGCGTCCATCGGATTGACCGCACTGCTGTCGATATTGAAGGCGTCCGGATCGCGCCGGATGAACTGTGCGGCGTAATCGTGCGTGTTGTAAACCAGTGTCGATTCGTCCCCGTGGAACGGCACCTGCGGCACACCGAGCAGGATATACGCCACCAGTGCGCAGATCCATATCAGGTCGGCCACCCACAGCCGCGAAATCGTCTGCGCCGATGCCGCCGCTACCGTCGATGCCGTCGATGCCGCCGCTAAACCTCTACGATTCCCAGATGAAGACGCCTCTAAAATAGTCAATAGGAATACCTGTCTGTTATCGCCCGTTTATCATTGATGAAAGCTGATCTTATCAACATGGCGCACAAATCCAATACCGGAAATGTCCTTCATCTCACCCTTTGGGATCGCCTTCAGCTCGCCAGAGCATTTGACCTGTCGATCACCGATCCGAATTCGCCGGTTCTGGAACGCATTGCGCGGCTCAACAGCTACCACAGCGCACCAGAGCACCGATATTATGAGGTCGAGCAGACCGAAAAGGGCGGACGGACACGCTTTAGGATTACACAGCATCGGACCGATCTTGCTCACCGGCATATCCGTCTCGTCGGCAGCATCACCCGTGACGCTGACCGGGCGACGCACATTTCCGGCAAGATTATCCCCAATCTGGCGAATCCGGTGGCCGTGACGCTGCTTGCAGTGCTGCTGCTGTATGTATTATTTCAGGGATATGGTGAATTGTCCGCCGAGATCACGCTGGCGGCATCCGTGATCACGGCGCTGCTGGTGATCTTCGCGCTGTTTCAGTGGCTGACCGTGATGACCGAGCGCCTGTCGTTTAACGATTTCCTGCAAAGCTGGCTGACCACCGGCACCAGCGCCCCGCAGACCGCTGACACAACGCTCGAAAAAGCCGCGTAAGTGTCAGGTACATAAATAAGCCTGTGAAGCTTCACAGGCTTATCCTGTTTTTGATGGCTTGAAGCTGCGTTCCGACGTCCGGTCACCCTAAGATACTGTAGGGAAACGCTTCTGCGTATAGGCATGAAGTTAAGCGCGAAAATCCATATTCTCTAACCTGGATCACAGACCCCCTTCCCCTAACC
>CAYNDH010000251.1:0-5452 GCA_964395665.1 uncultured Anaerolineaceae bacterium
TGCCGGGTTCAAAGGCAGTCACAACTGCCCCTTCTGCACTGGGAACGGCGGTGAAAGAGGTCCGCAGCAGAGGGATACCGAACGATTCTGCCAGTGCTGCCAGTTCGATTTCGGCCTCTGGCGTCTGGCTGTGCATGTGGAAAATGAAATCAGGGCGCTGTGCTGCCAGAAGATCACGCAGCGCGGATGCTGTCGCCGCTGAAGCCGCCGCCGACTGCTCAAGCTGGAGGTGCGTCCGCAGGATCTCGCCGCCTGCATCCTCAACCCCCATCTGGAAGGCATAGAGGGCATCGAAGCCGCTGTCATACAGGCTGCTGCTGATGACACCGCGCTGCCCGTAAGTCTCGACCGCCCAACGGCCCAGGGCATGATTGGATTCCCACAGGTGCAGGCTGGTATGAAAGATATTCGGCAGCGCATCTTCCGGGCGCAGGATATTTTCCCCTGCACTGGCGATGATCAGCACTGCATCACTTGAGGCGAAGAGATCGCGTGCCGGGGCCGGGATCGTCGGGTTCATCAGTGTGACGATGACCTTTGCATCCTGCTCTTCGATCATGCGACGTGCGGCTTCTGTGACATCGCTCCAGTAAGGGCGCACCGGCGCAGTCAGCACTTCAACGCCGGGATGCAGTTCAGCAAATATCCGGGTGAAGGCGGCATAGGCGGCCTCACCGGGGCCGCTGCGCGGGATCAGGACGGCGATTTTACCACTGAGCTGACCGACGCCATGGCCGACTGACGGGATGGCAGTATCAGCGGCGTCGGCAATCAGATTAAACGGGGCGGCAGTTGCCGCCGTTGCCGCCGTTGCAAAAAGGGTGCCGACCGCCGCGCCCCCCAAGCGGAGAAAGTCTCTTCTCGACGGGGCGTTGACGGAAACAGATGGTTTTAATGATGTCTTTTTCACGGGTACTCCGTATTATTTCTTTCAGATCCTGCAGGTTGAAACACAATACATCCGGGCTGCTCGCCCGCTAACCGAAGATGATCTCATAGCGCACGCCTTCCGCAGTGGGGGCCAGCGGCACGATGAAAAACTCAAGCGGGCCGTGTGCTGCGCTGAAATCCGGTTCGGCGATGCGATAAATCCCCTGCGGCAGATATTCCCGAATAGCGGATTGAAACAGCAGTGAAAAACCCCGTCGTGCGTCGGGATCATCCGAACGGATGTAGGGTGATTCCTGCACTTCAGCCAGCACGACACTAAGCACCTCATCTGATCCGTAGTGGATTTCGAAGCTGCGGCCAATGTAATCGGTGAAATCTGCTGCGGTTAATTTTTCGAGCATGTTTCTTCTTTCTATTCGCTCTATTCGCTCTATTCGCTTGACTCGTTCGGCGTCCACGTCATGTACATGTAGATGCCGCGCATTTCGACATCACGGAAGCCGAGCCGCTGGTAAAGCTGATACGCCCGGTTGAACTGCTCCACATGCAGCCCGATGAACTTCTGACTGGCGGCGGCTTCGTCCATCAGATCACGAATCAGCTTTGTGCCGATGCCGCGATTGCGATAATCAGGCAGCAGGGCGATATCCATCAGGCGCAGTTCTTCAACCCGGCGGTCCACGTATATGCGCCCGATCTGCACGCCGTCCAGCAGGATGAGGTCAAAATTTGCGTCAGGGTAGTAGGTGTGATAATGACTGTGCTGCGCTTCGTGCTGGCTTCTCAGAAACGCGGCTTTCTGCGCCTCAGTCCACGTGACAACAGATAATTCTTCTTCGCGTGAACTGGCATACACCTGCGCGAGAAATTCTTCATCTTCCGGCTGTGCGGCCCGCAGCGTGATCTGCGGATGAATTGAGTTCAGCATATTTAGCTACGGCCTCTGCGGGTAGATCCCCTGCAGGGCGATGATAAAATTCAGCACCAGATAGGGCTGAAGATTGTTGTGCGGCAGGCTTCCGCCAGCGGGTGACAGCGAGTTAGGCGACATCTGTACCTGGTTGGTACTGCTGGTGTCATATAGCCTGCCTCCGACAATCGCCGCCGGAACAAGGCCGGGCGGGTCATTGTCCTCAGCTTCGAATGGCGTCGCCATCAGTGTATGGTTATGGGCTGGTATCTCGCTTTCCAGCAGCGTGACACTTGCAGATCCACCTGACTGACCAAGACCGTACAAGTCCAGGCCCGGTCCCTGTCCGGGCTGGATTGGAACCCGTCCCTGAAGATCAGGCAGGGCGAAAGTCGATTTGCCATCACCGCCGTAAACGGTCCCCAGCAGCGAAAATAACGCCGAATTCTGGCTGAGCGGCATGAGCTGACCATTACAGAATGCCCACCCCTTTGGGGGAAAGTTAAACGGGACGATACGAATTTCTGCTACAAATTGATCGGACATTCTGAACCTCACGTTGGTGACGGAAATACACCGAAAAGCGAAATAATGAAGTTAATTGCCAGAAACGGCATCATATTCTCATGCGGCTGACTGCCACCTGTAACAGACACCGTTGAGGCCAGCGCTAACAGCCCAACCGGTGACCCGAAACTGTCTACCGCCGCTGAACCCGCCAGCACTGCACCCGTTGGAAACTCCGTCGTGGCTGTCTGGCTGCTGGCGAGCATTGGATGGGAATGGGCTGGAATTTGCTGCGCGGTGAGCGTGACACTTTCCACACCGCCGGTTTCGCTTATTGCCCGGTTGGTCAGCCCGAAACCCTGCCCAAAGTGTATCGGCACGCGTGATCGCAGATCGGGCAGGGCGAATGTGCTCTGACCATCACCACCGTACGTCGTGCCGATAAGCTGGAACAGGGCTTCATTTTCTGAAATCGGCAGGAGCTGCCCTTCACAGAACAACCATCCATTCGGTGCAAAGTTGCCACCGAACATGCGAATCTCGCCTATATAAGGAGTCATTTGTACACCTTTCTAATTCTGACTCGGAAAGATGCCCTGCAGGGCGATGATAAAATTCAGTACCAGAAATGGCATCATGTTGTTATGCGGCTGAGAACCCCCAATATTGGTCACCCCCTGCGGGGCCATCGCAACCAGACCCTGTGCCGGGCCGTACATGGGGCGGCTGCCACGCGCCAGATAAGAGTTGGCAGCAGGTGTCTGCTGCGTAGCAGTATTAAGCGTGCCACTGGCGTAGTGGTTGTGCATCGGCATTTCCTGCATTGTCACGGTGTGTGTTTCAGAACCACCGCTTTCTCCCAGGGTGTGACCTGAGCCAAAATGCATCGGCGCACGCCCTCTTAAGTCGGGCAGGGCGAAGGTTGTCTGGCCGTTGCCTCCATAAGTCGTCCCCAGTAGCGCGAACAGGGCCTGATTCTGATTGATCGGCAGGAACTGTGCGTGGCAGAAGGCCCAACCCTTGGGTGGAAAGCTAAAACTGACAATTTTGATTTCTGCTAAAAATGGTTCACTCATCTCATATATCCTCTCTACAGTAAAGCGGTTTCCAGTTATTGGAAGAAGTGGGGGAAGCTCAGCTTCCCCCACTTTGTGAGGGCATTATTGCAGGTCGTCCGCCAGACAGTTTTGTGCTTCAAACACATTGTCTGACGAGAAGGCAGCCACTGACGTGATGTTATTCACAGAGGCAAGATACACCTGTGTCTGCGTGTCACTGGACGCTTGCAAAATCAGTCCCTGAATCATCATTCTCGAGAAGTTCGATTCCTGAACGGAGATATTTGCGGCGGAACCCACAGATACGGTGTTGTTCATGATGACAGCGCAGACCGTTGTCTGATCCTGAGAGCGAACGTGAATTCCGGCAGCAGTCGAACCAGGCAGGTTAACGGTGTTATTCAGCAGTGCGACATCCATCAGGGAACCGGGGCCGCCGTCACGGTTGAAAGCAGCGATCGGCGTTGCTCCCGTATTGGAAATAGTGTTGCCCATGATTTTGATACGGGCGGTGTATACATCGGTTATCTCGTTAGCGTCGATGCGGACACCAATACCATAGCCAGTGTCGGAGAAGGTCACATTGTTGTTGATGATTTTGCCTTCAATGAACCCACCATTGTCCATCCCGCCGATCAGGATCCCGTGGCTTTCGGAGTTGTTGACCGTATTCCCGTCGATATTGAAGTACAACTGGCTGTTCTGTGTCGAGACAAGCTCGATACCGCCGATGCCATTTCTTGAGTTGCCGATGACCACAGGAATCGGTGTGAAGGTGCTGTTGATGATATTCGCGGTAAGCATTGCGGGGCCGCCTTCCGCCGCACCATCGACGCCAACGCCGCTGTAATCAAGGAACTGGACGTTGGTGACATTCAGCGTGATCTGCGCGTTGCCATCCGCACGGACGAAGATACCGTCTCCGCCGCAGTCAGCATTGCCGCAGGATGCATAAGTGCCGCTCTGGTTGTTTTGCAGTGTGCTGTCCGAGATGTTGAACGTCAGTGGCGCCGCGCCGGTGAAGTTTTCGACCGCGATCATGTGTGTCGCGACGTTGCGGATCGTGGTTCCGGTGATGTTCACCGTGCCAGTCAGGTTGCCACCTGTGCCGGCGCGATTGAAGGCGATCGCACTCTTATCAAGCCCGGTACCGATATTCTCGATGATGCTGTCGGTGATCGTCAGGCCATTGAGACCGCTGCCATAGATACCGTGGTCGCCTGCACTATCGATCTTTACCTCATTCAGTATCAGATTGCTGCTGTTGTACACCATCACTGCTGCTTGGCAGTTAAGCAGTTGGATCGGTTCGCAGTTCGGGCTGCTGCTGGAGTTGCTGGCATTCAGGAAGGTCATGTGCCGCAGCGTGACATTCGCTGCATTTTCGAGCCTGACAGCGCTTTCCGCCATACTGCTGATGGTGCCGCCGGAGCTATAGTCATCGGGGGCGTTATCCGCGCCTGTAATGGTGAAACTGCCGGATGTGCGCTGCAGATGGATACCGCGTGTGCTGCCGCTGGCGGTGACGCGCTCCAGCGTGATATTCAGCGGTTGTGAGATCGCTGTGTGTGAGATATTGACCGCACCTGCGCTCCCGACACTAATGATACCCCCTGAGATGGTGATCAAACCCGGTGTGGCTGACGGTGCGGTTGAAACCAGACCCGGTGCACCCCATGTATAGGCGATATAGGTCGTGATCGTCAGTGCGCCGCTGTTATTGCCGAGGATCAGCGGTGTGGTGTTGAGCCGTTCAGCCGCTGTGCCTGACGTCAGTGTGGTGACGGTTAGCGAGCCTGCGGAGTCGACGAAACGAGCGCCCAGGCTGTTGTTGGTTGCTATGACCGTTCCTGCGATGGTATAGCTGCCGCCAGCCTCAAGACCTGCGACATCGAGCGCGTAACCAACACTGGATTTGGAGATCGTCCCCGTAAAAGTTCCCTTGACTGCGCTTGCGGCAATCGTAAAGGCATCCCCGGTTGGATTGGTGATCGTCCCGCTTGTGACGTTCACGGTGCCGGTGGAGCCGTTGTTGATGCGGAAGCGTGCGTTCCCGCCGTTAAGCGTGACCGTTGTCAGGTTATAG
>CAYNDH010000252.1:0-5379 GCA_964395665.1 uncultured Anaerolineaceae bacterium
ATACGTATGAGTGGTACAGGGCGCACGGGTATCTGAAGTAGCTTCTGCGTTGAGGTATAACCTTTGACATGTACACGATTGTGTATATAATTGTAATCGAACCACAACACAAAAATACACAGCTTAACGCTGTGTCCCCCAAACTGGGGGTAGCACCATGCTGAATACCTGCTTGCAGCGGGGAGCCTCAAACGGCTAGGCATGGAACCCTTCCGCGAGGGGAGAGCGGAAAACACCAAAGAGGGTTTTTATACCCTCTTTTAAATTACACTTTTCGAATGATCCCCTCACGCTCTGCATGGCTTAGCATCTCCTGAAAAGGTCTTTTACCTTCCAGCCCTGCCCTTGTAAAACCACAAACTGCGTCAGCCAGAAGCATAAGCACATTATTTTCGTCCTTCCTAACCGGACGCACGCTGCCAACCTCAATTCCCCGCTTTCGCAGTTCTTTTTTGAACGGCTGGATCAACGAATTTCCCAAACCATCGACATAAACCAGAGTGGTGTAATTTTCAGCCGGAACGTGAAGATTTATTGCTTCATAGGCCCCACGGATGATAAGTGGAAAATATTTCTCACGTGGTGAATACATCGCATAGAGCATACATCCGTGTAAAGGTTGGTATTTCAGTATGCGAGAGATGTAAGCCTCACGATACTTTGCAGGAGTGCGGCCCCATTTCTGATTTCGTTTACCGCTTTGTAATCCGATTTCTGTCAGTGCATCTTCAACAGCATCTCGATCACCTTCGAAAACCACAGCGCCAACAATGAACCAATTACTTCTGGGATCTTGTCCGCTCTCATCAACATAACAGTAAAATGTGCGTCTTGACGTTGACTTCTTCTTTTTCTTTGACATCGACTCTGCTTGGGTAAAAGCACAAAGCCTAGCATACGTTCTGCCAAAATCAAAAACCGGGATCTGAGCTTATGAACCTTTAAACAGATATAGGACCACTGTCCGTTCACAGCGCTTTTACAGGCATAGTAAAATCAGCGTACAATTGACAGTCATACAGATCGACGCAGGGATAAACTGCGTTTTTGCGTTATGTTATATGCACAGGCGTGAATTTCAGTGGCACGCTGATGCATCTGGATGTGTCCTATACAGATAAGCAGACACCCTGCCATACAATCCACTGAGAGGAGCATGATTTCTATGTCTACACCACGTATTTCGCGCCGGATGCTGGGGCTGATGATTGCCCTGCTGCTCGTGATCGGCGTCGATCCGCTTTCGAACTCGCCCACCGCCGCACAGGGAAATGATGACGACACGCCAACGCCGGAAGTGATCATCGCACGCTGGGATGAAGAATCGCGTTTCACCATTCTGATCGCCGGGATGGATCGCCGCCCGACGGAGCGCAGCTCGCTCAAGGTGCGCACCGATGCGCTGATGCTGGTCAATATCGACCCGGCGACGCAGCATGTCGGGATTCTGCACATCCCCCGTGATCTGTTCTTCGCGCTGCCCCCGGCCCCCGGCAGCACCGAGTCCCCAATGGTGCGCGTCAATACACTCCTGCTGCGTGGAGAAGAACGGCAGGAAGGCTATGGTCCATACATGATCATGGATACCCTGCAATACAACCTTGGGATTTATATCGACGGATTTATCCTGTTCGATTTCGAAGCGTTTACCGATATTGTCAATGCGCTTGGCGGCGTGGAAATTACGACGACCTACCCGATCAATGACCCGACCTATCCGGATATGAACTACGGCTTTGATCCGTTCTATCTGCGTGCCGGGGACCATACTCTGGACGGCGAAAACGCGCTGAAGTTCGTGCGGACGCGCCACAATGATAATGATTACGAACGCGGCGAACGGCAGATCCAGATGGTGCGCGCAGTGGTGGCAAAAGCGACGTCCCCGCGCATCCTTCCCGGCCTGATCCTACAGGCGCCAGACCTGCTGGCGGATCTCGAAGGCCGCCTGTACACCGACCTGACACTGGTTGACGCGATCGCGCTGGCGCGGTTTGCCGCTGTCCTGCCAGAAGATGCGATTGATACGGCGGTCATTGAACGCCCGTATATCACCGGCCTGTCGGTCGGGGATGGCACATCAGGTGTCACAATCAAACGCGATACGATTGCGGAACTGCTGGAACAGGTCTTCGGCGAAGGGTATAGTGACCAGAGCGGATAGCGGTCTGATCAGCACACAGGCGTATGAACAAAATCAGATGAGGAATGATGTATTTGTTAGAGCAAATCGAGTGGTTTAGCGCTTTACCCGTTGAGGTAAAGGATGCGATTGTCCGCATACTGGCACTGTTCCTTGCACTGGGGCTGCTGCTGGCACTGCGCGGACTCATCCGGTGGATGGTGCTGGTCCCGCTGCGCCGTATCACCGAACGGACATCGACTAAAGTTGACGAATCGCTGATCGATGCGGCGGCCCCAGCGGTGCGCCTGCTGCTGATTGCGGGAGCGCTTTTTATCAGTGCGGCGATTTTCCAGTTGGAATCGACCTTCCTGCTGCGTGTCGTCCGTACACTGGTGATTGTGGCTGTACTGGTGCTGCTGAATCAACTGATCGCCGTGCTGCTGCCGTCGAGCAAGCGGCTGTTCGCGATTACCGGCGTCACGATTGAAGAACGTCTGCTGCCGTTTGTGCGCGTGGCCGTGCGCCTGCTGCTGATCGCCGCCGGTGTGGTGATCGTGCTTCAGGAATGGGGCTATGATGTCAGCGGGCTGGTGGCCGGGATCGGTCTCGGCGGGCTGGCGTTTTCACTGGCGGCGCAGGATACTGTCGCCAACCTGTTCGGCTTTGTCGCGATTGTCGGCGATCGCCCGTTCAACGTGGGCGATTACATCAAGACGCCGGATGTTGAGGGCAATATCGAGCATGTCGGCCTGCGTTCGACGCGGGTGCGCCAGCTCGATCAGGCGCTGGTGATGGTGCCGAATAACAAGCTTGCCAACAGCGCCATTCTGAACTGGTCGCGGCTGGCGAAACGGCGCATCGACTATGTGCTGCGTATCCGTTACGGGGCCAGCGCTGAAGAACTCAGCGCTCTGCTCTCGGAGATGCGTGATTACCTGAAATCGCAGGAAAAAGTCGATCCGGCGTCCGTAGTAGTGAATTTCATCAATTTCGGCGAGAACTCGCTGGAGATTCTGGTGCGCGGCTTCGTCGATCTGGCGAACTGGGGCGAATTCACGAGCGAAAAAGAGCGCCTCAATCTGGAAATCATGAACATCGTCCGGCGCAGCGGCCTTGACATCGCCTTCCCCAGCCGGTCACTGTATATCGAGAACCTGCCGAGCATCGCGGTCGAAAGTGAACTGCACGAACGCGACGGCGACGGGCATCAGATCATCCCCAGAACCGCACGTATGATGATCGAGACACAGGTCCCGCACGGGGATGATGCCGACGAAGGTGAAGATGGCATTGGCGGCCTTGGTGTGCCGAAGTAAATGCGCAGTCGGGGATCAGTGCAGAGCTTTACCGTAACTTTACTGGATGAGCATGAAAGCAGATCGGATGTGAATGGGACACAGACGCATTCCCCCTAAGGAGACCGGCTCGTTTCTCAGCAACTTCGGCACACTGCGCTATATCCCACGCTTCTTTCGCCTGATCTGGAACACCAGCCCACTGCTGACCGGGATTAACATCGTCGTGCGGCTGGTGCAGTCCGTGATGCCAGTGCTGCTGCTGTATGTCGGCAAGCTGATCATTGATAACGTCGTCGCCCGCATGGGGACACCTGACCCTGACCTGTCGCCGCTGTTATGGCTGATCGGGCTGGAACTGGGGCTGGTGCTGCTGTCGGATGTACTGAACCGCATCATCACCCTGACTGATTCGCTGGTGGTCGAGCTGTATTCCAATCAGGTGTCGGTGCAGTTGATCGAAAAAGCCGCCGCTATGGAATTATGGCAGCTTGAAGATCCGGAATTTTACGACAAGCTCGATCAGGCACAGCGCCAGACGACCGCCCGCACCAATCTGACCGCATCAGTGCTGTCACAGGCACAGGATCTGGTCACGGTCAGCTTTCTGGTGGTCGGGCTGTATATTCAGGACCCATGGCTGGTGGTCCTGCTGATCGTGGCGATTGTCCCGGCATTCATCAGCGAGATGAAGTTCAGCCGCTCGACCTATTCGCTTGCCAAACGCTGGACACCGGAACGGCGGATGCTCAATTATCTGGCATATATTGGCGCGACCAATGAAAGCGCCAAAGAGGTCAAGCTGTTTAACCTGTCGGGCTATCTCAGCCAGCGTTTTTCGGTGCTGGCGGATCGCTTCTACGACGAAAACCGGTCGCTGGCAATCCGACGGGCGGCGTGGGGGATGCTGTTCAACCTGATCGGCAGCCTTGGCTATTATGTCGCCTATGGGATCATCATCTTTCGCGCAGTCAGTGGAGAGATCACGCTCGGCGACCTGACTTTTCTGGCGGGTTCCTTCAGCCGCTTGCAGGGCAAAGTGCAGGGGATTTTCTCGCGCTTTACCAGCATCACCAGCAGCGCCATGTATTTGCAGGATTACTTCGACTTCATTGATCTGGAAATCTCCCCCGGCGCACGGCTGGAGCCACAGCTTCCGGTCCCATCGACGCTGAAACACAGCATCCAATTTGAAAATGTCAGCTTCCGCTATCCCGGTGCAGGTGAGGATGTCTTCCAGAATCTGTCCTTTGAGCTGTATGCGGGTGAAAAGCTGGCACTGGTCGGGCGGAATGGTTCGGGAAAGACGACGCTGATCAAGCTGCTGCTCGGATTGTATCGGCCCACACAGGGGCGCGTCCTGTTCGATGGGATCGACATCCGCGCCTTTGATCCGGACGAATACCGGGCGCTGTTCAGCGCGATCTTTCAGGACTTTGTACAGTACAACTTCACCGCCCGTGAGAATGTCGGCGTCGGGATGATCGAGCGTGTTGAAGATCAGATGCAGGTGGAACAGGCCGCACAGAAGAGCATCGCCGATGAGGTGATCGAGTCGCTGCCGGCGCGTTACGATCAGCAGTTGGGCAAGCGCTTCAGCGGCGGCACAGAGTTATCCGGCGGACAGTGGCAGAAGATCGCACTGGCGCGGGCGTACATGGCCGATGCCGAGATCATCATCCTTGATGAGCCGACCGCCGCGCTCGATGCACAGGCCGAATACGAGACTTTCCTGCGTTTTGTCGAGCTGACAAAGCACAAGACCTCTGTGATCATCTCGCACCGCTTCAGCACCGTCCGCATGGCGGATCGTATCGCCGTGCTGGGTAATGGTCAGATTCTGGAACTCGGCACCCACGCTGAACTGATGGCACATGAAGGGCTGTACGCAGAACTGTTCAACCTTCAGGCACAGGGTTATCAGTAGCCGGTGAGGTCTATGCAGGGCCGGGATTCTTC
>CAYNDH010000253.1:0-5231 GCA_964395665.1 uncultured Anaerolineaceae bacterium
ACGCGTGTCGTATGGTTATATGGATTTCCAACAGTTCCCGGCCTGAATTTGGCGTGGGCCACTGCATTTACGATCAGGTCTTCAATATCCAGGCCATGCGCTCCAGGAAACGACATCGGGATAGAAACATCAATGTCTGGCTTATTGGTGCAGTACCATCCAGCCGATTCGAATACCTCTGTCCCCGCTGGCTGCTTGAGCCACTGTTACTCCACTAAACTGGGGGTAGACCACATGCGAGAGTACCCCGTTGAGTATATACTTATGACCATCAATTGACGGAATAAAGAGTACGGGCATTATTATGCAGAAACAAGTTTCGAATTGGCTATCTCTATTTCCTAACACGAAACTACGCCCACCCCGCACTCAGGAAACTATAGAACGCAACTGGTTGACCGATAAATTATATCAACTGACGGTGGCACATCGCTTAATTCTGATTTCGGCTCCGGCAGGATCTGGCAAAACCACACTGGTTGCGGATCTGTCTCGCAGATCAAGCCAAATCACGGTGCGTTGGCTATCATTAGATGAGGGAGATAATAATCTCCAGGCGTTTCTCCCAGCAATTGCAATCGCCTTACTCCCCGAAATAGATCATGAATTAATTCATAACATAAACAGCGGTCATGTTCCGACTCGACAGGTGGCTAACATCCTGGTTAATTGGTTGGATCAATTTCCCCAACAGTCTGTAGCTCTGGTGCTGGACGATTTGCACCTGGTGACCGAGAAACAAGTCTATGATTTTCTTGATTACCTGATTGAAAACCTACCCGCCAACGTCCATATCATCGCAATGACACGCTATGATCCTCCTCTATCCCTCTCTAAAATGCGTGGGCGAGGTGAACTGGCAGAGCTTCGTCTGGATGAACTCCGGTTTAGTCCTGAAGAGGCCACCCATTACCTGAATCATCTGTTGAACCTGGAACTGCCTGAGCACCTGGTCAGGCAGCTTTGCCAGCGAACCGAAGGCTGGATTGCGGGTTTAAGGTTACTAGCCCTATCCCTGACCTACATTGAGGCTAATAAACGTGCGCAGTATATTGATGAATTGGCACAAAACAACCGATATGTATTTGAGCTGCTTGCGCAGGAAGTGCTCGCGCAACAGAATGAGGAGATCCGCCGGTTTTTGCTCGAAACATCTGTTCTGTCCGTCCTGACACCAGAAATATGTCAGTTCATTACCCAACAGTCCGATGTGGCTACTATTCTATATCACCTGCACCGCCACAACCTGTTTTTAGTTGCATTAGGTGATGGGACCTATCGCT
Organism: uncultured Anaerolineaceae bacterium; assembly: GCA_964395665.1. Taxonomy (GTDB): domain Bacteria; phylum Chloroflexota; class Anaerolineae; order Aggregatilineales; family Phototrophicaceae; genus JAEZAF01. The sequence continues at coordinate 1,284 of CAYNDH010000253.1, forward strand.
ATCACACCCTGTTTCAAGACTTTTTACAAAATCAACTGAAACTTGAAAACCCCGATCAGTACAAGAAAATTCACAAACAAGCAGCAACTATTCATTCCCAAAATATGCAGGCTTTTCAACATTATATCGCTGCTGAAGCATGGAACGATGCTATTGGTGTGATGCGTCAGGCGATTACACGGGATGTGATGAATTGCATCACGCTTCTGATTGATATGCGCCAGGAACTATTCGTCAATCAACTGCCTCAGCAGTTGCAGAATCACAATCCCTGGGTGCTTTTAGTGCGCGGATCGCTGGCTGTGGATCGTGGTCTGTACCTTACCGGTATCCCGTTGATTGAAACGGCTCGGGATCTGTTTCAGAAAAACGATGAACTCGATGGTGAGATTCTGGCTGACATTCAACTGCTGACTCCCCAGCTTGAGCGCACAGATAATGGAGAGGTTTATCCGTTATTCTGTGCGCATGTCCATCATCTTGTCCCGGATATTACCCCGGAAATCCAGTTTATGACTCTGTTGGCAGGAATCCGGAATAGTGCCTGCAATTATCGGCATCATAAAGTTGAACAATTTCTGCTGAAAATGATTGATGACTTAATCCGGCAGGATAATGTCGATACATATCGCAGGTTCGCCCAATGCATTGGACACGTGTTGTTCTTTACATCACAGGGTCTAAAACCCTTTGAACGTATATTGCCCTATATGGAAAAACATACTGACCGCGAAAAATCGATTATCAGGATGGGGGTGTGCAATATTCAATCCACGCTGGCGTTGTTTCGTGGTGAACCAGATATTGCCAAAGCCTTTGCACAGGAGTCACAGGCAATTATCCAATTTTATGGCGGGTTTGCCTGGGCAGAGGCGGTGGTTGATGCGGTGATACTGTCAGTCGCGCTCATCCACGAAGATTATGAGGAATTCGATCACTACCATGATTCCCGCCTCCCGGAAATCATGCGCGTCTATACCAGCAGACAGTATCTGACCGAATGGCTGTATTTATCTGGACGACGTCTGCTAGCAGAAAATCATTTGGAAGAAGCTCAACGAGTTTGTGAGCAGATGAAAGAACACTGCGTATTTAAGGAATTTGAAGGGCTGGCACTGGCCTTACAGGCTCACATTGCACTGCATCAAGAGGAATTGTCCAAGGCAGAGCAACTGATGAAGCAGGCCGTGTATATTCGTGCGGAGACGAATCGTTTCTTTCCTACCAATGGACATCTTTGCCTCGCACAGATTCAATGGCAGATGGGAGAATTTAACCTGGCCTTACAGACGCTGCATAAAGCACTTTCGCCCCTGGTCGCCTGGGGCATGCCCGGCCTGGTACTGATCGAAGGAAAGTACCTTCTGCCTGTGTTAGAGGCGGGCGTCCAGGCCAATATTTTCCCCGAATTCCTGAGTTTCTGCATCAATGCCATGCGCGGCGATCATACATCGTCCCGGCCTTTGCTGATTCCTGGGAGCAGTGATTATCTGACTCCTCGGGAAGTTGATATTCTTCGGCTGATCGTCATCGGAGACTCTAACCGGGACATCGCCGAATCGCTTTTCATCACTGAAAACACAGTGAAATCCCATATCACACGTATTCTCTCTAAGCTCCATGCTAAATCCCGGACCGAAGCGGCTGCCCGAGTCCGAGAGCTGCACCTGCATCTCTAATTCATACCTCCCTCCCACCCTTTCATACTTTTGAATGAAGACAGACCCAGTTTAAAGCAATAAGCTGAGTCTGTGTTTGAATTGCAAAGGTTTGGTATGGCAGCCATGCCCACTATGCAAGATAAATCCGGTAGCAGATTGCCCGTGATATGGAGGTGGCATGGACTCGCCAGGATGGATATGCCTATGCACGTTTGTTTGTGGAAGATGCTGATGAGTTTGTCCAAAAGGAGAGAAAGATATGCGTATTAAATTGGTAATGCTGATCTTTATGACTGTCTTTGCCCTGCCTGTGCTGGCCCAGGATGGACCACCACCCATGCCGGAACTGGATGGTGACATAATATTGGGTGGGCTGAATGGCCCACAGGGCCTCTTTATTGATAGTGAAGGCAATCTCTGGGTGATTGACAGCGGATTCGGTGGTGAAGAGACGACTGAATTCTTTGATCCTAACACCTTCGAGATAAACCCGGCTAATTATGGCGAGACAGCTCGTATCCTGATGCTGACACCTGGTGAGGAAGCAGAAGTTGTCGCTTTACTGCCTTCCATCATGGTCGGCGAGGAGGCCATTGGCGGGGCAAGGACTGTGGAATTGGATGGAGTAATCTATGCCACAATTGGCGTCTGGCATATTAACGCCGGTGAGGAAGTGACCTTGCCGCTTCAGGCACAGGTTGTCCGCATCGAAGATGGCGAAGCTGTCACGGTGGCTGACCTGTGGTTACATGAACTGGCAAACAATCCCGATGGCACCGACAACATCGAGTCCCATCCTTACGGTATCACTGTTGGGCCAGATGGACTGCTTTATGTAGCTGACGCCGCCGCCAATACCCTCATCAGTGTGGATACTGAAACCGGTGAGACGAACACAATCGCTGTTTTCGAAGGATTGCCGGGCGTATTCCCTAATCCCTGGCGTGGTGGTGAACTTATCACGGATCCGGTACCGACCGCTGTGGTATTCGATGAGGCTGGTGAGATGTATGTATCGCTGTTGTCGGGTGCCCCCTTTATCCCTGGGTCGGCAAAAGTCCTCCAGGTTTCAGCCGACGGTGAGATCAGTGATTTTGCTGTAGGTTTTACCATGCTGACCGATATGACACTGGGACCTGACGGTAACTTCTATGGCGTCCAGTTCGGCTTATTCACGGAGGAAGGCCCGGTATTTAACTCCGGTTCGATTGTACGTATCCTGCCAGATGGTACGGGTGAGATCCTGGTTGAAGGGCTGCCGTTTGTTACTGCTATTGCTCTTGATGCGGATGGTAACGGCTATGTAGCAATTAACGGTGTGGCTATCCCCGAAGCCGGGATGGTCGTTTACTACGAAGGTCTGACGTCTATGGAAGGCCTACCGCTACCCTCGATGGAAGAGTAGGTAGACACGTTTATGAGGTCTGAGGAGAGTGGTATTGGCTCTCCTCAGACTTATTGTTTTGAGGAAAACATATGCAGATTCATCTTATATATCTGTCTCTCATTGTCATGATGATCATGTTCGCAGCCTGCAGCACAATCGATGCGCCCATCACGATGGAACCCGCTTTAATCCCGGTTGACTCTACATTGATCGAGCGTGGTATTGAAGTCTATCGGGCGAACTATTGCGGTTCATGTCATACATTGACTGCGGCGAATACACGTGGCACTTTCGGCCCGGCGCATGACCATGTAGCCACCATGGCCGCACAGCATCTCCTGCTAAACAGTTATAGTGGCGAGGCAACCACTATCGAAGCATATATCCGCGAGAGCATTGTAAACCCGATTATATTTTATACACCCGGTTACGAAGCGACGAATCATCATATGCCTGCTTTCACTCATTTGCCAGATGATGAGCTGGAACTATTAGTGTATCTCCTCGCGCATCAACACGAATGAACCTCGATATGGTCAAAACCAGGCATTATCGCTTTTTAAATTCAGTAGATTAAAGAAGCTGAGATGAAGTCAGGGATAGATAATCGGGGAGGATCAAGTGTATGTCGTCAAAGATTTTGGGCAGAAAAACGCAGGGAATCAGAGAAACTTTTTGCCAGTTTACATGGCTCAAGCGCTCTGCAATCGCAATCATCAGCGAATGGATAAGTATCTTGCTCCGGGCCTGTTCGTCCTGATTTAAATCATTAGGACGTGTTGACATTTACAAAAATCGCTCATGTGTAGGGGCGATGGATGATGCTGCGCATCACACGTCATCGCCCGCTGGTTGCTTAACCGCTGCGGGCGGACACGCAGGTCCGCCCCTACACAAAAC
>CAYNDH010000254.1:0-5224 GCA_964395665.1 uncultured Anaerolineaceae bacterium
AAGCATGGACATGCAAGCATGTTTAGGCGTTGTCCCTACAAGGTGCATAAATGCACATGCTGAATGTAGGGACAGGGGCCTGCCCTGTCCGCACCGGTAACCAATTTCCAAACAGGTTCTAAAGCTCCTGCACCTTAACATCGCAGAGCTGTAGGGGCGGCATTCAATGCCGCCCGCCGTATTGCAGTTGCAGCAACTTGTTGCTACAAGCAGCGCATCTTGCAGCGCATTTACGCTGCAATTACTGCCATCGCCGCGCATGTTGAGGGGAAAAACAGCTTGCAGCGGCACTTTTTTTTTCGCGCCGCCGCCGCTAACTCCGGCGGCGGGCCTGACGCTGCGCCTCATTCTGATAATCGGCTGCCCCGGATGAAGTGTCATCCTGAAAGTCCAGCAGTTCGTCAAGGCTCATACGATCAAGGCGGGTTTCGGCAAGGGCCTGACGCAGTTCGGTACTGATCTCGCCGTCTTCCTGAATATGCTGAAGGATAGGCGAGACATTGACGGCGTTGTTCCATGCAAAGCTATGATCGGCCAGCAGCACATCTTCGGCATAGACCTTCAGGTGCCACGTCTCATCAAATTCCTGTGCATCATGAATCGGCAGGCGGGTCTGTGCGACAATCGGCTGTGCCCCCGCCTGGAAGCGCTGCGCGTTCTCTTCGATGAAGACCGTCTGGCCGCTGCCGTCGATGATCTCGAAACGCAGGCGCCCGGTCACGGCGGATGGCAGTTCCAGTTCCACAAACGGCTGGATGTAATCAATATCGTCGGGGATCTCGTCCAGCCGGTAAAGCTGCGGCGGCTCTTCATCCTTATAGGTCAGCACACCGATATCCAAAGGCAGGACACTCAGTTCATCAGGATTCTGTCCGGCATTGGCGATGGCCTGCGCGACATGATCGATCTGCGGCGCACGCGGGGCTGACAGCGTCTGCTGTGGAGCACGGCGGGACTCCTGCGAGTCATACTCGTAATAGCGGCCCCGTGTCTGCTGCCGGTTTGAATCGCGGTTTGAACGCCGGTCCATGTTACTGCGGGTATTGTTCATCATATTCTGCGAGAAATAGATCATCCCCAGAATCAGCAGCAGGCCGATGAGCGGCGGAAATCGCATCGACAGCATGAAGACGATGAATAGCCCGAACCACACTTCTCTTGGAATGTTATCAAACCGCATAGGTTTTTATCTCGCTTATCTGACTGCCTGGTCTGGCCGCATTGCGTAACTGCTTCGTCTGATTATCTGACGTGATGCGCAGTATGATGTTTACGCGGCGCCTGCTTGTCTCGCTTGTGGTTTAACACAAAATGTAAGCTGATTGATCAATCTCTGCTGGTAGGGAACCTTTTGCTGCCAACCGTGCTGCCAACCGTGCTCACCATTCTGCTGATTTACTGACGGCGCTGATTCTTCTGGCTTCGCAGCAGTTCTTCCAGCGTTTGCGGCGGACGTTCGTCCTGCGCCTGCGCTTCGCTGCTGTCCGATGCTTCTGACTGTGGCATGACATAGCGCCGTGGGCGCGAAGCAGCACGCCCGCTGAGGCGTTCGGCACGCTCGGCACTGGAAGGAGTCAGCGAGAAGGTGTGAACTGCCATCAACTGGCGGTCCAGATAAACCCGCAGATCCCACTGGCCTGCCCCCGCGATCTGTGGATTATTCAGCAGCGGTAGTTGATGATCCGGCAGGATATTCAGCTCGCCATCACGCAGAAACAGGTTCATCTCGTACACGTAGACTTCTTCGCCGTTCTGATCGATCATCTCGAAACGCAGGCGGGCGTTACGATCCGCCTCAGACGGATCGACATTCAGGACGAGATACGGGCGCACACCGTCATCGTCTTTGGAGACAGACTGTGCGCGGCGGAGTGTCCCGCCCTGTGCTTCACGTTCAAGCGCAATCAGACCAATATCGAGCAGGCTAATCCCCGGATTAGGGCCAAATCCCCGCGCATTGGCGCGCCGGGCGGCTTCCTGTGCCTGTGCGGATGCGCCGGTCAGGGCGGTATTCACGGCATTAGAGGGATTTAACCGACCGGAGAGCGGGTTGCGCCGGTCATCGAACCGGATAAAGGCCGCCCCCGCCGCACCAAGGACCATTGGCAGCAGGACCGGTGCGGTCGCCGGATTGGCAATCAATGCCACCGCTGTCAGACCGCCGATGACCGACATCCAGACTGTATTTTGTCGCTGCACACGAATCATAGACCACTCGCTGACTTTTTCTGTGCTGTCAATTTATGACTGATACCGGCCCGGTGCCGGTTGAGTGTCACTGTTGATTGTTTACTGTTCACTCGCTGCTGTTTCATTATACGCTATACGACAAAACACGGTGCAGAGTTCCTCTGGCGGCCTTCAGTTCGAATTTTTGCGTCGAAACCATTCAGGCAGAGGGTTTTCTGTCTGTTTCCTCATACTGGCTGATGACCTGTGTCAGCGCTGCCCACTCTTCGAGCGTGAGTGTCTCGGCGCGACGGCGGGAGTCGACTCCGGCATGCTGGAAGATCTCATCCAGTTTTTCGCCTTTAAGGTGCAGTCCTGCGCCGATCGCGTTGCGGAGCTGCTTGCGCTTCTGCCCGAAACCGGCACGTACCACGCGGAAGAACATCTCCGGCCCCGGCACATCGACCGGCAGATGCTCATACGGATCGATCACCAGCACAGCGCTGTCAACATCCGGGCGCGGCCAGAAGACCGCCGGTTTGAGGCGCGTGGCGACGTACGGCTTGCCATAAAACTGGACGCTGACCGCCAGCAGGCTCAGATCCCCGACCGGCGCGGTCACGCGTTCGGCGACTTCCTGCTGGACGGTCAGCACCATGCGGCGCGGGCGGCGGTGCGGTTCGAGAAAATGCCGCAGAATGGCGCTTGTGATGTAATACGGCACATTGGCGACCACAACAAAGTCTTTCGATCCAACCAGATGCAGATGATCGGTTTTCAGCACATCGTCAAACACCAGCACGACGTTATCATACGGCGCAAGCTGTTTTTCCAGAATGGGCTGCATCCGGTAATCAAGCTCGATGGCGATCACATGGCGGGCGGCCCTGGCGAGATATTCGGTCAGGGCGCCGGTGCCGGGTCCGACTTCAACCACCGTCTCATGCGGCATCAGCTCGGCAGTCGCGACGATTTTCTCCAGCGCGTTGGGATCATGCAGGAAATTCTGACCAAGGCTTTTCTTTGGCTGCACCTCGTAAGCATCTAACAGGGCTTTAGGGTTCGTCATGGGTGCAGTCCTTTCGATAGAAGAGGTTAAAGCGCAGTCAATAACAGCACAGCGTCTGTCACAAGTGCCGTGCTGTCATGGGAATCATACCGCGATTAGCGGCATGAGTTAAAGAGTCTGTTGTGAGTGTTTATTCCTCGGTTCGGTTGATAGCGAAAAAGCCCCCTTTCCCGGCATTGCAGGCAATGCTACCCATTCCACAGCACAGCGACTGGGTAGCGCCAGTCCTATCCCACCGGGAAGGGTTAGGGATGGGGGGCTTTCTCTCACGCCAGCAGTTCGACCAGTCCTTCCGGATCGGAGCGCTGGATGACGACTTCCGGTGTGCGATGCCATGCCGCGCAGCGTTCAATCACCGCGTTCAGGGCATTCAGCAGTTCATCATCGATCTTCACACCCGGCTCCAGATGCAGCGCCTTGACCTCAAAGCGTTTTTCCTTGCGGTGCGCCTTGGCATCCAGCCGACCGATGAGCGCATTCTTATACAGAATCGGCAGGGTGAAGTAACCGTAAATGCGCTTTGCCTGCGGTGTATAGCACTCGAGCTGATAATCGAAATCAAACAATTCACTGCCGCGTTTGCGATCCCAGATAATCGGATCGAACGGGGAGAGCAGCACGGTCTGCGACTGCGGCAGATCGCCTTTCTCGATGCGTTCCAGCATCGGCAGATGATCCGGATGCACGTAACCGGGTTCGGTCCAGCCGATCACCTCAACTTCGATCACCTTCCCATCTTTCACAAGCTGTTTCAGTGCCTTAGATGCTTCCTGCTTGCGGAGGCGATAATAGTCGGCGATCCACGCTTCCCGTGTGACACCAAGCGCCCTGATTGTATTCAGCACGAACTGCTGATGCACTTCCGGCATCGTCAGCAGTTCGAGTTCGTCCAGATGAGGCACGACGCGCTCGGCAAGGTCATAGACGCGCTGGAAGCTCTGCCGTTTGGCGATCATCAGATCACCGACCGTATACAGATTTTCCAGGATGATCTTTTCCTGTTTCCAGTCCCACCATTCGCCTTTTTTACCGTCGGTGCGCTTGAAATCGGCTGATCGCACTGGCCCTTCCATGTGAATTCTCCGCATGATCTCTTCGACCATCGGCCCGTAACCCATCAGCTCCCGACGGGCACGCGAGCGCACAAAGCTGGACCAGTCGTGCGGGCCGCCATGATCGATCGCCATCAGGCTGCGGAACAGATAGAGGTCCTCAATCGGCAGGAAGCAGGCCGCATGCGCCCAGTACTCGAAGAGCGCGCCTTCTTCCAGCAGTTCTTCCAGCCATGTCGGTTCATACTCTCCAAGGCGGCTCCACAGCACCAGATACGGGCTGCGCGCCACGACGCTGATGGTGTCGATCTGCAAAACATTCAACTGCCGGATGATGCGCCGGACGTCGTCTTTGGTGGCCTGCGCGGGGAAATCTTCCTGTGCCAGCCCCTGCGCCATGATGAGCGCGGCGCGCACCTGTTCAGGAGTGAGGACAATCTTTGGCGGCATATTTCGACATCCTTGTCAGCATGATTACGATGGCTTATCGATTATATCGGCTAGAACGTCCGTTCGCTAGTTCTTAATATGCGGTAATAGTTATCTGTAATGATACTTAAGAATTTAACTGTAGTATAAATTTATTCTCTCATTTTTTTAACTGAAATTCGAAATGTAATATGATATGGTTTTTAGGGTAAAATCAGATGCGCATCATGTTTTTGCTAAAAATCGAAAAGGTAACAGGAAAAGCAAAAGTGAAAACCAAATTGGGACGCACCAATTTGCTGGTCCCGGTAGTACATTAGTTTTTCCAGAATCATTACCTTGTGGCGTAGGTCAGTTGCGCCATTTCGCTTTTAACAACGATTATCTATTCACCGCTATCACAATTACTGGCGTCTGGCTTCCGGGTTAAATGTAAAAGTTGCCTGTTTAAACTAGGTTCTGTTGACGTTTCGATCATAATGCGCCTCTGCAAGCCGGTTTTGTG
>CAYNDH010000255.1:0-5206 GCA_964395665.1 uncultured Anaerolineaceae bacterium
CTGTTGAGGAATTCCTCATTCGTCTCGTACTGACGGAAGTTGTTAAGAAGCTGTTCGGTGGCTGCTGCCGGCCCGATCTCTTCATTTTCGGCCAGATGCGAGTACATGCGGCGCAGGGTGTACACGCGCTGGAGGACATCCGGCCCCAGCAGCAGTTCTTCACGCCGCGTAGACGACTGCTCGATGTCGAAGGCGGGGAAGACACGGCGCTCCTGAAGCTTGCGGCTCAGGTGCAGTTCCATGTTACCGGTCCCCTTGAACTCTTCGTAAATGACATCATCCATCTTGCTGTTGGTATTCACCAGACAGGTCGCGATGATCGTCAGGCTGCCGCCTTCTTCCACATTACGCGCCGCGCCAAAGATACGCTTTGACGGCTGAATGGCGGACGGGTCAAGACCGCCGGACAGGGTGCGCCCGCTGGTGGGGACGACAAGGTTATAGGCGCGGGCCAGACGGGTGATACTGTCCAGCAGCAGCACCACATGCCGCTTGGATTCCACCAGACGCTTGGCGCGTTCCAGTGCCATTTCCGCCACGCGGACATGATGTGTGACCGGATCATCGAAGGTCGCCGCGATCACTTCGCCTTCAACCGAGCGGTCCATGTCGGTGACTTCTTCCGGACGCTCGCCAATCAGGGCGATCATCAGGTGGACATCAGGGTGTTTCAGGCTGATGGCGTTGGCGATGTCTTTCAGCAGCGATGTTTTACCGGCCTTCGGCGGCGAGACGATCAGACCGCGCTGACCGCGTCCAATCGGGGCAATCAGGTTCAGCAGACGGGTGGATAGAATGCGAGGCGTGGTTTCAAGGTCAAAGCGTTCGTCAGGGAAGATCGGCGTCAGGTCTTCGAAGTTCTCGCGACGCTTCGCCTCTTCCGGATTCATACCGTTGACCGCGTCCACCCGCAGCAGACCGTAATATTTCTCGGAGTCCTTGGGTGGGCGCACCTGTCCGATGACCATATCACCGGTACGCAGGCCGAAGCGTTTGATCTGTGCCTGTGCGACATAGATGTCATTCGGCCCCGGCAGATAGCCATCTGCCCGCAGGAAGCCAATACCATCTTCGGTACTTTCCAGCACGCCGCCGCGCAGTTTATGGCCTCTGCGTTCGGCTTCCACCCGCAGCATACTGACGATCAGTTCCTGCTTTTTCATGCGACTGTAGCGAGGCACATCGGCCTCACGCGCAAGCTGGCGCAGTTCTTCCAGATTTTTAATTTCAAGCTGTGCAATGTCCATGCGTTATGAATGTGCGGCGAAGATCAAACCGCACGATCTCCTTTCATGAGAAGGGGCTAGAGGGTATTTCTGTGGTAATGTGCGAAGATTGCGAGTTCGAGTCTTGCGGCTGATTAAGCGCCATGATCGCTGGAACGACCAGAAACTAAATGTACGTTGATGTTCGATTTTAAGGTTTTGCTGGCGTTGAGTGGTTCTGCTGCTGACACAGCACATGGGCGAAGGGCTGTATTCCAGGCAGGCGCGACGCAGGGCCGCCATACAGGGTTCAGAGTAGCTGGCTAGAGGAAGCTGGCTAACTTTCAGGTTTACAGGTTTATTTAGGAATAAAGCTTCGCTTGAGCGTATTTGAGCACACTATAGCATAGTTCTAGAAACAGGTCAAACATGAAAATGAGTGAATAATGAGTATCTCCTGTCCGCTATTATCGCCTGCCTGTCGCTCGCTTATCTGGCCTTTAAGGTCTGCTGGTACCGCGCCCGTGCCATGCGTGTACAGTGACAGAGCGTGAACAAACCATTAAGGCCGTATCTACGCATCAGAACCTGATGATTTTGAAGCGCTGCTGTCACCCTTGGGCGCTTCCGACTCCTGCGACTGCTGGCGCAGATCACGCTCGACCTTTTCCATGCTCTGCCCTTGCAGCAGCTTCTGGGTCGCTTCGTGATAGGGCACGCCCAGTTCCGGTGAGGCGCCGCCAATCTGCGAGAACATCTCACCCACCTGACGCGAATCGCCCGAATCCAGCACACCCAGCATCTCGCCTGCATCCATGCGCGTATAATCCCGCTCCGGCTGCTTGATCCGCACGCCGGTAATCAGCCGGGACAGCGCTTCACTGCCACAGTTGGGACAGACCGGTGTCGCGGCGTCATAATCCTTATAGGTTTTATAGGTCAGTGTAAACCGTTCACCGCAGTCCTTGCAGCGGTAATCGTACTGGTGCATCAGTAAGACCCTTTGTCGTAAATCAGATGTAAAAGATGTTTAAGGGGGACTGTGACAGTATAGATCATGAGTATAAAACGTACGTTAGAATCACACACACAGGCTGGCGCGGACGGTGATGATACATCATCGTGACATATAAAATATAATTGTTTGCTCTTTTATGGGGAACCTGCCAGAATTCATTGTGCTTCACTCGCTTGTTCATGGAAACTGTGAGGGGAAAGATCATGTTTGCAGAATTCAGGAAATTCATCTTACGCGGAAATGTTATCGACCTCGCGGTCGGTCTCATTATGGGTCTGGCTTTCGGGGCGATTGTCACCTCGCTGGTCAACGACGTGATTATGCCGCCGATCGGTCTGGCGCTTGGTGGTGTGGACTTTTCAGATCTGATGATCGTGCTGAAGGAAGGCACTCCGCCTTCGCCCTATCCAAACCTTGCCGCGGCACAGGAAGCCGGGGCTGTCGTAATGGGCATCGGTCAGTTCCTGAACACCATCATCCAGTTCCTGATCACGGCCTTCGCTGTCTTCCTGCTGGTGCGCGGTATTAATGCGATGGTCGAGCGCTTCCGCAAAAGTCCGGAGGCGGTTGAAGATGCTGTGCCGACCAATGAAGAAAAACTGGTCACCGCTATCGAGACGCTCACGGCAACGATCGAGCGTAAACTCTAGACGAAATACAATGGCACATCGCTTAGGTTCTGTTGACGTTTCGATCATAATGCGCCTCTGCAAACCGGTTTTGTGTAGGGGCGAACACGGCGATTTATCGCGGGTCCGCCCCTACACATGAGCGATTTTTGTAAATGTCAACACGCCCTGGAGACCATTTGAACATTCTGAAAACGGTTCTGAATATTATGGAACTGCCGGACACGCTGAAGCATGTCCCTACACGGCGCATGAATACACGGCGCATGAATGCACGGCGCATTGAAGCATGGTGCATCAATGCACAATGTCGAATGTAGGGACAGGGCGCCATTGCAAGCAATGCGGCCTGTCCGCGCCGGAAACCAATTTCAAATGGCTTCTTAGGGGCTGGAAGAATCCGGCCCATTTCTGCGACTGCTTCAAACCATCAGACGCTGTAACCGCGCCAGATAATCCCCATCATCCACCGGATTGTAATCTGGATTCAGGTGACGATAAGCGAAGAACAGCGCCGCGTCAGGCTTGATCGTCGGCAGGCCTTGATCCAGTTCATACTGCGCTTCTACCAGTAGCAGCACGGACTGCGCCGTCAGCGCCAGCGACTCCGCAAGTCGGCGGGCGTGCACCTGCTGATAACCCTCATCACCTCTCTCGATTAGCCACAATAAGCTCGTTACGTTATACATGGCTTGACTCGTGATCGCATGAGCCATATTCAGGTCAGGATGTGTGACGGTTTGCAGTTTTGCATCCAGATAGCTCAATAACGGGCCGTGCAGCCGATAACGTCCGATATCCCGCAGCACCTGCAAACACAGCACATTATGCGTGCCTTCCCAGCTTTCCAGCACCACCATATCGCGGTACAGGCGCGGCAGGATGCTGAAGCTCTCAATCGCACCGTTGCCGCCGAAGACCTCAATCGCCCGGTGCGCCATCTCGCTGCCGCGCACACTGGTGATGAACTTGTTGAGGTTCACCAGCAGCCGGAAAACCGCCGCATCATCGTCACTTCCCTGACCGGTTTCCAGCTTGTCCAGCAGCGCCGCCAGCGCAAAGCTGGACGCCACCGCCGCATAACTCTCGCTCAGCATCTCGGCGTTGACTTCCTGCACCAGCGGATACTGTGCAATCGGCTGTCCGAAGGCCTGACGGCTGCACGCATAGCTGTGCGCCTCAACATACGCCCGCCGCATCACACCCGCGCAGCTTACCGCATTCATCAGCCGTGACGTATTCAGCACCAGTTCGACGGTGATCTTGAATCCCGCGTCCACCGGCCCGATCGGATAGGCCACGGCATCGCGGAAGTCGAGTTCCGTGCTTGCCAGCGTCCGTGTGCCGAGCTTGTCCTTCAGCCGCCGGATGTAAAAGCCGTTGGTCGTGCCGTCATCCAGCGTGCGCGGGACAAGAAACGCGCCGAGTCCGCGTGTGCCGGACGCTGCCCCCTCTGGGCGCGCCATCACCAGAAACTGCTGCGCGTTGATATTCGAGCAGAACCACTTTTCGCCGCTGATGCGCCAGCTTCCGTCCCCGGCATCCTGTGCGATTACCGCATTCGCGCCGACATCGCTGCCGCCCTGCACTTCGGTTAGAAACTGTGCGCCGTGCTGCATGGTGTCATAATTCGGATCAAGCAGCGCCCCCAGATATTTCGCTTTGAGCGCCTCATCGCCGTACTGCTGCAAGGCGCGGATCAGGCCGCTGGTGCAGGCAATCGAGCAGGCATGACCGGCCTCGCCGTTATGCGTCAGCAGATACAGCAGCGCCATCTGATAGACGGTGTTCCCCGGCTCGGCCTGCGATGCGAGTATGCCCGACGGCCAGATCAGCCGACCGGCGGCGTCGTGGTTCGGGTGGAACTCGATCTGCTCGACGCGTTCTCCGATCCCGGTATAGCGCTGCAAACGCGGATGATTGCCGATGCCGTCTTCCTGTTTTGCCAGTACGTCAAGCTGCGTCGCCACCTTCCCGCCGAAGTCCGCCAGCCGCGCCGCGACTGCGTTATAGCCTTCATCTCCAAGGTGATAGCGCAGCACATGCTGCAAATTGGCATCGGATGTGAAAAAGTTATCGGGCTTGCCCTGTTCCCATGCGATGAGATCCGCCCGCCCGCGCTCGGTATTATTTGTCGTGGTCATTTAAAAAGCTCCGTAATTTTTATTTCTTCACTTTACAGCATCAGTTACAGTACCAGCATAATGGATAACTTCTGTAGGGGCGGCATTCTTGCCGCCCGCTGCTTTAAAGGCCACCGTCCTACCCTGCAAATTATCGCTCATCTTCCACCGGCACCCCCCACAGGCGGATCGTCCCATCGCTTCCCGGCATCCTCACCTTTCACCAATTTT
>CAYNDH010000256.1:0-5185 GCA_964395665.1 uncultured Anaerolineaceae bacterium
CTCTACAAGGTGCATAAATGCACCGTGCATTCATGCACACGCGGAAGGTAGGGACAGGGCCGCCCGTAGACACCTGAACCGAGATAGATACCTGCCTTTGAAAACGGGGATAGGGGGCTTCTCCCCTACCGCGCACCCGCAATCGCGCCGCACGCCGGACATCCACCGCCCGGACGGACCATCGCATATCCCGCCATCGGATCGGCGCCGTAGTTGCTGAAATCGACATTCCAGACGATCACCAGCCGCACCTTCCCGCTCTGCGATGCCATCGAGATCGATTGTGCCAGCCATGCCGACTGCTGCGCGACGGTGGTATTCTGCGCCCATCCAAAGAACGGATCGAGCGGGCCGTAGCCTTCCGGTGTCAGATAACCAAGCTCGGTGAAGCACAGCGGTTTCGAGCCGCCCGTGATGCTCCAGTAGGTATCCATCATCGGTACAAAATAGCGCGTGTAATAATTGTCACGCGGATCTCCGCTGGACTGGCTCGGCGGGACAATCCCTTCATTGTAATGGACACCGACGCAGTCCATGTAGTTCATGGCGCCAGAGGCGACCATCTGGCTAAGGAAGTTGTTATCGTTCACCACCTGACCGGGGAATGCGGCTTCAGCACCGGTTGGGGCCAGCGCCGCGCCGATCACCATTACATTACCGTTGCTGCCCTTGATCGCCTGATAGGACTGCTGAAGCATACTGGTGTAATTGGCTCCACTGATCGCGCCTTCCGGCCATTCGCGGCTCAGGTTCGGCTCATTCCAGACTTCGATCGCATCCGGGCCGAGTGCCGCGACGCCGCCAAGGAATGAGGCATATTCCTGAATATAGCCTGCCCCGCCTGCCGCCAGTTCACCTGGGCTGCCGACCACGCCGAGCAGGATCTTAAATCCACGCCCATGCGCATCCGAGATCATCGGGGAGACATCGCCGGGGCTTCTGCCCGGTGTAAAGCGGATCTGAACCTTCATCCACGTCATACCCGCCTGTCGCATGGCATTGGCCGCGACTTCGCTGCTGGTGCCGGTCACATGCCCGCCGTACTCAAAGCCGGAGACAATGCTGCCCGATCCCGGATTGACTGCTGCGCCACCTCCACCAGAGATCACGGGCGGCGCGTTGTCCGCCGCTGGTGGCTGTGTCGGGATAATCGGCGCGAGAGTCGGTGTCGCTGTGGGGGGTGGTGTCGGTGTTTCGGTCGGGCGCGGTGTCACTGTCGCGGTCGGGATATACTGCGCCACCGCCGCGCCGCTGCGGACACTCGATGACACACCGTTGACGACTTCAACATTCACCGCGAAGTTGCCTTCGACCGCTTCCAGTGTCACCGTCAGCGGCTCATTCAGCCCGGTTTCGACTTCGGTAATCAGCCCGCCCTGATCGGAGACGCGCCAGCGCAGTGTCAGCTCATTCTGCTGTGTGCCGGACGGAAGCTGGAGTTTATAGCTGGCGACCGCGTCGAAGACATCGCGTGCCAGCCCCGACGCATTGATGTTATCCAGCGCGACGCCGCCGATACCGAACTGGTCGAAGCTGTCCAGCCGGGCGCGCAGGGCGCTGCCGGTCATCAGCCATACCAGTGAGGCGCGGGTTTCGTCCGGGTTGAGATATTCGACAAATGGGATTTGCAGTTCGGTATCAAGCCCCGGATTAGCCGCGAAGCCGTCCAGCCGTGCGGTGATCACCGAGCCGGGGACGGTGATACCGTTGGCGTTGGTTTCCGCCTCAACTTCGACATTGCCAAGGCCAGCCAGCGCATCATCATAGCTGACAGCGCTGTAATCGCCGTTAAATTCGCGGACCGAGCTGGTATCGATGCCAGCCACCAGCTTGTAACGGCTGACTTCACCCACCGCCCAGCGCAGCATCGCTTCGATCAGCCGATCCGGGCCGGGGCGGTAGATCTGCGGATCAAGGCCGAGATTGATCTGAACATAATCGGCATACTGACCAATCGCACGCCAGTCATAAGCGCCGGTTTCCCAAGCGCCCTCCTGATTCTGTGCCGCCGGGATCACGACGCCCAGGTGCAGCCCCGATGACCGGAACGCCTCTTTGGTTTCGCGGATCAGCGCGGTGAAATTCTCGCGCTGGTCGGCTGGCAGATCGCGGTAATCGATAAAGACGCCGCTGAAATTGCCACCGCCTGCGAATGCGGCAAGCTGCTGCGCGTGCTGGCGGCGCACCGTGCTGTTTGACAGGATCGCCGTGACCGTTTCAGGGTCCAGTGCCAGCGGATCAAGGAAGTTGCGGACCACCGGCATCACCCGATAACCGCTGCTGGTATCGAATCCGGGCGCGAGACTTCCCACAAGGCGACCATCAATGGTCGGCTGCATCCCCGCTGGCGATACCACCGTCGCGACCTGTGCCGCGCCTTCGACCAGTGTTTCGGTGATGTCTACCGGGACAATCACCATCGGATCAGGGGCCGCCGCCTGAAACAGTGCCAGACGGTCCGGCAGTGGCGACGCTTCAACCGTCAGCGACCCTGACTCGTTTGGCTGCGCGGGTAAAAAAGTCCAGCGGCCAGACGAGATCTCATAGCCGTAGACATCCAGTGTGTCAGGGTTGAGGGCATTGGCCGGGATCTGGACATCGAACGTCGTGCGGTTGGGTTCGGTGCCGGTCGTCTGAAGGTCATAGACCTGGCTCTGAAGCGAGAGGTAGGGCGGGACAGCAGCCCTCGCAGCCGTCATCCATGCATCGGGCTGGCCGGCGACCGCATTGGTGTTCTGGAAGGTATCACGCGGGACGGTCACCAGATTCACACCGAACTCACGCCCGGCGTCATTCGGATCAAGCACCAGCGTCACCGCGCCATCATCGCTGCGGGTGGCGTTATTCGTGCTGTCCAGCATCACATACTGCGTGCCGAACAGTCGATCTGCCAGACTGAAGGGCGGCAGCAGCAGGCCGATGATCACCAGTGCCGCTGCGACCAGCAGCGCGAGCAGGGCGATAATCCAGCAGCCAATGCCGCTGCGCCGACGATGTGTTGAGGGTGGCTCGGCTGCATAGGGCGGTTCGGAAAAAGCAACCGCGTTCGGATCGGGTGGCGCGACGGCATGAACGCGGGCAGGGTCACCCGGTTGGGCTTCCACTTCGGGCAGTTCCTGACGTTCAGGGAATGTAGGTCTTTCTTCCATCTGTTAACCTCGTCTCGTGGCCGGTATCGATCCTTGCTTGCAGGTCGTCCATGTGATACATGCCGTCATATAAGACCGGATGTCTTACATCGCGTGTACACGGTCGAGTGTACCAATCGCGTGGATTTTCGTGTAGGGTTGGCAAAAAGTGGGGGCTGTGTTTGATACGGGATTTGCTGGAGATTATGTACCCTGTAGGGACACGGCAATGATACGTTGATACGTCCCAATGTGAATTATTGTAGGGACGCCCGACGGGGCGTCCGCTGTGGTCGTCGATGTGAAAGTCAAGGCATACATTATAATCAGGACACACAGAAAAGCCGGAGAACTATCATGGCGTTACAACTCAGCATCGAATACGAAAACTGCTTGAACTTGTCGAACAGCTTTCTGAAGAACAGCAGCAGGACCTCCTGAGACGCCTTCTGGAGAAATCCAGCGCGAAACAGCTTTCCAGAGATGAACGACGGGCGCTGTTTGAATCGATGACGATTGATCTGGGTGAAGTGTCGCCCGAATATTCAGACCGGCGTGCCGATTGGGATCGATGATCTACCAGTGATCCCAACTGTCATAGACTTCGTGCATCTCTTCATCCGGGCGGGGATAAAAGCGCTTGTGGACATTGCCATCGCGGATCGTGTGGTGATCGCTTTCCTCATAGCTCACATTGCGGGCGATCACACGGCGCTCGGATGCCGCAACCAGCACCGAATCCGACTCGATCATGCGGCCCGGAAAGACCACCATCCCCGAACCGATGCGGCAGTTATGCCCGACAGCGCTGCCCAGCACAATCTGCCCGACACTCTGAAGTTCGCCGTCGCTGTTAGCAGCGCGAATCGGCTTCTGCGCGACCAGATTAAAATCCGTAAATGTACTGCCCGCGCCGATGAAGCTGTTACGTCCGATCACGCACATCTGAAGACACGTATTCTGCGCGATGATACTGTTTTCCATCACGGCAGTCAGATACAGCGCGGCACGGAACGGTAAAAAGCAGTTATTGCCGACGGTGCTCATCATCAGCACGCAGCCCGCGTCAATCGTGACATTATCGCCGATCGTGCAGTTATCGATCACCACGCCTGCACCGATCGAGCAGTTATTGCCGATCTTGGCCGGGCCGGTGATCACAGCAGACGGATCAATCGAACAATCCCGCCCGATCTCGACCGCCGCCGACGATTGCAGGATCTGGCGCTGTTCCAGCACTGCTTTCCACAGGAAGCGCAGCTTGGCGAAAACACTGTTTTCAATCAGGGTATCCACCCGGCCAGCCCGCCCGAAATTGCTGAAGATGATGCTGGCGAAATAGACATGCACCCAGCTTTCAATCGAGATGAGCGAGCGCATCGGGGCGTAGTGTGTCAGGTCGCCCTGACGCATGGTCATGAAGTCCGGCACACTGTAAAAGCCGATCTCGCGTGCATCACTGGGGACGATGACCGGCACGACATCCGGCGTGTAGCCGTTCGGGAAGTACCACAGATCGACCAGAAACAGCGTGCTCTTGCCATCTGCGCTCAACGCAAGCTCGAAATTTTTGGTCAGTGGGACGGTGTAGGCGTGAAAGGCTTTGTCACTGGCGGCGAAAGCGGCACGGCAGGCCCGTCCGGTACGCCGCGCTTCGCGCAGGAAGTAGGTGAGGAACTCGCTGTCGAACCACAGGTTATCACGGTAGACAATCGCCTCACCTGCGACATAGACCAGATCATCACGGCCTTCGAGTGTGCGGCCAAGCTCGATATTCGCGCCGTAGGTGTTGATAATCAGGTTTTCCTGATGCAGCTTGAGCGGTGTCAGCCCGATGGTGAGCTGACTGGCGGGTTCATTAAATGGCGGCACATGCCGTTTATCTTCAATAATGTAACGGTGCATTGCCCCGACTCTCCAGAATGCGCTTTTTGGTTGGATTATTGTTGGTCTATTCAGTATAACAGGAGTATACCCACAGAGATGCGTGAATGCCCGCCGATTTCCCTGCGCACCATGTATTTATACGCCGTGCAGGGGCGGGATTCTTCCCGCCC
>CAYNDH010000257.1:0-5171 GCA_964395665.1 uncultured Anaerolineaceae bacterium
GAGCGGAACTTGTAGATCGTGAAGAGCTGGCCGCCCACGTCCCGGGCCCGGCGATCCCCGATCGCGGGCACACGGCCCCGACGGCGGTTGAGCCCCACTCGCTCTTGCGTGTAGAACACCGGGCCCGGCGACGACAGCTTCACCAGCGCCGCCACCACCATCATGACCGGCAGGGTCACGATGATCCCGATCACCGCCAGCACGAAGTTCACCGCACGGTTCACGCTCTCGGCGCGCTGACGCGGCTCGAAGTTCCGCAGCAGGCTCGACTGCCGCGTCGTCTCCTCACGAACATCCGCTGCGCGGGCCACGTCGCGAACCAGCTCGACGTCGCCGCCGGTGGCCGGACGCACGCGGTCGGGTGAGGGAGGATCCTCCCGCCATGGCCGCTGGCCACGGCCGGGGAGTACCCCGGGTGGGAGGTTGAGGGCAGTTTGCGACTGAGCAAGTTCCATGAGGATGCGTCAGTTCCGGGAAACGAGGAAGATGAGGCCCGAGAGGCCCGAGATGACGCCCACCACCTGGGCGACCGTCTGCCAGGTGTTGCGGGGCGGTTTACGGTCCACGACGACGAACTCGTCGCCGCTCTGGAAGTCGATCCTGTCGAGTGTGGCGCCCGAGCGGATGGCGACGGAGAGGCTGTCGGCATCGATGACCTCCTCGCCATTCCGTCGTACGTAGGTCTGGCTCAGCTCCGCCGTGGCGAGCGGCCGGGCGTTGGCCATCAGGACCTCGGTGATGGCCATGTCCGGCGGCACGTTGTGGAACCCCGGCACCTGCACCGGCCCCGTCACCATCACCTGCATGAGCGGCTCGGCGTGGACGCGCACGTTGCGCAGGGAGCGGGCCACCTGGGCGTTGACCGTCGAGTCGAGCTCGGAGCGCAGCACGCCGTGCAGCGACACGTCGCCGATGTTCGGCAGCCGCAGCACCTTGCCCTCGCGCAGCGTGTGCGTCGAGTTGAGCACCGTGGCGATCGCCTCAGGGAGCGACAGCGAGCTCGCCGTGGTGATCACGATCTTGTCGCCCACCTTGAAATCACCCTCGCGAAGCCGCGTCCGCAGCGCCGCGACCTCGGCCCGCTGCTGCGCGGAGGCGCCCTGTGCGTTGGCGGCCTCCACCCGGGCGGCATGGGCCTCGAGCTCGTCGCGGGTGACGTACCCGCTGCCCTCGGCGGCCGGCATCGACTGCGCCAGCACGCTCCCCGTGGGCAGCGCGGCACCTGCCAGCAGGCAGGGGACGAGCCAGCGGAGGGCCCTACGAAGCGGTCGCGGCCGCCGTCCACTCGGATATCGCATCAATGATCTCCAATGCACTCGCCGTGCTATGATGGCCAGCTCGGGCATTGCCACGTAAGTGCTTGTCAGTCAACACGAACCCCCGTGCCGACCAGCGAGCCGGAGGAATGCTGAACGGTCGGGCTGTGGCGCGCCCCCCACATGGTGTCACACCGGCCGCCACAACTCCGTGATGCCGGGTCGCGTAACCAGTAGGCAATGACCCTACCACTCCGACTCCTACGCGCGATCGGGCCGGGAACCCGGACACCGGGCTGCCCCCGGGAACCACACCCGGCGAGAAAATGGCCGAGTGTGCTTGGAGAAGATGACGTTTCACGCAGCCGGCTACCAGAGGTCGACCGACCGATGTCGGCGACGACGTCGTAACGGGTGCTCAACGCTCTGTGGCACGCCCGCGTCACTAACGTGAGGTCGCGCGGTCGGTGCCGAGGGCTAAATCCAGTATCGGCCGCTCGTTACGAAAGCTGAATCGCGACGCACGACTCCTGCACACGCCGCGCTCGACGGGACGCGCCTCCGCTTCCCCGCCACCCTCGCTCCCTACCAACCTCTCATGTCCGATCCGGACGCGCCGTCCCGGCCGCCGATGGTCCTCATCGCGAACGACCAGGAATGGTCGGCTCGCTCGCTCGAGTCCATCCTGGGGCCGAGTGGCTATGCCGTGCTGCGCGCGACGAACGGCCGCCAGGCCATCGAGTTCGCCCGTACCACCCAGCCGGACCTCGTCATCCTCGACGAGCGCATGCCCGACATGCGGGGGACGGACGTGTGCCGCATCCTGCGCGACGATCCGCGGTTCGGCCCGCAGACCCCGCTGCTGCTCCTCACCGCGGACGTGGTGGACCGCGAGCTGGAGCTGGCCGCGCTGCGTGCCGGCGCCTGGGCCTGCATCGGCGAGCCGGTGGACTCGGAGGCCCTCCTCCTCAAGATCGGCACCTGGGTCCGGGCCAAGCGCGCGGTCGACACGGTGCGCGAGGAGAGCCTGCTCGACCGGACGACCGGCCTCTACAATATGAAGGGGCTCGCCCGGCGCGCCCGCGAGATCGGCGCCGAGGCGTATCGCAATCGCGGTCCCGTGGCCTGCGTGGTCCTCGCCCCCGAGCAGCTGCCGGCGGCGGGCGATACCGAGCTGGTAGAGGAGCTGGCGGAGCGGCTCGCTGAGCACCTGGGGCGCGTCATGCGAGGGGCCGGCCGGGCGTCGGACGCCATCGGCCGGCTGGGGCGATCGGAGTTCGGGATCGTCGCGCCGGCCACCGAGGCCGCCGGCGCCATCCGGCTGGTGGAGCGCCTGCAGGAGCGCATGGACGCCGAGACGGTGGCGGGCGCCCCCGGGCTGGAGCGCGCGCCGGTACGGCTGCGCGCCGGCTACTGCGCGATCCCCGACTACACCGAGTCGTCCGTGGACGCCGTCGAGATGCTCCTGCGCGCCGCCGCCGCCCTGCGCCATGCCCGGTCGGAGGGTGGCGCGGGCGGCGGCATCCAGGCCTTCGACGAGCTGCCGGTCAGGTTCGCCCGCTAGGCTCCAGGTCCGTCTCCCCTGCCAGGCGGGGCGCGCCCGCCGGCGGGAGGGCCACGCTCGCGCCCTCCTCACCCGACGGCGCGACCGGCTCCTCCTCGTCCTCGGCGGCGTAGCCGTAGCCGTAGCCGTAGTACTCGTAGATCCCCTTCGGCGTGATGCCGTTGAGCACCGCGCCGATGGCGAACACGGGGAACCGGTCGAGGTCCGAGAGCTTGGCGTGCGCCAGGCGCATGTTCGTCTTGCCGGCGCGCAGCACGATCGCCATGGCGCCGGTGGCGGTGCCGATGGCGTAGGCGTCGATCCCGGCGCTCAGCGGCGGGCTGTCGACGATGATCACGTCGTAGGTGGCCCGCAACTGCTGGAGCAGGTCGGTCATCGCGGCCGAGGCGAGCAGCTCCGGCGCCTGCCGGTTCCGCTTGCCGCACGGCATCAGCGTCAGGTTTCGGTGCGACGTGGGGCGCAGCGCGTCCTTGCGCGCCGCCGCGCCGCTCAGCACGTCGGCCAGGCCGGGCCGCTGCGGTGCGGCGAAGGCGGCGTGCAGTGACCCGCGCCGGATGTCGCCATCCACGAGCAGCACCCGGTGCCCCGCCTCGGCGAACGAGACCGCGAGGTTCGAGGCCACGAGCGACTTGCCGTCGCCGGCCGAGGGGCTCGAGATGGTGACGACCACCGGCCCGCCCTCATCCAGCGCCTGCCGCACGTTGAGGCGCACGGTGCGGAAGGCCTCGAGCACCTGGGTGGCCTCCTCCTCGTCGGCCACACCCCGGGTGGCCGAGCGCAGCCGCGGCACCGCGCCGAGGATGTCGAGCCCAAGGTCGTCCTTGGCCTGCTCGGGATAGCGGAACCGCTGGTCTACCCGGTCCGCCAGGAAGGCGATCAGGACGGCCAGGCCGAGGCTGCCGAGCACCGCGATCGCGAGGATCTGCGGTGTGGTGTTCTTGCTCGGCTTGAGCGGGGCCACCGGCGGGTCGAGCACGCTGATGTCGGGCGTGGCGCTCTCGGCGGCCAGCTGGGCGGCCTGCGCGCGCACCTTGAGGTTCGACGCCAGGCTCTCCTTGATCTGTACGTCGCGCTGCAGCTGCTGCTCGCGCGTGCTGCGCTGCGGGATCTCGCGCAGCTCCGACTCGGCGGAGGCGATGCGCTGCAGCAGCTCGCCCTCCTGCTGCCGCAGCTGCGACACGACTGACGCGAGCAGCCCAGGGATCGTCTGTGACTGGAGCCGCGCGATGGCGGTGTCGAGGTCGCGGATGACCTCGGCGCTGTCGGTGAAGACGCGGAGATTGGCGCGACGATCGATCTGGAGTCGCGTCAGCTCCTCCACGGCGCTCTTGAGCGCCACGTTCCCCGCCGCGTACGGGTTGGCGGTGAGCTGGAAGAGGTCGGCGTCGGAGATCGTGCCGCGGGCGCGGGTGTCGCGGAGGATGCGCTCGAGCGTCTCGCGGGCCGACGACAGGTCTTCCGCCTGCATGCGCTGCTGGAAGAAGGCCGTGATGACGGTCGGCTGCGTCTCCGCCACGCCGGCCGCGATCGCGGTGCCTTCGGTGGGCTGGGTGATGGACCCGACGCGGAACTGCTGGTAGGCCAGCTCGGCCTCGTTGAGCTCGCGCTCCGCGTTGGCCAGGTTGAGCATCTGGTGGTTGGCGAACTCGGTGAGCTTGGCCTGCTTGAGCTCGCGGGCCACCACCACGAAGCGCGTGATCCACTCGTCGAGGATCTGGCGCGTGCCCTCGGCGGTCTTTCCTTCGAGGCTGAGGCGGAGGAAGTTCTGCTGCTGCGAGGCTTCGAGCCGGTCGTTCAGCTTGCGGGAGGCCTCGCGCGGCGGGAGCACGGTGAACTCGACCTTGCGGCCAGGTGTGAGGAGCCGCGGCTCCGGACGCCAGAGGAAGCCGAGCGAGGTGCCGACGGAGTCGCCGACGGCGCCCTGGTCCATGGGCTGCTGGCCGTCGGCGAGCAGCTGGTAGCCCTTGCCGGCACCGTCGATCCGTAGCTCGTACTCGCCCGGCCGCAGGGAGCTCGCGAGCCGGAAGTCGCGGAAGAGCAGCGAGTCGCGCGGCTCGTCGTACTCCACGAACAGGCCGAGCTGCCGAACGACCTCATCGGAGACGAGGCCGGTGCGGAAGAGGGTGGCCCAGGCGTCGGCGGCGAGCAGCTCGGCCGCTTGCGCCGGCCCCGCGTTCTGGCTCCGCGCGTCGAGCATGGGCGTCTCGGACGCGATCCAGATCTTGGAGTCGACGACGTACGACGGCTCCACGAACCGCGTGGCGACGATCCCGGCCGCCGTGCCGAGCACCGTGAGGAGCAGGATCAGCCACTTGAACCGCGCGAGCACCGCGAGGTGCCGCTGCAGCTTC
>CAYNDH010000258.1:0-5170 GCA_964395665.1 uncultured Anaerolineaceae bacterium
ACTGTGGCGAGCTATTTGAAGACTTCGACCTGTCAGTGCGATGGGTGAAGTGTGGCCGCTGTGGCCTCAGCATGGATCGAGACCACAACGCCGCGATAAACGTTTTGAAACGAACCGGCTGGGACACAGCCGTGCTGCCTAACGTGGGTGCAATTCAGGCCGAGCGTGCAGCAGAAGCTACGCGAATTTATTCGCTGTAGAGTGTCACAAATCCATCCCTGCTACCTGCCCATAACAATAAAACGGGCATGAAACCTCACGCCCCCTGCGTAGCAAGTCAAGCAAATTACGCGCTAAAGCCAGGATCAGGAGCTGTTTTCACAGCTAAGGGGTTTGTGTTTACCCATCGTTTTCTCGGTGACGAAGATTGCCCGTAAGGGCAGTTGCGCATCCGAAGAAGAAGGAATGAGCGTGCACATCGAAGCCCTGATCGATAAAGCGATTTTGCAGCCGATCACAATTTCTGAAGCGAAACATGTAGGTGGTGAGCATGCGATAATTGTCAGGGTTGCCAAGCGCCAGCTTCCCGATGATGGGGATCACAACAGACAAATAAAACAGATAGAAGAAGCGTAAGAGTGACCAGGATGGTACAGAGATCTCAACCAGACCGAATATTCCTCCCGGTTTCAACAGCCGCTTGATTTCGCATACAAAACGACATTCATCATCAGGGGAAAGCGTCTTGACTCCATAAATGCACACCACCGCATCCATCGATGCAGCAGGCAGGCTGTTACCCAGTACATCATCACGCAGGATATGAAGTCGCGTATTTTTCAGACGGCATTTACGTTTTTCCGCTTCACGGGTCATCTCTTCGGAAAAATCCAGTGCAACTATTTCACCATCCTGCCCAATGCGCGGTAGCACATATTTCCAGATTTCACCCGTTCCCGCCATCAGGTCACAGACGGTCATCCCGGCTTCCAGCTTCAGTCGTGAGATCAGCTGTTTCCGCCAGCGCCAGTTAAACCCGAAGGAACAGAATGTCGATACACGTTCATAACTTCCCTGCATCTCATCGAATAACTGCTGCAAATAAGCTGCATCATAAATATCGCGATGCATATTTTTCATCGTCGTCCATTTCGTTGTGATATCGCAGTTTCCTGCCAGGCTTCAATGAACTGCACTGACTTCTGCGCTGGTGTTGGTGATAACAATGTCATATCTGGGTGAAGGTCAGTTCGATGATGTAGTGGGGAACCTCCTCCTCTGGTGCATCCAGTGGTGCAGGCCGTTCATCATTTTTACGCTTGTGCTTCACTTTTTCGAACAGATCACCGACCGATATATTTTCTGCTACGCGATGGGTCACCCATGAAGAGGCCAGCCCCGCAATCGCGGCGGCGGCAATAATGATCGGACTCGTGAACTGAAAACTGAAGAAGGTGCCAAAAATGAGTTCCGCGCCGATAAACGTCAGAAGTGCGGCACCGCTGGAGGTGAATCGGGTGAATTTGTCGGTCATGTAAAACGGCCTGCATAACCACGTGATACAGGAAACGAACAGACCGTCGATCGTCCCCATCAGCAAGCCGACAAACCCGCCCAGCCCCGCTCCCACCACCGTACCGATGACTGGAAAGATCATCGTTCCAAACAACGCACCCAACCCTGCTCCCAGCAGCACCCCACGCCAGATGATGGCGGCAATGATACGTCGATAACTATAGGTTCCGATCATGGTGTGTCTCCTCCAGATTAATCATGCCGCTTGCCAGTTTTGCCAGACGCGAAAGGGCTGCTGCTGCAGGTGGAAGTCCTAAAAACGGACGGATCAGCGCCAGGGCATCCCGCGCAATGTGGATCAGTTCGCGGGTCGCCTCTTTATTCGCTGTTCGGTCATATATCCAGAACAACACCACCGCCAGATGCGCACCATAAAAAATATCCGCCAGTTCATCCATCTGTTTCTCTCTCGGCGCATTGGCGGCACGTTCGATCACGGTTCGATAAAGATTGCGGGTTTTGACACGAATACTTGTCGTACTGTTCCCCAGTACGGCCACACCCGATCTGATATTCATCCCCGCCGCAAATAAGGCGCCAAGCGCATCCTGATGGGGCATCAACCCTTCGACTGCCGCCAGCAGGGTTCGTTCGAATTCATCTGCCAGTGACAGTGGTTTGAGTCCGCTGACATGCTGGATGAACTGATCGGCAAGCCGTTCATACAGTTCCATCACCATATCTTCCTTGCGTGCAAAATAGCGATAGGTCAGGCCTAACGAACACTCTGCTGCCACGGCGATTTCACGCATCGTCGTTTCTTCATAGCCTTTTTCCTGAAACAGGCGCAAAGCTGTTTCGAGAATCCGATTTCGTGTTTCTTCTGCTTTTGGTGTCAGGTTTGTCATTTACAGGCTCAAAATTTAAAAGTGAACGTGTTCATTTTTAAGATAACGCATATTTTCAGGGATGTCAACAATCTGATCCATCTCGTATGTGTGTAATAAAAACGGACCGGAAGAATCCGGCCCACGTGAGATCGTGTGCGTGGTGGACAGGGGCTGCCCGGTCCGCCATCACATAAAAAAATCCCCTGTCTGACGCCGCGTGTTACGTCGGACAGGGGATTGAGCGGTAAGGTTGCAGCAGAGCGGGTTTACACCCGCGCATCCAGCCCTGCGATGATGTCGCCGATCACCTCGGCCTGCTCCGGCTCGTTGTGGATCTCATGCCGCAGCCCCGGATACCACTTCAGCGTCTTATCGCTGCACCCAGCGCGGTCATAGATCATCTGGCTGCCGGGTGGCGGACACAGTGTATCCGCATCACCGTGCACCAGCAGCAGCGGCATCTTCAGACGGTCAAGTGCCGCGTAAGCCTGTGCCCCCTCGCGCACGATCTCACGGGCCATCCCAGGCTGGTCGGGCGGTTATCGTTCAGCGGGTCACTGGCATACGCCTCGACCACCTTCGGATCTCGTGACAGCAAGCTCAAATCCATTGGCAGCACCCGTGCGCATGGCAAAATCCGGCTGATCCACGACCGCACCTTCACCAGCAGCGCCGGTTGGCTCCCCTCGATCCCCAGCGGAGGTCCCGACGAGGCGCATATCCGGCTTTCTCAAATCTCTCCATTTTTCCGCCCCGTCATGATGCTGTCACGCTGTGGTCACGCTCACTTCCTATACTGCATTCATCCTCTGATACCAGAGGCGACGCCATGTGCAAACATCATCTTCGGTAAACGATCAACAAGGGACCAACATCATGAACAGATTACTGCGAAGGTTCACCTGTACAGGGATCATGCGGTGGGCGATATTCCCCACTCTCCTGCTGCTGATCATCGTCTCCGGCATCCTGCCGACGCTCCCCGCTGCCGCCAGTGACGGCGTCCTGCCGCTTGGCGATCCGCGCATCAATCTTCCGGTGCTGATTACAAGTGGCAGCGAGCAGACCTGTGCGCGCCGGACAGATGGCACAGTAGGCTGCTGGGGATCAAATGCATCCGGGCAGTTGAACGTCCCCGCTGAACTGTTCAGAGACATCAGCACGGGCGGCACCCATACCTGCGGGATCACCCGAAACGGTACGACCCTGTGCTGGGGCGATAATTCCCTCAACCAGACCACGGTGCCAGCGCCCAATTTCGTCAGGGTCAGCAGCGGCTGGAAGCACAACTGCGGTATCCGCGCCAATGCCAGCATCACCTGCTGGGGCGATAATGCCGATGGTCAGTTGAACACGCCCAACGGAAACTTCAACGATGTCAGTTCCGGCGGACTGCATACCTGCGCCGTGAGAGAGAATCAGAATGCAGCCTGCTGGGGCGCGAACGGTGACGGACAAAGTTCGCAGCCGACCGGCAGTTTCACCGATGTCACGGCTGGCGGCTTCCATAGCTGCGGTGTGCAGACGGACAACAGTGTCCTGTGCTGGGGCGCAAATACCGCTGGACAGACAAACTCGCCCACAGGTTCCTTCACCACGGTGACGGCTGGCAATGCGCACACCTGCGGCCTGCGGGACGATGGCACCGTTGACTGCTGGGGCGATAACACTTACGGTCAGCGCAATGCCCCCCGGCAAACCATCTTCACCAGCATCAGTGCAGGCCGCTTCCACACCTGCGGCGTGCGGACGGATCACAGCGTCCAGTGCTGGGGCGATAATCGCCAGGGCCAGACCGCCATCTCACTGCCAGAGGTGACATTGAGTGCTGTATCCAATACCCTGGTCGAAGAGAATGGCATTCTGGCGATCACCGCCACGTTATCCGAACGGCCCTTGCAGCATGTGATCGTCAGCCTTGGCTTTGATGGCAGCGCGACCAACGGCGACGATTACACCACCAGCGGCGTCGAGATGGTGATCAATCCCGATAACAGCAGCAGCAGTATCCTGCTCTTCGCGATCGACGATAGCCGGGAAGAACCCGACGAGACGATCACGATTGACATCACCACCGTGATAAACGGGATTGAAGTCGGCACGCAGCAGGTGATCGTCACCATCCCCGAGAGCGACCAGCCCGTGAACCGGCTCGTCAATGGCGGCTTCGAAAACGATCCAGCCAGCCCCGCGCCGTGGGTGGTAAAACACGGCACCAAGGACAAGGTGAAATGCAATACCACCCCACCCAGAATCCACAGCGGTTCCTGCGCCTTCCAGTTCAAGGGCAGTGTAGGTGAAAACAGCTCGCTTCAGCAGAAAGTGATACCACCGGCCAACGCATCATTCACAGTCGGGGACAAGTTCAATCTGCGGCTGTATGTGCTGGGTGCGCCGGGGACAGCAGGCAAGGTGATGCTGAAAATCGTCTACAACGACGGCACACCGCCGGACAAGATCTCACAGAATCTGCCGACCAGCGGCACCTACACCCAGATGGATGGCAGCCTTTTCCTGAACAGCCCCAATATCGATAAGATCAAGGTGGCGATCAAACATCAGAGCATCAGCGGCAAAGCCTTCATCGACGATGTCGAACTGATCTACACACCCATCGCCAACTTAACCATTTTCGGGGCGCTTCCGCTACCGTAGCACCGCCGCCATTACCGTAGGGGCGCAATATATTGCGCCCCATGCGTACCAGGATAAACCCCCTTCCCGGCGCGATAGGACTGCGCTACCCTTCCCGGCGCGATAGAACTGCGCCACCCACTCGCTTCGCTCCGAGGGTAGGGCAATCAACGAGCGCGACCTGCGTTTCT
>CAYNDH010000259.1:0-5167 GCA_964395665.1 uncultured Anaerolineaceae bacterium
CTAAGCTCAAAAAGCCGTCCTGAAACACTCAGGGCGGCTTTTTTTGTGCCTGAGCGAAGTCGAGTCCTGTCAGGATGCGAGTGGGTTTGAGAACACATCCTCCTCAAGCGCCAATATCAGAACGTCTAAATCTCCCGTGTCATGGTCCAGCTCATGCAAATGATAACGATAATCGTGATATGCTCCTCGAAATGCATGCCCAACATCCACCATTTCTTCAGAATTATGCTGAACACCATTTCAACAGGCATTACAGAATACAAACAGCATATCAGATCAGGCACAACTCGATATAGCTTTTCAGGATGCAAAGGAGCATTATGAGTCAGCAATGCTCCAGTTACTGTGATGATTGCGATTTCAATAGACTCCTGTCCTGATTTAATCTGATACGAAAGGGCATAATGAAGCACCCTTCCTCCCCAGATGATCTAAGCAATACCGGTGGGCAAATTGATGAGTACCGGAGACAATACAAGCGCCTTTGTTCCTTGTTGTTGGCCTCATCTTTACAGCTAAAAGTTAAATAATCAGTTATTCTGGAAGTTGAACCCATTAATCTCCTCGCAACAAAGCCGACAATCGTAAAATGCTAAACTCTCAGTCCCTGTATCAAGCCCAAATAAGACATGCTGCCTATTATCTCAGTCAATTTCAGGAGATCAGCAGCCTCTTTCAGCAAGGGGGTGAGAATGTAACCGCTGCTGTACAAAAGGCCAGACATCTTTGGGGGCAAATTCAGCAGGGGCAGGCATGGGCGGCAAATAATCTTGTTTTTCAGGATGCGGCATCGATGTGTATTGCCTACACGGAGAACACTTTCGATCTGCTGAAAGCGTTTCAACCGCTGTCTGAACGCATTCACTGGCTTAGTGACAGCCTTGCTGCTGCCCAACAGCTTGGCAACCATGAAGCCATGATCCTCTTTCTGATTGAACTGGGTGAGGCGCGTTTGTTTGGCGGCAAAGACACAATTGATGTAAGCATCGATCATTTTCAGGATGCGCTGAAGCTGGCACGAGAACACGTATTGTATGCGGGAGAAGCACGGGCACTATTGGGGCTTGGCCGCGCCGAGATCCTGAAGCCAGACCGACAACAGGCCCGAAAGTATATCGGAACCGCACTTTCGATGTTTCGCCACTTGAGCGATAAACAGGGTATCGCCGACTGCCTGCGTAATCTCGGCACACTTGAAGAGAACACCGGTCATCTGCAACTGGCAAAGCAGTATCAGCAGGAAGCGCTTGACGTATACAGTGCAGTGGGGGATGAAGGTTCGATTGCCATTGTCCTCTCTCGACTGGCGTCGATTGCTGAACGTGAGGCAGATTATGTCACTGGATACCACTATGCAGAAAAAGCACTTGCAATCGCACGCAGGATGGGTGACAGCCGCGCCATCGCAAGATCGCTGTCATCGCTGGGATTGATCTGCGATTACAGTGGTCAACGCGCAATGGCCGAGATGCATTTTCAGGAGATGCTGCACCTCAGCCGTATGATCGGAGATCGTCGCTATCTCGGTCTCGCTTTGATCAATCTGGGATATATCGCCAGTATGAATGGCGAAAGTCAACAGGCGCTGACGTACTATATTGAGGCACTGGAAATTGCCCGATACAGCCGGGAACGCTATCGTGAGGCGGCGGCGCTGGCAAATATCGCGTCCGTTCATCTGGAGGTGGAGTCGCTGGAAGATGGGTACCAGTTTCTGCGTGAGGGGCTGTTACTGGCCCATGAAATCGAAGCGGAAGATCTGATTTTCAACACGGTGCGCGATTTTGCATATTTACTCGCTGCAAGAGGACAACTGGATTTTGCCGCAGAGGTGTTCGGGCTGGCGCTGTCATTGCCAGCAAGTCAGGACCCTCAGGAAGTCGAAACGATCACACGGGTAACGGCAGCAATGCGCCAGCGGATACCGGCGGATCGGCTGGAGGCAGGCATACAGCGCGGCAAAGATCTTGATCTCGATGCTACCATCCAGCGTCTTGTAGCCGAATGCCTGTGACTGGATAAGGCTTGCGGGGCGGACTGCGTGAGTCCGCCCCATGATCTGCCGTGCTGATTACCAGGCTGCTAACGATTACTCGATCCCGTAAACACGCACGGTGTTATCCCGAGCGGAAGTCGCTATCAGGGACTGGTCCGGGCTGAAGGCCACACTGGTCAGCCACTCATGATGATCGGTGAACCCGGCAAGCTGCTCTCCGCTGCTGACATCGAAGACGTAAAACCCTCTGCTGGAGATCGCCGCAAGCAGTGAATCATCTGGGCTAAAGGTCAGGCCGTCTACAATCCCTTCAACTTCAAGTTCATGCACTAGATTGTGTGTTTCTGCATCCAGCAAGCGCACACTGAAAGCGTCCATCACGGCAAGAAGTGCGCCGTCGGATGAATAGGCAACCGCGCTCAGGTTTTCACCGCTGCCAGTTGCCTGATCCTTCAGCATCATCCCGAAATTGATCTCCTGCATCTGGGTTGTATCCCATATCCACAGATCACCATCCGAGCCGATGAAGGCCAGCGCGCTGCTATCCGGGCTGAACGTGAGCGCGTTAATCTGCGGTGTATGTCCAACTGCATCTGCCAGCAGTTCACCGCTTTCCACGTCCCATGCTTGCAGCAGGCGATTGGTGGTGTCGATCGTGATGATCTGCGAACCGTCCGGGCTGAAAATCAGATCATGAATGCCTGTGTCATTTGTGAACTGCGCCTCGACGCTGCCGGTGGCAACCTCCCACAGGACGACATCACCGTTGTTATGTCCACTGGCAAGCAGTGATCCATCCGGACTGAAGCGAACTCTGGTGACAGATGAGAGTGTATCACCATCTAACGCGTCGATCACCGAATGTTCTGTGCCATCGTCCACGTTCCACAGTCGGATGGTTGCATCGCCAGAGCCTGTTGCCAGCAGTGATCCGTCTGGGCTGAAACTGAGGCTTTCGGGGGCGCGGGTGTGTCCTTCCAGCTTTGCGCCTTCCGTGCTATTGGCAACATCCCAGAAATATACCGCGTAATCGGAACCGACTGCCGCCAGCCATGCACCATCCGGGCTAAAGGCAACTTCTGCACTGTTCTGGAAACTCCCTTCAAGCAGCGTTTCAGTATTGGCATTAAGGTTAAGCAGATTGATACCGCGACTTCCGGCATTGACGGCGATCAGTGTCCCATCAGGGTTGATCGCCAGATAATCTCCAGAATTGCTAAGCTCGACAATCTGGTTTCTTTTCTGAGTCTCCAGATCCCATGCTTCCAGATCACCGTTTGAGAGAGCCGCGAACAGGGTTGTGTTATCTGATGAAATGGTGATATTTCGAACAGTTGCATCTGTCTGTAACAGTGTTGGTTCCTGTTCTGTCGCCAGATTCGCGGACTCATAGAGCCAGACTCCTACCGTGCTCGCGACGGCCAGCGTTTCGCCGTCGGGGGTGAACGCAGCATAGTCCGCCGAGCCTCGCCCCAGACGGATAAGCTGCGCCAACTGACTCGCGTTATCGGGTGTAATGGGTTCTCTGCTGTCCTGTGCAAATGACATTGGCGCAGCCATGAGCAGCACAGCAGTGAATAGTGTGATGATTGTCTTTCTGACCATTCTTCATCTCCTTATTTATTTTTCGACCAGCTTATCAAACGTCCGTTGCACAGACGTTGCAGGTCGTAAATAAGCAGATGCATCGCCTGCACGCTGATAACGCTGAGGCAGGCTGAAGAAGATTCAGAGTGGCGCGAAAAGGGACTTGGCGTGTGCGACCAGCAGGGCATGAATCTGAAATTCGCCGCCGCCAATCGGCTCCATTAATCCCCGGTGGACAAGCGTGCGTACGGTCGGTTTTGGGTCGTCTACCTGCCAGACCGCACGCAGGGCACCGAGATCAAAGGATGCCGGTTTAGCCGCAAATACACCCAGCAGGGCGAACCGTATTTTTGTTTCTTCATCCAGCCGATCGGTGCTCCGGTGCAGGAGTGCGGCGACAGTCGGTGTTGTCTCCTGCAAAATATCGGTCCTGTCGAGAGGTGGCTGTTCGGAGAGAATCCGCGACCCAGTTCGCAGTTCCTTTAACAAATCGGTGATATCCCAGCCCATACTGTATTCAGCACGCAGCAGACGCGCCGCGATCTGAAGTGCAAGTGGCAGCCCTTCCAGATCACAGATGAGTTCCTCAACAGCTAAAGGATTATGCCGTACCACATCGGGGGCCAGTACCCGAAAGAGTTGTAATCCCTGTTCACTGTTAAGGATGGGTAATTTGTAAATATGTTCAGGGCGGAGTGCAATACGCTGCGCGACACCATTATCACGGGTGGTGACAAGTGCTGCCGATGTTGGCCCCATAAAGTTAAATGGGATGAAGTCTTCCGCATTCCACACATCATCGACGATACACAGCATTTGTCTGTCGCGGCAGAGGGTCGCTAATCGTGAGGTGATTGCTTCCAGTGATTCGTATTCTGCTGATACTGAGAGGCCAAGTGATGCAGCACAGGTTTGCAGCGCGACTGCCAGATCAGGCGACTGGCCGAGTGCGATCCATAGAATGCCATCGGGGAAGGCAGCCTGCACATCGGCATCACGTGCAAAGGCTGAGGTGAATGTCGTCTTGCCGATTCCGGGCCAACCCTGAATCACGACCTGACCGCTGGTCATCGGGTCGCTGATCTCGTCGTGGTTTCGGATAAGAAGCCGTTTCAGGTCAGCGGATGCCTGTTCACGTCCCAGCACCAGTGATGGCAAAGGGGGGATATTCCCCGTGAAGCTCCTCAGAGGAGAGGGGTCAAGTGAGCGAGTCGTCCGCAGACGTTCATAAAGTTCCACCGTTTCCGGCTGTGGAGAAATACCCATCTCCGTTTGCAATCTTAATCTGTAGTCTTCATATAAATGCAGTGCCGGTGTGATCTGACCAGCATTCGCATACAGTTGCATCGCCTGCTGTTGTAAATTTTCGTCAAAATAGTCATAGGTTAAAAAGCGTTCGACCACTGGCAGCGCATCCTCATAGGCATGCTGCATGGAGTAAAGTTGAATGAGCTGCTCCGATGCGGCTAAAAACCGGCGCTGAAATTCCTGTGCCTGGCTGATTTGCCAATCGTAAAAGGTATCGCTTCCACGGAGTGAGAAACCCTGCATGAAATCGCCTTTATACAGATCAGTCATCTGTTG
>CAYNDH010000260.1:0-5143 GCA_964395665.1 uncultured Anaerolineaceae bacterium
CTGGGCAACTTCGGCTGGCCGACCGGTGGTATCTACGTTCTGGATGCAGCAGTGGACGGCATCGGCTTTGCGCCAGCCAACGCCGCTGACGTGTCGGACGAAGTGACCGCACAGGTTCAGGAGATCTTCGAACTGCTGAAGTCTGGCGAACTGGACACTGGTGTTGATCCGGTGACCGGTGCGCTGCTGGACGCTGATGCAGCCGAAGAGGATGCAGATGCATCTGAAGACGAAGCAGCCGAAGGCGAAGAAACCCCCGAAGCTACTCCGGAAAGCTAATATCAGACCGCTTGACCTGTAACAAAAACGCCGGACTCGATTGAGTCCGGCGTTTTGATTCTGGCCTGTCATGGCGGGATGGCATACAGAAACAACGGGAGGGATTCAATCCCGCCCCTACAGAGCGTATGGATACTCTACTTGGCGTAATCCACAGCGCGGGTCTCGCGGATGACGTGGACCTTGATCTGCCCCGGATACTGCATGGTCTCTTCGATCTGACGGGCGATGTCACGGGCCAGCCGCAGTGCGGCCAGATCGTCGATGGCTTCGGGGCGGACGATGATGCGGACTTCGCGTCCGGCCTGAAGCGCGTAGCTCTGCTCCACACCGTCAAAGCCGCTGGCGATTTCTTCCAGTGTCTTGACGCGCTTGATATAGGTTTCGATGCTCTCGCGGCGTGCGCCGGGACGAGCGCCGGAGATGGCATCTGCCGCTTCCACGATATAGGCTTCGACGCATTCCTGTTCGACTTCGTGGTGATGGCTGGCGATGCAGTTCACGACTTTGGCGTTGACGCCGTAGCGCTTGGCGAGATCAGCGCCGATGGCGGCGTGTGTGCCTTCGATCTCGTGGTCTACGGCTTTACCAAGGTCATGCAGCAGGCCGCCCATCTTGGCGAGATCGACATTCGCGCCGAGTTCGGCGGCGATCATCCCGGCGATGTGCGCCGTTTCGATCGCGTGGCCGTGCTGGTTCTGTCCGTAGCTGGTGCGGAACTTGAGGCGTCCGAGCAGCTTGAGGATTTCCGGGTGGAGACCGTGGACGCCGGTTTCATAGGCGGCACGCTCACCCTCTTCACGGATCGTGTTCTCGACTTCGGCACGGGCATCTTCGATCAGCTTTTCGATGCGCGCCGGGTGGATACGTCCATCCGTCACCAGCTTCGCCATCGCACGCTTGGCGACTTCGCGGCGCACCGGGTCAAAACTGCTGATGGTCACGGCTTCGGGTGTGTCATCGACGACGACATCGACACCGGTTGCCAGCTCAAAGGCGCGGATATTGCGACCGTTGCGGCCAATGATGCGGCCTTTCATCTCATCACTGGGCAGCGGGACCACGCTCACGGCGATCTCGCTCACATGCTCTGAAGCCAGCCGCTGCACAGCCAGTGCGATCACATCACGGGCGCGGTTGTCAGCCTCTTCGCGGGCGTCAGCTTCCACCTGACGGATGACACGGACGATGTCATTACGGGCTTCGTGTTCAGCGGCAGCCAGCACCTGCTGACGAGCCTCATCCATCGTCATCTGTGCGATCTTCTGAAGTTCTTCGGCGCGGTCGGCTTCCAGTTTCTTCAGGTCATTTTCACGTTTGTCCAGCGCGCTCTGACGTTTACTCATATTCTGATCGCGCTTTTCCAGCCGTTCGAGCCGACCATCCAGATCTTCACGTCGGGCCTGCAGGCGTTCTTCTTCACGGTCCAGATCCCGACGGCGCCGGTTGAGAGTCGCGTCGGTCTCGTTCTGCATGGCCTTGACTTTCTCTTCGCCCTTGAGCAGCGTTTCCGCTGCGCGTTCATTGGCCTCGGCGATCAGGCGTTTTGCTTCCACTTCAGCCGTGGCGACTTTCTCCTTGCCGCGAGAGGTCTGAAGGGCGTTATACAGGAATGCGCCGAGTCCCAGCCCGATAACAAAGGCTGCGGCGGCCAGTAGGATTGCGGTCATAGGTTCCATTGTGGGCAGCGGGACTTGTGTTCAGCAAGCCGCTAACCTCCTTTCGTCAATTCTGTCACATAGGTTGATCGATACAGTTCACACATTGTCCTGTCTGGATGATGTTATTCATCACCGGTCAGTCGTCGTCCTCCGCTGAATGGAAGTAATCAGGATCAGTGCTGCCAAGTTCTTCCCGCAGCGCTTCAATCACTTCGCGAATAACATCATAGCTGAAGCCGCGCCGCTGCAAAAAACTGCTTAGTTTGCGGTGGAAGGTGCTGTGATCTTTACCGCGCAGCCGCCGGACCTGCGTTTCAGCAGCCTGACGAGCGGCAGCATGGGGATCAACTGTTTCCAGCACACTGGCGATGATCGTATCTGAAATCCCCTTACGGCGGAGTTCATAGCGCAGGGCGGTCGGGGCCAGCGGTTTAAAACTGGTGCGATTTTCGACCCAGAAACGTGCAAAGGCCTCATCATCCAGATAACCGAGCGCACTCAACCGTTCCAGCGCCGCATCGATCACCTGCGGCTCCATCATTTTCTCTGTCAGATTACGGCGGACTTCGTGGGTGCTGCGGGGACGGTACGACAGGAATCGCACCGCGCTTTCGACCGCCTTGACAACATCATCGTCAGCTTTCAGGGCCGCGATGTCATTGTCGGTCAGCGTCTGGCCTCTATGCAGGCGGGCTGCATCCATCAGGTTGACGCTGAAGCGGTAAACGCCATCAAGGAACACGTTGACTCGTTCCTTGTTGCGTTTCTGGATTTCTAAAGCGGTGATAATCCCCATCCAGGCCCGATTTCCACACAAAACAGCCGTCGTCAAACAGGATGACCACGGTTGAGAAGCGCCCTGATACGGTTATGGATGGGAAATTGTGCCCATGCCGGTGTGCGGCACATGGAAAAGGCTCAATCCATGAAGCCGTTTCCCGAAGCCTGAAAGCGGTAGATCGTCTCTATTCCGTTTAGAACACGCTGACGCACTGGATTAGGATTTAATCTGTCTGACATTTACGCATACGTATCTCGAAACGGAGTACAAAAGGTCGCTTATACTGACCAGATTATATCGACGTGATCGTCGCTCAAGTAATCAGGGGCCTGCCTTGCAGACCGACACCATATTTCAACATCCGCCGCAGCGGTTGGTTTCACAGCCGTGTTCATTCCGTCCGCATATCTGATAACCATAACATCGACAGACATGCGAACTATCTTCAAAATGTAAACAAAAACGTCATAAGAATCAAGTCATTACACATTGTTTCTTAGACGATGCTATTGCAGACGCTCAGGTCTGGCGAATTATTGATAGAAAATGAGACTGTTCACAATGATGGAAACGTATCAGGTGTGAAACACGTCTGTCAGGAAGTGTGTCTGCTCGAAATGGCGATTGCTGGCTATAATGCCGCAGCAGTCTGAAG
This sequence comes from uncultured Anaerolineaceae bacterium, assembly GCA_964395665.1. GTDB lineage: Bacteria > Chloroflexota > Anaerolineae > Aggregatilineales > Phototrophicaceae > JAEZAF01. The sequence goes on from CAYNDH010000260.1 coordinate 3,377, forward strand.
AAGATGAAGGATCGAAAGTACATTTGAACTCAAATCAGATGGCTTCAAATGACGACAGGCCGGTGATACCGGAGATGACACCCGCCAGCCGGACGCGGCGCATCTGGCGGCGAGTGCTTCAGTCAGTGGTGCTGCTGACCGTGCTCTGGATTCTGATCAGCGGCGGACTGCTGGCCGCGATCTATGCCTATGGCGATCAGCGCAGTGAACAGACCGCCGATACGATCATCGTGCTGGGTTCTGGCCTGCGGCGGGATGGCCGCCCCGGTGATTCGCTCTACCGGCGGTCACGCTGGGCAGCGGAATTATATGCAGAAGGTTACGCGCCGCATATCATCTGCACCGGCGGCCACACACCCGGGTATCCTCGCAGTGAGGCCGACGCCTGCCGCGAAGTGCTGATCGCAAACGGTGTACCTGCTGCGGCGATCCGTCTCGAAGAACACAGCCGCAGCACCGAAGAGAATGCGATCAACAGCCGCGAAATCATGCAGGCGCAGGGCTGGCAGGATGCCGTACTGGTCTCTGATGCCTTTCACATGCTGCGCGGCCAGTGGATTTTCGAGTCGCGGGGCCTGACGGTCTATCCGAATCCGGTGCCGCGCAATTGGGTGCGGACGCGCTGGTATATCCAGCTTTCGTTCCGCGAGACACTGGCCTTACAGTGGCAGATCTTCAAGGAGATCTTCAACCTGCCGGTGACGTATGTGCCGGTCGGTATTATATCGGTCCGATAGTAGAGCGACTTGTAAACAGGGAAAATATCAGCATGAGAGCATTAGTCACGGGCGGGACAGGCTTTATCGGATCACATGTGGTGCGGGCGCTGCGCGATGCCGGTCACAGCGTGCGTGTACTGCACCGCCCCAGCTCGAAACTGATGCTGCTGGACGGGCTGGAATACGAGTCCGCATCCGGGGATATTCTCGATCTCGATGCACTGCGCCGCGCCAGTGAAGGCTGCGACTGGGTATTTCATATCGCGGCAGTAGCCGATTACTGGCGGGCGGATCACAGCCGGATGTTCGAAGCCAATGTCGAAGGCACGCGGCGTGTGCTTCAGGCGGCACGCGAAGCCGGTGTCGGGCGGGTAGTCTTCACCAGCAGCGCGGCGGCGGTCGGCCTGCGAAAACACGGTCAGCCCTCTGATGAAACCGATACTTTCAACCTGCCGCCGTCGGAATTCCCGTATGGATACAGCAAGGCGCTGGCCGAAGAGGTGGTCAGAGAGGCCGCCGCAGAGGGTCAGCAGGTGGTGACCCTGAATCCGGTGGCGGTGATGGGGCCGGGGGATATGAACATGATCTCCGGCAGCTTCATCACACAGATCAGCCGCTTCGGACGCTTCGCGCCGCTGTCATCAGGCGGAATCGGCGTGGTGGATGTGCGTGATGTGGCGCGCTGGCATGTCGCGGCGGCGGTCAAAGGCGTCTCCGGCGAGCGTTATATCCTGGGCACGGCCAATTACAGCTATCGCGACTGGTTCGAGATGATCGCCAGAACCGTCGGCGTCGGCAAACCATTTTTGCAGACACCGGATTTCATACTGCCAGCGGTTGTCAAAGTGGTTGATCTCGCCCGTAAGCTGCGCATCCCGACGCCGGTCGATGCCGATCAGGTGCGGTTAGGCGGTCGCAAGGTATATTTCGATTATCAGAAGGCGTGGTCGGCCTTCGGCCTGCCGCACATCGAGATGCAGCAGAGCCTGAAAGATACGTATGAGTGGTACAGGGCGCACGGGTATCTGAAGTAGCTTCTGCGTTGAGG
>CAYNDH010000261.1:0-5108 GCA_964395665.1 uncultured Anaerolineaceae bacterium
CCGTCGGGACTCCAGTTAACATCCGCTTGCGGACAGGGATGTCCGATAAAGCGGTTATCAACTTCGCCCGTGGTGACATCGAGGATTCGCAGTGGAAATTCCTCTAAAGAATCCGATTTACAGGGTGTGGAGCCGCCTGCAAAGGCAAGTCGTGTGCCATCCGGACTCCAATCAATCTGTGTAATACGATCAAATCTGTCCTGGCCGAAGACCTGCGTGTTGATGGAGAATGTTACAAGGATTACCGCTGCACAGACCACACGGCTCAAACAGTTGGAGAGGGATTTGGACATCAGCGCACGCCTATTCATTAAGACCTGACTCCAGTGTACGCGCTAAAGCCTATAGATAAGCAAAACAAAAACCGACGGAAAGATGTTCCGCCGGTTTTTCGTTAAAACAGATCGCTTACTGCCTAGCTCGCCCGTGCCCCTGCGAAGTCGATGGCCTGCAGCAGCACATCCAGACCGGCCAGCACATCGCTGCCGAGATCAAGCTGAAGCGCACGCCGCCTGTGCGTGTTGAGTGCTTCGAAGTCCCCGGCAGCCTGTGCCTGATTGAGAACGCCGAAGCTGTACGGCTCTCCGGGGATGGGGACATCCTGCCCGGCCTGATGTGTAAGCTGGATGAAGACGCCGTTATTCGGCCCGCCCTTATGAAGCTGCCCGGTGCTGTGCAGATAGCGCGGCCCATAGCCAACCGTCACCGCCAGCCGCGTGACATGGCGCAGGCGGCGCTGGATTTCGGTCAGACGCGCATCAATCTCGGCATCCTGTGGCAGATAGGCCAGCACCGCGAAATAATCCCCGCCCATCGTCCCAAGGAACTGTGCGCCGAGCAGTTGAAGCAGGTCACTGGTATCAAAGCCGTGCTGCTTGCCGATTTTCCGCAGTGGATCGAGCGTCACACTGCTGGCATAGAGCTTGATGCCGTTATACGACAGCACCGGCGTTTTCTCCGGCAGGCTGCCATGGGCGATGTAGTGTTCCAGCAGACGCGATGTATTCTGTTTGCTCTCGGTCACATTTGGCTCATCGAAAGGGTTAATCCCCAGCAGATGACCAGCGACGGCGGTTGCCAGTTCCCAGCGCACGAATTCACCGCCAATCGCGTATTTATCCTTCAGCATCAGCGTCACACGGGGATGACCGGCCTCGCGCAGCGCCCGGATGTTCTCATCCAGTTCGGCATTGCCCGGATCGCCTTCGACCTTCAGATAGATGAACAGCCGGTCGGCATTGTAATCATGCGGCTTACCGACCGTCGAACCGACCACCGGAACAATACCTTTGCCTTCCTTGCCGGTACTTTCCGCGATGAGCTGTTCAACCCAACTGCCAAAGCTGGCAAGGCTCTGGCTGGCGAAGATGCAGACCTTATCACGGCCCTGTTCGGCCAAAGTCGCCAGCACCGCGCCAAGTGATGCCCCCGGATTGGCGTCCGCCGGGATTGAATCGCCACAGGCGCGCATCATCTCCTGCATACTGGCCCACAGACGATCCAGATCGACACCAAACAGCGCCGCCGGGACCAGCCCGAAGTAACTCAAAGCGCTGTAACGTCCGCCGATGTCCGCTGGATTGAGGAAGATCTCGCGAAAGCCCTGCTGTTCGGCGGTGGCGGCCAGCTCCGATCCCGGATCGGTAATCGCGATGAACTGATCACCCTTCTGGCCGGTCTTCTCGTAGAAATACTGGTGGAAGCAGCGTGTTTCGATCGTCGAGCCGGATTTACTGGCGACGATGAACAGCGTTTTATCCAGATCAACGGCGTTTTCGATTTCCAGCACACGCTCCGGCACGGTGCTGTCCAGCATCAGTAATTTGGGGAAGCCCTCACGCGGGCCGAAGGTCTGATACAGCACTTCCGGCGCGAGACTGCTGCCGCCCATGCCCAGCAGCACGACATGGTTAAAACCGCTGCCCTGAATATCAGCCTGAAGCTGCTTCAGACGGGCAGGATCGATGGTCTGTTCAATATCCAGCCAGCCGAGACGCTGTTCGATTTTGGCAATCGTCGGGCCATGATCCTTCCAGACGCTGCCGTCCTTCGCCCAGATGCGCTCGATGACATGATTCCTGTCCAGCATTTTAGAGGCGCTGCGGACTGAATCATCGTACAGGCCGAGTGCCATCTTCTGCAGATCAATCACCCCCGTGCTCAGGATCGTGCGCTTGGCGTCGATCTGCTCAAACAGCGATTCGAAGGACGAAACGAAAGCATCCACACCATCATCCTGAAGGCGGCGCGTGATATGGTCGATGTCGATGCCGACTTCGGCCAGCATATCCATAATGCTGAAGGATTCATCCAGATCTTCGGTCAGGGTGGCCGCCGCAGTCCCGTGATCCTTAAAGGCTTCCAGCGTTTCCGGCGGGACGGTGTTCACCGTATCCGGCCCGATCAACGTGTCGATATACATCGTATCGGGATAGGCCGGATTTTTAGTGCTGGTCGAAGCCCACAGCGGACGCTGCACCATTGCACCGGCGGCCTTCAGGCGTTCGAAACGTTCGCCGTAAAACAGATCCTGAAAATTCCTGTAGGCAATTTTGGCATTGGCGATAGCCGTCTTGCCGAGCAGCTTTTCGTTGAGCGCGATCCGGCTGACATCCCTGCCCTGTGCGGCGCGGATATTATTCTGGAGCATCTGATCGACCATGACATCGATCCGGCTCAGGAAGAAGCTGGCAACCGACGCGATGCCGGTAACATCCTGTCCGGCATCCAGACGGCGCTCCAGCCCACGGACATAAGCCAGTGCGACGTCCATATAATTTTTCACCGAGAAGATCAGCGTGACGTTGACATTCACGCCAGCGGCGATTGCCTCTTCAATCGAGGGGATACATTCCGGCGTGGCCGGGATCTTGATCATGACGTTAGGGCGATCTACGGTTTCGAACAGGCGCTTCGCTTCGTCAATCGTCCCCTGTGTGTCACGGGCCAGCAGCGGCGAGACCTCAAGGCTGACATAACCGTCGCGTCCGTTGGTCTGATCGTAGATCGGACGGAACATATCGGCGGCATCCTGAATATCGCGGCTCGCAAGCTGCTCGTAAATGCGCAGCGTGTCGTGCTGAAGATAATGCCGGATGTCGTCGTCGTAATCGTTGGAACCGCCAATCGCTTTCTGGAAAATGCTGGGGTTCGAAGTCACCCCGACCACGCCGTATTCATCAATCCATTGACGGAAGGTGCCATCGGTCAGCAGCAGGCGGCGGATATTATCAATCCAGATGCTCTGACCGTACTTCTGAACATCAACTGGTGGGTTGCCAGACATAGAATCTCCTTAAAAATGAAGGTTTAACTTTTCAGGCTTTGATGCAAAGTCTGTGATTCAGGCAGGCACGCTCCGAATCAGCAGGCTTTCAGTGATCGCTGTTATACGCTGTTATCCATTGCAATTTCAGGTGTTCTGACGGGTCGCCTGATCATCATCGCGGCGCAGATGCTGATTTTCGATGGCCTGTAATTTATTGAAGCGGCGCACAAAACGCTCCGCAGGCTCAAAGTGCGCATTCAGAAAGGCATCGCACAGCAGTTCCGCTGTCACCGGGCCGATGATGCGCCCACCCAGACAGAGGACATTCATCTTGTCATGGACGACGCCCTGCGCGGCACTGTAGAGGTCATGGGCGATACTGGCATATATCCCTGGGTATTTATTGGCCGCAATACAGGCCCCGATCCCACTGCCGCACACCAGAAGCCCGCGTTCGGCGCGCCCATCCAGCACGGCCTCAGCAACAGCAGCGGTGATATCAGGATAATCGACGGAGTGAGCGTCCGTATCGACGCCCAGATCAAGGACGTCATGCTGCCTGCGCAGGTACTCTACAAGATGCGCTTTTAACTGGAAGCCGGCGTGATCCCCGGCGATTGCGACTCGCATACTGCCCCCTTTGATCTGAGGAATTCCGCATTCGACAGGCGGATCGAATCCGCCGCCAGATTCCTGCGAATGGTGTCCTCTTAGGCTATCCTGAATCGCCGTTTAATACAATGTCCCCTCAGCCTGTATTTAGGTGAGATTCAGGGTAATCACATTAAATCCATATTCGGGTTATGACAGGTCAGAACGGTTATGTAGGGACAATGCCTGCGTTGTCCGCCTGCCGGACAGGTTAAATCTTGTCTCTAAAAATCCTTTATGATCTTTTGAGACCTTAGAAAAATTTTGATGCATCGTCCTGAAGGACATTATCAGGAAGAGCGGGAAAAAGTCCGCGCTGCTATAATTACAGATGTCGTTACGACGATAAAGTCTGCGGAATTTGCGAACAGGACTGCTTTATGCGCCAATTACAGGTCACAGCACTGATGTTCCTGCTGATCGCAAACATGATCAGCACTGTCAGACTTCAACAGACCGAACCCGCCGAACTCACTGCTGCGCCGATTGCTTTCTATACGCCGCGCAGTTCGTCGGGTATGGCGGATCTGATCATTCTGGACCCGATCAGCCGCAGCGAACGCCGTTTTGATCTCGCAGGGGAAATGATAGAACCCACCCGATTAGCGTGGTCACCGGATTACAGGGAAATCGCTGTTTCCTATATGCCGGTAAATAGTCTGTATTACGCCGCTGTCGTTTACGATTTACTCCACGGTGAAATCAGAACGATGGCTGAAACTTCAGGTCGGGATTCCTTCGCCGGTCGTTACAGTGCAGGCGGGGAAATGCTCTTCTTTACTCGTGGTGCGCGCTTCGGTCAGCCTTACGCTTCAGAGCTTCATATCCTTTTATCAACCAGCGCTGTAACTACACAATTCTTGGTAGATGATCTGATCGTGTTAGACGCTTTCTGGTCACCAGCAGATAACATTCTGGCAGTGACAGGCGTCGAGACCACATCATCAAATGCGGAAACCGAAGTGCAGGGCGATATTTTTTTGACTGATCCGGCAACCGGTCATGCTGTGAACCTGACCCAAACCAGATTTACGGAATATGTCACAGGCTGGTCACCGGATGGCTCGACAATCGCCTATATCTCAAACGAGACTGGCAAGCAGGAAGCCTATGTCATGGATGCGGATGGTCGCAATAAACGCCAGATTTCACAGCATCCCCACACCGTCGATGATGCACACTGGACACG
>CAYNDH010000262.1:0-5098 GCA_964395665.1 uncultured Anaerolineaceae bacterium
GTTGTGGCGGCGCATTTTTTTCGCGCCGCCGCCGCCACAATCCGCAGACAATAGGTGTTTTTCCAACTCGAACTGCCTCAGGGACCCGTTCACCGCTTCTGAACTTCCGCCAGATAGTCAGGTGTCACGGCATAATCCCCGGCAGACTCGACAAATCCCATGGCGGTTAAGGCGTGCTGGATGTCGTCGTTCTGCATGAACAGATCCCATACCAAAGCGTCCTGATCGTTGGCGATCATCAGCAGGATGATCCCCTGATCGATGCCGATATGGTCACTGGAAACCCAGTCCTCGTCGATATTGATCGCGCTGACGAAGCCGTATTCACGCCAGACCTGATCTCCGTAGTGAGTGAGCAGTGAACGCATCGACGTCAGCGCTGCTTCCGGTGTGAAGGGTAAACAGGCTGCTGATGCATAAGGCGCAATCGTCCCATCGTGATTGGCGTCCGAAGCGCCGTAAGCACGATAGCCGCCGGGACCATCCGACGCGCTGATGCCCCATACGCCATACTGATAGGTCGCCACATGATCCGCATATCTCTCGGCAAATTCACGGGCGCGTTCACAGGCTCGGGTGGTATTGTTCACATAATTGGCGTAAGCGTCTTCACGGTGGCGCAGGTCCAGCCATGCCAGTGGATACTGGTACACGAACAGCGGTTCCCCCGGCAGATAGATATATTCACCGGAGATGCTGACGGGCCGACGCCACTGCGCCCAGATCTCCGCCGGGACGGGATGCGTGGGTGATCCGATTGCCAGCACATACAGCAGCAGGCTCTCGTCGAAATGATCCCACGATGCGCCGAGAAAGCCGTTCTCCGGCGTCCAGCCCATGGAGACAAAGCCCTGCCGGTTGAGCATCCACGTCCATTCGACGTCCTCATAAAGCTGCTGGGCGAGATCGGCGAGATCGGTCTGCGGAAAGTACTGTCCGACGGTGAGCGCCCCGGCCACCAGCAGCGCGGTATCAATTGAAGAGAGTTCACTTTCCCACACACGCTGGCCGGTATTCATATCGACAAAGTGATAGAAGAATCCGTGTTCGCCAGCAACAGCCCCACTGGTGAAGGCTTCGAGCGTGATGCGGGCGCGTTCATAGGCGTCTTCAGCGCTGATCCAGCCGCGATCTACGGCCACAGGCAGCGCAGCCAACCCGAAACCAACTGCGGCGATGCTGGCCGGTGAAGCGGCGGTGCTGCGATCCTTGATCAGTCCATTTTCCGGGTTGGCTTCATGCCAGAAATAATCAAAGGTGGCCTGCGCGACGGCATCCGCGAACGCCCCATCATCCAGTGCCAGCAGCGCATCTGCTTCCGCCTGATCATCTTCATCACCACCGGCTGGCGTGATGGCCGTAATGCTGCCGAGATAAAACGGCTCGGTCAGGGGCTGTTTGCCCTGTGCGTTTTCGTGGAAGAACGCAAAATACAGCATATAGTCACCGGCGGGATCAATCCGGCGCATGGCGGCACTCAATGTATAGCTGACCTGCATCCAGCCCGCTTCGCCCTGTGTCGTCCCGAACACGCCATCAACCCACGACCAGCCATCGGTCACATCGGCCATCCCCAGGAAGAAGCGATTGGCATTCAGGGCATTGGTTGCCAGCCGATAGACATCCAGTTGAAGCTGTGTAAAGGTGGTCCAGTCCTGCAAGGCAGTGCCGCTGATGGGAAAGGCCAGCCGGGTTTCATCGGATGTCCCGCCCGGTAACACTTGCAATGAGGGGCTGCCTGTCGGTGTCGGCACATCGCTGCTCATGGCGAAGGTCGCGCCGCTGTTATCGGCTGTGAGCGTGGTAAGGTCCTTGTCTTCCCATGCCGGCCAGAGCGTTTCGCCATCCTGTGCCAGGATGCTGACTGATCCCAGCGTGAATATGAGTGCGATGACCATCAGCAGAGTCGTTGTTCTTGTCTGTGCCGCTTGCATCCATCACCTTCCTTTTAGGGTCGTGCTGCGCATTCAGCGAAAGCTACCACAAAAAGGACTGAAATCCTTACGGATAGGATGATGAGTGGGTTAGTCTGTGCATGAGCTGGGAAATAAAAAACGCAGAGGGTTGTCTCTGCGTTTTCTAAAGCTGGGGGACCTGGACTCGAACCAAGATCAACGGGGCCAGAACCCGACGTTTTGCCATTAAACTATCCCCCAAAGGATGTGAGAGGCATCATATCATGCCCTCATCGTCAATTCAAGACCAGACCTGAGTAAAATCCAGCAATTTGTCCCAACCACTTGACTCTGAATACTATTTCGGAATATAACTAATTAGGTTATCGTCGAAACAGGCATGGAGATCACATGATGAACCCACGGAAACAGGAACGCCTGCTCGATGAACTATCAATGGAACGCGATCACGGCATCTACTGGAGAATCGATTAACGGCATGGGCGATACCGAAGATTTCGACCGCCTGCTGGAATTCTTTAAGGCGCTTGGCAACGAAAGCCGCCTCAAAATCGTGGCGCTGCTGGCAGATCGTGACTATACCGTGCGTGAACTGGCACAGCGCCTTGATCTGAAGGAACCGACAGTCTCCGAACATCTGGCGATGCTGAAAAAAGCCGGACTGGTCAGCGTGAGGCCGGATGGCAATCACCGCATATACTCGTTCAGCGCCCGTCACCTGATCGACATGAACCGCGAACTGCTCAATCGCGAACAGCTTGCGTCGATGGCCGGTGCGGTCAGCACTGAACGCGTCACTGATGATGATCGTCAGGTGCTGAAGAATTATCTGGATGGCGAACGTCTGACGACGATTCCGTCAGTGCGCAAAAAGCTGATGGTGATCCTGCGCTGGCTGGCGGATCAGTTCGAGTATGACCGCCGCTACACGGAAAAGGAAGTGAACGCGATTATCAACCGCCGCCATGAAGATCATGCCACCCTGCGGCGCGAACTGATCAGCTATGATCTGCTGCGGCGCGAAAAAGGGATTTACTGGCGTCCGCAGCCGGATCAGGATGCTGAAGGGACCACATCGTGAGCCTTTATCTGTTTCAGGATCTGCCAACACTGGAAACGCCGCGCCTGATCCTGCGGAAGCTGACAATGGACGACGCACAGGATCAGTTCGAATACGCGGTTGATCGCGAACTGGCGCACATGGGACTCTGGCAGCCATTTGAGACGCTTCAGGACAGCATCGATGACATCGAAGAGCTGCTGGACGGCTACCGCATCGGCACGGCGTTCGAATGGGCGGTTGAACTCCGCAGTGAGTCAAAGATGATCGGGCGGCTCGGTCTGGGGGCCTATCATGCACAGGATGCACGCGCTGATCTCGGCTATGCGTATAACCGCAAATACTGGGGACAGGGTTACGCGACCGAAGCAGCACGCGCTGTGCTGAATTTCGCCTTCGGCACCATGCGCCTGTACCGGGTCGGGTCGGTTGTGCTGCCAGATAACCACGCCTCAATTCACATCCTTGAAAAGCTGGGGATGCAGCGCGAAGGCGTCCGGCGTGGTGGGACTGCGATACGCGGCAGGCATGAGGATCTGCTGTGCTACTCCATCCTGCGTCCGGAGTGGGAAGCACAGGCTCGCGCATGATGCCAGTTACGTATCAGATCAGTCCGTCGGTCGAGAATACTGCACTGAATGCGCTGTTCTCGGCTGCATGGGACGCGCACCAGTTGACCGATTTCGAAGCGAAACACCGTTACAGTCTGCTGTATGTCTGCGCGTTTGCCGGTGACCGGATTGTCGGCTACGTCAATGCCGCATGGGATGGCGGCGTTCATGCCTTTCTGCTGGATACCACTGTGCATCCCGACTATCAGCATCAGGGCATCGGATCGCGGCTGGTGCGTGAGGCTGCTGATGCTGCGAAAATACGCGGTATCGAATGGCTGCATGTCGATTTCGAGCCACATCTGACCGACTTTTACCGCGCCTGTGGTTTCGTCCACACGGAGGCGGGGCTGATGAATCTGAAGCCCTGAAATGTACCTATTGGTTCGAGTCCCAACCCGGATCAACCGTGTATACTCAAGGTTTGTTCAGATCAACAGCGAACCCATCCTAATGGGAAGCTTCAACAAAAGAGTAAACCATACATGACCAAGAAAGCATTGTTTGTCGTGGGGGGATATGAACCTCACACCCCGTTTGAGTCCGCCAACCTGTTCGCGGGGCTGCTGCGCGAAGCAGATTATGAAGTCGAGATCAGCGATACGCTGGATGTGTATCTCGATGCGGAAAAGCTGCAAGGTCTTGATCTGATCGTCCCAACGTGGACGATGGGCAAGCTCTCTGGTGATCAGACACAAGGACTTCAGAACGCTGTCGCCAGCGGTGTGGGCCTGGGCGGATGGCATGGGACGATGGCTGACTCCTTCCGTGAAAATACCGATTATCAGTTCATGGTCGGCGGGCAGTGGGTGGCACATCCCGGCAATATCATCGACTACAGGGTCAATATCAATGGCGTGAAGCATCCGATTACCGAAGGCCTGAATGATTTCGATATGCACTCGGAACAGTATTACATGCATGTCGATCCGTCCAATCAGGTGCTGGCGACCACCACTTTTACCGCCGACCATCTCGCATGGATCGAGGGCGTGGTCATGCCGGTGGTGTGGACGCGGACATGGGGCAAAGCCCGTGTGTTTTACTGTTCACTCGGCCATACCGTGGATGATTTCAATGTCCCGGAAGCACGGGAAATCGTCCGGCGTGGTCTGCTGTGGGCCAGCCATTCGATTGAATAGGCGGTAAGTCAGCAGATTTGTCGTTCAGCCGACGGGCGCAATGTATTGCGCCCCTACGTTGTGTTAAACACCTTCAACACGCCGCTCCGTAACGCTGATGGTTTTGCAGTAAGCGGGTTGCTGCTGCACATTCGCGCTGCAATTGCGGCACAATTCCGAAGGTTCAGGTTCAAAATCTGCCCGGCGGCGGCGGCGGCGCAAAAAATTATGCGCCGCTGCCATTTCTGCGCTTGTGGAATGACTACTGCGAAACGATGTTAAGGTGCAGGGTTAAGCCGGGCGCAATGATGCAGTTTTACAATTCAATACGGAGAAAACCGGGCGACCACGCAGGGTCGCCCCTACAGCGGAATCGCGCCCGAAAAATGA
>CAYNDH010000263.1:0-5065 GCA_964395665.1 uncultured Anaerolineaceae bacterium
ACCGAGACGGCCATGCCGCAGACCCATGCATATCTGGTTTCAGAACTGGCGCTGAAGGCCGAGCTGATCGCAGTCGATCTGACCGCGCCCGAAATCGCCGCCCGTGTGGGTGAAACATTGGCATGACCGAAGCATCACCGCCAGCGTTACCAGCCGAGTGGACGCAGCCGCCGGTTGAGTTCTCACTCGCTCCCTTCTGGTTCTGGAATGACGAACTGCATGAAGCCGAGATCACCCGTCAGTTAGACGAGTTTCAGGCGCACGGCGTCGATGCCTTTGTGCTGCATCCGCGTGTCGGACTTCCACGGCATCAGGGCTGGATGACCAGCGGCGGTGATGGCCTGCTTGACCGGATGCACTTTGCCATTGCGCAGGCGCAGCAGCGCGGGATGTGGGTCATCCTGTACGATGAGGGCATATATCCCAGCGGCTCGGCATCCGGGCAGGTGGTAGCGGAGAATCCGCTGTATCAGTGCCGGGGACTGGTGCGCATCGACCTGACTGACGCCGAGCCGGATTCCGTCCAGCAGGGGGTGCGAATCGGGCTGGATGGCTGCGTCGAGCTGGCGGCGTCACAGACGCTGGTCGCCGAGGTGACCTATCAGGGGCGGCGCTATGCCATTATCGACCGCCCGATTGATTCTGTGATTCGCGGCCTGCACTTTCTGGATGAGGACGCGGCGGAGTCTGTCGCTGGCGATCCGACAGAAGAGATGCCACCTGCTGCTGATCTGCTGAATCCGGATGCAGTCGCGGCGTTTATCCGGCACAGCTACCAGCGCTATTTCGACGCGTTCGGCCTATCCTTCGGTACGGTGATTCAGGCCATCTTTACCGATGAGCCGGATCTGCTCGGACGGTCACGTGAACCGCATCAGGTGATGCCCGGTACTACTGGTATCCTTGAGCATGTGAACACCTTTCTTGGCTATGACTTCACGCCTTATCTTCCAGCCCTGTGGGATGAGGACGCGCCGCCGCACCTCCTGCGTGATTATCTGCGTGCGGTCGAACACCGCTTCGAGCAGACCTATTACGCGCAGCTTTATGACTGGTGCCAGCAGCATCACATCGCGCTGACGGGGCATCCGGCACAGCCGGATGCGACACGGCATCTGCGTTACTTTCACATCCCCGGACAGGACATCGTCTGGCGTTTTATCGAGCCGGGGAAGCCCAGTGCGCTGGAAGGCCGACAGTCCACCCAGTCGAAAGCCGCGTCATCGGTGATGCTGCACGCCGGGCAGCGACGCAACGCTAACGAATTCTGTGGGGCATACGGCCATGAACTGACCTTTGATGAGATGCGCTGGCTGGCGCACTGGCTGCTGATTCGCGGCTGCAATCTGCTGATCCCGCACGCCTTTTACTATTCTGTGCGCGGCCCGCGCCGGGATGAGCGTCCGCCGGATGTGGGGCTTCACAGCGGCTGGTGGGATGATCGTTTTACAGCCTTTGCGCTGGCCGCACGCCGGTTGTGCTGGCTGAATACCGACAGCGAACAGGTCTGCTCGGTTGCGATTCTCGGAGAACATCATCGGCTGCCGTGGCGTGCGGCCAAAGTTTGTTTTCAGCATCAGATTGATTTCAATTACGTTGATACCGATGATCTGCTTGCAGCGTCGATTTCTGACGATCAGATGCAGATCGGGGCGGGGCGCTATACCATTCTGATCGTTGACAGTGTGCGTACGGATTTCAGCGCTGACGTACAGGCGAAACTCGATGCGGTTGAAGCTCATATGACCGTCATTGACTGGCAGGATGAACATGCCAGCCTCAACCGCCTGCATGACAGTGCGCCGCCGTCTCTGCAGACGGAAGCCCCAACCCCCGATCTGCGCGTGCGTCAGGTGCGCAAAGCCGGTTGCGAGTGGTTCATGCTGTTCAACGAAGGCACAGCGCCGCTAACAGTCGGACTTCAGATGGACCATGCCGGAGAGATACACCAGATCGACCCGTACACTGACGAGCGCTCGTCGTTCAGCGGGGCACTTGAACTGGCCGCGTATGAACTGCGCGTGCTGGTCCGTTCCATAGCATCAACGTCGGCAGGTTAATCCATGAAATTATCAAGTCTGTTGGGACTTTGTTTTCTGCTATACAGCCTGTCACTCGTCAGCGCACAGTCCGCAACCGATAGCGATGGCGTGACCGACGTGACTGTCACCACCATCGCAACCGGACTGCTTAATCCGCGTGGGGTGGTCGTGATGCCGGGTGGGAGCCTGCTGGTAGCGGAGGTCGGCACCGGGGAGATGGAAGAAGCCGCCGACGGCCCCCGCGCCGGGAAGACGGGCCGCCTCAGCCTGTTTCATGACTTCAACCGTGATGGCGATTTCGACGACGCGAATGAGCGTGTGCCGGTACTGGACAAACTTCCAGCCTATAATATCCTCTACCAGTTCAACCCCGGTCGTGATGAAGTCGTCGGCATTGGCGATGTCGTCTGGCTGGAGGATGGCCGTGTCTTCTTCACACAGGATGACAACTTCGAGACGCTGGCGGTGGTCGAGCTGGATGCGGGGCTTCAGCGTGTCGGCCTGCTGACACGGGGCAGCGGCTCAATGAATTCGCTGGTCTATGACGAGACCTGCGAGTGCCTGTATATTGCCGAAAGCACCCTGAACGCCATCAGTGCGGTTACGCTGGATGGCGATTACGAGCAGGTGATGCTGTTTGACAACCTTGCGAACGATCAGCAGGCGGTCCCGACCGGGCTGGCACTGGACCCGCTGACCGGTGATCTGCTGGTGACGCTGTTTTCCGGCCAGTTGTGGGACTATTACGGCGAGATCCTGTCGTTTGTCCCCGGCGACGCAAAAGTCGTGCGCGTAAATCCCGAGACGGGCGAGGTGCGCGATGAGATCACCGGCCTGACGACCGCTGTTGATCTGGCCGTCGGCGCAGATGGGACGCTGTACGTGGTTGAGATGACGACCACATGGCCCACGCCCATGCTCAGCTATGAATTTGATTTACAGGACCCCGACGCACCACCTGACCCCGGCGGCTATGCGCGTTATACTGGACGTGTCACCTTGTATCCGCCGGATCGCAGTAATCCGGTGGTGCTGGCTGATAGGCTGGATGCGCCGACCAATATCACCCTGCACGAGACCGACACCGCCAGCGTGCTGTATGTCTCCACCGGGCAGGGGACGCCGGGGCGCACGGTCTGGGGGCCGGACGGCCCAATGCAGATCACAGGGGAACTGATTCAGATTACACTGACACATCCGACATCATAAGTGAGTGCTATGACGCAGGAAACATCCAACACCCAAGACACGAACACAATTGAACACACACTCCAGCTCATCCGGCAGACACGGCTGGTGGCGATTGTCCGCCTGTCGGATCTCAGCCAGGCCGAAGCGCTGACGCAGGCGCTGCTGGCAGGCGGCATCCGGGCGCTGGAATTCACGCTGACGAACGAATCCGCCTGTGAAGTCGTTGCCGACCTGCGCCGCCGCATCTCACTGTTTGACGCGGGTGAAGCACTGATCGGTGTCGGCTCGATCCGTAACGCAGCGCAGGCACAGCAGGCCGTGGACAGCGGGGCGCAGTTTCTGGTTTCACCAACGCTGCTGTATGACATGATGGAGATCGGGCAGAAGGCCGGAGTCGCCGCCATGCCCGGTGCATTCACACCGACCGAGATCGCGGCGGCACAGCAGGCCGGGGCATCGGTGGTCAAGGTTTTTCCGTCGTCCATACTCGGCCCCGGATATATCAAAGCGATACTGGCCCCCATGCCGGAACTGCGACTGATGCCGACCGGCGGCGTGACGCTGGCAAATATCGCCGATTACCTGCGCAACGGTGTATTCGGGATTGGCGTCGGCGGGGAACTGGTCAGCGCGGCGCATGTCGCACAGGGCAACTGGGATGAGATCACCCGTACAGCGCGTAATTACGTCGATGCCGTTAGGGCAGCGCTGCCATGACCGCTATGACCAATAACGCCTATGATGTCGTGACCTTCGGCGAGACGATGCTGCGTCTCTCTCCGTCGGGATACCAGAAGCTCGATCAGGCGCAGTCGGTCGATATTCACGTTGGCGGCAGCGAGTCAAATGTGGCAGTCGGCCTGTCCCGGCTTGGACTGCGCACAGCGTGGTTCTCCGCACTCACCGACAATGGGTTAGGCCGTTACATCGAGGCGAAAATTGCCGCGCAGGGTGTGGATACCTCGCACGTGATCTGGATGCAGACGGGGCGCGTCGGCACTTACTGGATCGAGCAGGCCGTTCCACCGCGCAGCCCGAAGGTGATCTACGACCGGTCGTATACTGCCATCAGCCAGATCGAGCCGGACCACCTGCCGGATGCGCTCTTTCAGCCCGGACAGGCGCACCTGCTGCACGTTTCTGGCATCACCCCGGCACTCAGCCCCAGTGCGGCGGAGACCACCCTTGCGGCGGTTGAACAGGCCAAAGCCGCTGGCTGGAAGATCAGCTTCGACATCAACTACCGCGCCCGCCTGTGGGATGCGCCATCGGCGCGGCTGTGGTGCGAACAACTGATGGCTTATGCCGATGTGATCTTCTCGCCGTTCCGCGATGTCCAGCATCTGTTCGCCGCTGATGTCCCTGCCGTGCAGACTGCATCGGACACGCTCAGCCAGTTCCACACACGCTATCCGGGCGCGGTGTTGATCTTTACGGTGGGTTCAGATGGTGCGATCGCCTGTGACATGGACGGTCAGCAGGTCTCTGCCAGTGGACACGACGCAACGCCGTGGGATCGCATCGGGGCGGGGGATGCCTTTGTCGCGGCGGTGCTGTCGCAGATTGTCAGTGCGTGGAAAGTGGGTCAGCCGGTCAATCTGCACAAGGCGCTGCGCTGGGGGAATGCGGCGGCGGCCCTCAAGTACACCATTCCGGGCGATTTCCCGCTGATCTCCGTCGAAGAGGTCGAAGCACTTGCTGAAGAAAGCGCCAAACGTCAGATTGACCGGTAGCTGTTAGCGGGTGCTCAGATCTCTCATGAATCTGATCGAAGTTACTAAATCTTCAAAAGACTTATGGTTCGAAAAAAGTTTCACGAGACATAAAATTTA
>CAYNDH010000264.1:0-5062 GCA_964395665.1 uncultured Anaerolineaceae bacterium
TCTGTGTGCCGCCATTGATCGGGATATTCAGCGTGCCGGAGGCCACAATGCTGTTACCGGCATCACGGACTTCATACGGCTGGCTGGCGGCGGTCTCACTGCTGCTGTTGGTGATCGTGAAGACAGCAGCCCCGTCACTCTGGCAGGTCGCGGTCCAGGCCAGAATTGGCGGCTCGGCACAATCAGTATCCACGGTGATGGCGGTATCCGTTGTGGTCAGTGTGATGTCACCGACATGGCCGGTCACGGTATACGTCGTGCTGGCGCCGGCGGCAAGCTGAAGCGGTGCGATCATGATCACACTGCCGCTGGCGTTGCGGATGGTCACCTGATCCGGTGTGGTCATCGCGCCGCCGGTGTTGGTGATAGTGAACGTCGCCTGGACATCTGCCGAGCAGACACCGCTCACCGTCAGATTCGGCGGCGTGGTATTGGTCAGGACGACATCCACCGTGCGGATGACTTCGCCATCCTCTGTGCCGTCCGAGATTTTCATGGTGACGATGTACGTGCCGGATGCGCCGTAAGTGTGGCAGATCGGATCAGTACCCGGCCCGGTATTGCCATCGCCGAAGTCCCAGCCAGTGACGTTCACAGCACCAGTCAGGATCGCGTCGAAGCAGACGTATCCGCCGCCCTGTGGCTGCACCGCGAAGGTCGCGCTGCTTTCCATCTGGGTATAGGTGCGGATGGTGTGGTACGTGTTGTCATTATGACCAGCGTTTTGCACCATAAGACGGACACGATAGGTCATGCCGCCGGTCTCATAAGTGTGGCAGATACTCGGCGGGATGTTGCTGCTGTTATAGTTCAGCTCGTAGGTCCCGTCGTCATCGAGATCCCACTGCCACTGGGTGATCGGTGTGCCCCCAACGCTGGTATCGGTATAGCAGACCGTCATCGGGGCCATACCGCCGTACTGTGAGGCGGTGAAACCTGCCGCCAGACTGTCTGCGGCCTTCAATTCGAACTCAAGCGATGCTGTGGTGTTGCCTAACGGCCCGGTTCCCGTGACCACAGCGCGATAAGTGCCCGCAGTACTGAAATGCTGGCTCACGGTTTGACCCGTGCCTGTATGAACTGTCACCCCGTCAGAGACGCGGATAAACGTCCAGTTATAAGGGCCGGTGATATTGGTCCCGTTGGCGGTGAAGCTCTGCGACGTGTTTGCAAACGGCGACCCAGTGCGGTCGATCAGGATGCTTTGCAGGCCGTAGACATTGAAGGTCCGCGTCCGCGTGCCTTCACGCAGGCCGGATTCAGTGACGCCCCGCAGATGGATGGTATACGTCCCCGGTGTACTGAAGCTGATGCACTCCGACGGCTGCTGTTCGCTGCTGGTATTCGTGCCCCAGCTATTCGCGGCGGCGCTGCCGCTGACGGTCCAGGTGTAGTTCAGGTCATTGATCGTGCCCGGAAGCATGGTAGAGGTGTTGGTCAGGCAGATCGGCTGATTGACCGGGATTGCCGTGTTAGGTTTGCCGCCAGCGTCGAAGCTGTAATCGACGTTCAGCGTGCCGACTGTCAGAGCCAGCGCTTTTGAGCAGGTGTGATCGCTCATGACAGGATCGTTTGCCGCGACTTCGACGCGCAGCGTGTAGTTATCCACCAGCAGCGGTGCAAGCTGCGTCAGGCTGAAGGTCGGGCTGGTGATGACCCCATCTATATCGGATGTCGTTTCATCCAGCAGATGATCGGCCCCGGTGCTGTCCTGCAGGAACCAGCGATAGCGCAGTTCGATCCGGTTGCCGTTGTCCATGTCGATGCTGTAGCTGGCCGGGCCGGTGGGCGCGGCATTGCCGGTCAGGTTGCCTTCGCACTCGAAGTTCTGCCCTGCGCCATACACAGTGATATTCCGCCAGCCCGACTGGCACGTATCACCCGGCAGGCTTCCCACGGCGCCGACGCTGGTCGTATAGCGAATCTGGTAGGTCGCATCGGGGGTCAGGAACTGCATCTGGTACGGTTTGTCAGTGCTGGTCCATGTGTCTGGATCTACCACCGGCGTTAACTGTTGGATTTCCCAGTTAAAGGCTGTTTCCGGACGTCCATAGACCCTGTTGACATCGCTGGTATATGAAACCGTCTCACCGACAACCGGCGTGTTGTCTCCGCCCGGTAAATTGCAGACCAGACGCGGCACCGACACGCCGACATTGAGTTCGGTGTCACAGGTATCGATCGTGCCGTCAGGGTTAGTGACCGTCACGACAACACTGATTTCGTCATTGGCTGCTGCCGGGGACAGTTCACTGGCGGTCGGGTTCCACTGGACGGTCGCCTGATTGTTGCCTGTGCGCGGATTGTCAGTCGTAATCACACCATCGGATACCGTCCACAGATAGCTGACGGGGCGACCGGCGGTGCCACTGATATTTGCCGTGTAGTTATAACTCCGGGTGAGATCATTCGGTGTGGTGGGCACCGGTGCTGCTTCCCCGGCAATGCTGTTGCAGACCAGCGTCGGCCACGGCTGCACGGTGAATGTCTTTTCGTCGAAGCAGCTTGTAGCCGGTGGATTATAGCCTGCGCCGTTATTGACGATCACTTCATAGCGCACGCTGACATCTTTGGGCAGGCCGGTTATGCTTGTCGTATTCGTGTAGGTGAAGGTTGATCCGGTTGCCGTTTGTGGAACGCCATCGACGTACCAGGTGTAACCGGAGACGGCGCGGCCATCCAGATTGACGACATTCGCCGTGAAGGTGTAATCGTTGCCGTTGGCGTACAGGGTCGCTGGCAGCGTGTCAGTCATCTGGCAGTCCAGGCCGCGCCATGACCGGGTGATGGTCTTGCTCTCGGTGCAGACCGAGCCGTCCGACGTGCTGGCTTCCAGCGTCAGTTGATAGGTTCCGTATTCCATCGCCGCCCAGTTGATGCTCACATTCGGGTCAGCATAGGTGGCGGATGTGCTCGGACCGGTCAGCGTCCACTTATAGGTGACGGTACGCCCGCCCTGACTGTCGATGCTGCTGGTATAGGTCTGTGCGCCATCACCCGGCAGGATTTGCAGCGGGCCGTTGAACGCACAAGTGAGTTCGAGCCGCTCAACGTAGATGATCGCTTCGACAAACGACGAACCGCCCGGACCGGTCACGGTCAGGCGGACGGGATTCGCCCCCAGCGTTTGCAGTGAGATGTTGGAGAGATCCGGCGTGGTGTCATCTGTCACACCGTCGCCATTGATATCCCATGCATAACTGTCGATCACGCCCGTGCTGGTATCAGTGAAGCTGACGTTCGTCCCCCATGTGATATTCGTGCCGGGATTGACCGTGAACGATGCCACCGGCGAAGCGATCACACTGACTGATCTGGAGGATGTCGTGGCAAAATCGCCCGTGATATCCCGTACACTAAGGGTAACGTCGGCCATGCCTTCTGTTGCATACGTATGGCATACAACCTTACTGTTATCGCTCAGATCGAATACACCGTCGCCGTCGAAATCCCATTCGCTGAATTCGACCGGGCCGGTGCTTTCATTGGTGAAGCAGATCTCGATACCACCCGGCACCGAGCCTCTGTTCTCGTATGTAAATATCGACGCCACGGGGGTAGCAGGGGGGAAGACACCGACGGTCTTTTCTGCTGTGCCAGCCCCACCCGGCCCCGTATATTTGAGGGTAGCCTGATAGACACCGGGAGTGTTAAACGTGTAGGTGTGCGGCCCGATGCCGGTCGCATCGACCACAGCATCGTCATTGAAATCCCATTCCCAGCTTGTGATCGGCCCTTCCAGAAGGTCTTCACCCGTAAAGGTGACCGCCAGCGGAGCAGGCCCGCTGTTGTGCGACATATTGAAGGTCGCAAGTGGCTTGGGCGCACCGAAGACCACCGACTGTCCGGCGGATGTGCTTAGCCCTGCGCCGTCGGTGACGGTCAGGTAGAACCAGAACGTCATCGGATAGCTGATGATGTCGTCCTGCTCAAATTCGTAGGTGATATTCTCAGTGGTGGCGGTATAGAACACGGCGGCGGCGTCCACTGGATCATCACTGGTGCTGATTCGCCACAGATACGACAGGCCGCCGCCCGTGCTGGTATTGACGGTGCCGACCGTGACCGGCATCAGCCCATCAAAGGTATCCGACGGCGTGATGTGGAAACTCGCCACCGGGCTGCTGGCGATCATGATCGTCCCCGTCAGCACGATCGGTGTCGTCCCGTAACCGGTCTGCGGCGTGCAGACGAGGGTGACGGTATACGTTCCGGTCGCGGTATAGGTGTGGGACGCCGTCGCAGTGAATGCTGGACTACCGTCACCAAAATCCCACGTATATGATGCGATATTCGCCGCATTCACCGATGAGAAGTTGAACGTGAACGGGTTTTCGTCGCCAGCGTCATCGATATTCATCTGGCAGAAGGTTTCCATCACGCGGCCACGTCCGGGTGTCGCAGTGGGCGGGACCGTGTAAACCGATGTCACCTGCGTGGTCGGCTGGATGGTCGGCTGCGTGGTCGGCGTGCTGGTCACCGGCAGAGGCGTGACGGTAGCCGTCGGCTCGATCACGGTCGGCTCTGCCACCGTATCTACCGGCTGACTCTCGTCCGTAGCTGCTGGCTCGGTCTCATCCGTTTCCAGGACGGGCGGCACCGCTTCTTCCGTCGAGGCTTCCTCTGGGGATGTGTTTTCCGATCCATCGGTCGGTTCATCAGTCGGATCACCGGCTGGTTCATTCGCTGTAATATCCGGTGTCGAGACCGGTGCTTCCTCAGTCACAGGCGCCGTCTCAGACTGTGACACGATAATCTGCGGTGAGGCCTGCCATGTCGCCTTGGTTGCGGTGACATTAGGTGGAATCCAGATAGCAAGCAGCATCCCACAGACAAACAATAAGGTCAAAGATCGTATTACAGGGTTCAGACTTCTTTTCATGGTTGCTCTCTACAATGTTGCATTGCGATACATTACGCTTCTTCCAGCATAGGCCGGGAACCAACCCTGATTGGTTAAGGAAAGGGAATATTTCGAAATGGTTGAAATAATTTACGAAAACAAACCATTGGGATTCGCTTTAGGCAAGGCTTAAAAACGCCCAACTACATCCAATTCGCC
>CAYNDH010000265.1:0-2348 GCA_964395665.1 uncultured Anaerolineaceae bacterium
GCCCGGTCACGGGTGATCAGATAGGCCACCCGCGCCGCTTCCACCTGATACGCCCGGACCAGCGCCGCCAATCCTTCAATATCCCCCGACCGAAGCTGACGCAGGGCATCACGCAGCATGGTTCGCTCGTCTACTTCATCCATCCACCCTTCCTAGCGCTTCAGCGGATTCGGAGTTGTGCTCATGGTTCTACAGACTCTACTGTCGTCAGGGTGATCTGCTTTGAAACTGGTCAATCTGGCCGATCATCTGGCGAAACCTCACCCCTGAAAGACACAGGCCCTTCCCTACCAATTCGACCTTATCAGAGATTGATGACGTGATGTTGTGAAATCATGACTTGTCAAAGGGCAGGCTTTTATGCTACCCTTTTGACCCTTTTCCAACTTTCGAAAATCCTATAGACCCTCAGGAGGCGTTCTCATGGCATCGCGTGGTTCGGCAAGTGATCCGCGTACAGATAACTTACACACGGGCAATCCGCATTCGGGCAATCCGCGTTCAGACGGCCTGCGTTCAGACGGCCTGCGTTCAGACGGCCTGCGGCTTGGCATCGACTTTGGGACGACGAACTCCGCCGCTGCCATTTATGACGGCCAGCAGCTTTATACCGTCGAGATGGAAACCGCCACCATGGGCCGCTGGCAGATTCTGCCGTCGCTGATTTATGTGGATCGTGAGTACAACGTCACACTGGGGCAGGACGCCGCCCGTGAATACGCCCGCCGCGAGACAGGCCGCGCCGTCCGCTGGAAGACAAAGAGCTTCGGCAGCATCACGATTGTGGTTGCAGGCGCTGGCGGCTCCCCGATCATCTACGAGCATCCGGTTGTGCTGACCTTCGACGATGCCGCGCTGGGACGTCTGCTCCAGTCGATCAAGACGGCGCTGCGTAATCATCTGTACCACGGCACGCAGATCTTCGACCGCTTCCATACGATCGACGAACTGATCGCCACCCTGCTCGGTCACCTGAAGGAACGTGCAGAGGCGCAGTTCGGGCAGCCGTGCCGGAGTGTGGTGATCGGTCGCCCGGTCAAATTCTCGGAAAACCCGCGCATCTCCGCCCGTGCTGAAGAGATCATCTACAAGGCGGCGCGCAAAGTCGGGTTTGAGGACATCAGCTTCCACATGGAGCCAATCGGTGCGCTGTACGTCTATCATGTGTCCAATGAACAGCGCAGGCGGGCGCTGGTGTTCGACTTCGGCGGTGGGACCCTCGACCTGACCGTAGCGGAAGTCGGCGGTGGGATCGCGCCCGAAGTCCTCTCGACGGTCGGCGTGCTGGTTGGCGGGGATGATCTCGACAAGCGCATCATGCTGTCACTGTACTCGTACTTCGGAGAGGACTCGTCTCGCGGTGAATCGCTGCCATTCGATGTCGCCAAGGCGCTCGGAGACTGGCAGACGATGCCGGACCTCACCCGCCCGCAGTTCCGTGAGACCTTCAAATTCCTCAAGCAGACCCACCCGCGCCCGGAAGCGATTGATGCGCTGATCACACTGGTCTCGAAGAACATCGGCTTCAGCCTGTTCCGCGAGATTGAGCGCGTCAAACGCCAGCTTACCGATCATGAAGAAGTCGAACTGAAATTCTTCTATGAAGACCTGCGCATTGATGAGGTGATCACCCGCACCAAGTTCGAGCGCCTGATCATGCCGGAAGTGCAGAAGGTCGAAGCCGGTATCCGTCAGGCACTGGACGAAGCGAATGTCAGGCCGGAAGAGATCGACGTCGTCCTGCGGACCGGCGGCAGTTCACTCGTCCCGGCGTTCGTGCGGATGCTGTCGGATCTCTTCGGTGCGGAAAAACTTCAGGAACTCGACTCGCTGATCTCGGTGGTCGGCGGTCTGGGGATCATCGCCCATGAGGATCATGGGATGCGCGGTGCGTATCGCGGCAAATATCAGGATCTGGATGCGCCACTGAACTTCGAATGCACCGCCAGCCAGCCGCTCGGACGCTATATCCCGCAGGTCGATGCGAAGTGCTACGCGGACCGCGAGACGGTTATCCGCAAAATGCCGGTGGAATTGTGCGGCCTGCGTGGGCTGCAAACCGTGGATTTCGACCAGACGCGCACCGATGACGATTACCTGTCGATCACCTTCGATCAGCCGGGGCGGGTGTACGTCGCCTATACTTCAGCGGCAATGGGCATCCCCTACTGGCTGCGCGAGTATCTCGATCAGGATTTCAAGATCGAGATTCAGGACGAGTGGTGGGGCATCAAGGAACTCAATGTCTATGCCCGCAACGTCGAAGCCGGAGAGTGTGTCACGCTTGGGGCGAATCAGGCGGCAGGGGCTGAAGGCCGCACCGATCCGCATTATCTGGTGATTGTGGA
>CAYNDH010000265.1:2448-4964 GCA_964395665.1 uncultured Anaerolineaceae bacterium
ATCAGGCGGCAGGGGCTGAAGGCCGCACCGATCCGCATTATCTGGTGATTGTGGAAGGGTGAGAGGCGGCTTTAATGTCATTCGTGTTAGACAGCAACACTCACTCGATCTTGTCGTATAATATGTAAAAATCCTGGAGGATGAGATGTGTGCACAGGTTGAGGATATACTAGAAGAGGTTAGAGGGCTTTCAGAAGGAGAACAGGACTATGTTCTAAGCCACATGCGAGAACTTCTGGAAGTAGTAAGATCACGCCGCGATAGTGATATTAAAGAAATTGCAAAACGCGACATTCTCGAATTTGAGGGAGTCGGCGCTGAGATGTGGAAAAGCGTTGATTCCGATGAGTATTTACGGGCACTACGCAGCGAATGGGATCAGGATCGTAATTCGTGAGAATCAGTGCAGCTTTAGCAGATGTTTCGCTGATAGGGATCGAAACAGCGCCGTTTATCTACTTTGTCGAACAGAATCCAACTTATATTGCCCGTATGCGGGCAATATTTGGATACGTTAAGGCTCATTCCATAACAGTTATTACATCTGCATTGACCCTAACAGAGGTTCTCGTTCTTCCGCTTCAGACTGCTCAGACACATTATGTACACGAGTACCGCGAAATGCTGTTGAACACAAAGCAGATTACTACTATTGGTGTCAGCACCGTGATTGCTGAGCAAGCAGCAGAACTGCGTGTCAAATACGGCCTGAAAACACCTGATGCAATACACGTTGCCACTGCAATTGTAACGGGCTGCGGAGCTTTCCTTACAAATGACCGCAATCTGAGTAGAGTAGCCGAGATTTCTATTCTACAGCTTGATCAGCTTGAATTAGACAACTAAAGCACGTTCAGATTCGCTATCGCTGCACTTTCAATACGGATTGTCACGTCGTGCGGAATTTCCGCTATAATCAGTCACAATGATTGAGTGTGAGATGATCGACCGTGGCGAATTACACCCTTAATATACCGGAAGCCCTTTACCAGCGCGCCCGTCAGATCGCTGAAGAAACCGCCCAGACGATCGACCGCGTGCTGCTGGAACGCCTGCAGACCGGCTTTATGACTGAAACCGATACAGAACCGGTCCCGGCACTGCCCCCGGACGAAGAGTCAGAGCTGGCTGCTTTACATAATCTCTCGGATGATGCGCTGTGGACGATTGCGCGTGAACGCCTGCCGGAAGATGTACAGGCGCGGATGCAGACGCTGATGGAGAAGAACAGCAGCGGGACGCTCACCCGTAAAGAGCATCACGAGCTTGAGATGCTGGTCGAGCGCGGTCAGCGGCTGATGGTGCGGAAATCAGAGGCGGCGGCACTGCTCAAATCACGCGGCCATAAAGTGACACCCCAAAATCTCGCTGTTCGTGAGTAAGACACCAGAGACTCCACGCCCGCGCCGCCGTTCATGGCAGGCCATTCGCGAACTGGTCCACAAACGGGCCGGGGACTGCTGCGAATACTGCCAGACCGGGGAATACAACACCGGCCAGCCGATGCACATCGAGCATATCATCCCGGCCAGCGCTGGCGGCAGCGACAGCCCCGATAACCTCTGTCTGGCGTGCATCACCTGCAACCTGAGCAAAGCAACCGCCACCACCGCCCCTGATCCCGAAACGGACCAGATCGTGCCGCTGTTTAATCCCCGGCAGCAGTCATGGAGTGAGCATTTTCAGTGGAGTGACGGCGGCCTGCGCGTTCGCGGCAAAACGCCCACAGGTCGCGCTACCGTCGCCCGTCTGAAGATGAATCAGCCGCGTGTGGTGCGTGCCCGTCAGAACTGGATTACCGCTGGCACGCATCCGCCCCGCCGGAGACGGTGAAGAACCTGATTTGAATTTTGGGGCGCAATATATTGCGCCCCTACGGGTGATACGCTGCGGCGCGTTGCGCCCCTACGGGTGTGCGTTGCGGCGTAATTGCGCTGCAATCAGGATTTATCCGCAGGTGTTCAGGTTCAAATCGGCTTGCAGCGGCGGCGGCGGCGCAAAAATTTATGCCGCTGCAACAGGCAACCAGCGGGCGGCATTGAATGCCGCCCCTACTGTACAGAGGGCGATGTTAAGGTGCAGGAATTTTATAGCATAGCACAGATGTTCTGTTTGTGCGGTTAGAGTTTTCAAATGATTTCAGAGGGGGTGTTGGGGTGTTTTCAAAGGCAGGTATTCGATAAATGCAGGTTCGGGATTCTTCCCGACCATGTGTACCACCGACGGACGCCCCGGACATGCAAGCATGTATGGCATCCCTACCTTCGACGTGTGCATTTATGCACCTTGTAGGGACAATGATATGCAAGCATGTTCATGCATTGTCCGCTGTTCTGATAAGATTCAGGGTGGTTTTCTGAATCTGATTACGCGTCGGATAAAGATCAAAAATGAAATATCTACCCTTGGAAGCGCGGGAGCGGGACGGCACGCAGGCCGTCCCCTACGATTGGGTGTGGCAGGGCGCAAATTATTGCGCCCGTACCGTGTTTTATGGTGGCGGATGAGGCATCAAC
>CAYNDH010000266.1:0-2498 GCA_964395665.1 uncultured Anaerolineaceae bacterium
GGTGCATGAATGCAAGGTGCATAAATGCACACGTCGAAGGTAGGGACAATGCCTGCATTGTCCGAAGGGTTCTGTAAGGTTTAATGAAAACACCTGCCCTTGTAAGGATTCTTCCCGCCGATCCAGACCGGTTTACCTGTCCAGAAACCCAACAAAAACGCCACCTATTCCACTGTGGTTGACGTGCGCGGCTGAAGCTCGATATTGTTCGACCAGTTGCCGGCCAGATCCACCGCCCAGATGTCGAACTCGTAAAATCCCCCGGCCTGACCGCTGAACGCCGCCTGCGTGTCGGATGTCTCCAGCCATGCACGCCAGTTCTGGCCGTTTTCCCGCACCCAGATCGTATACGACGCGATACCGCTGTTATCAGTCCCCTGCCATGCGACGGTGAAAGTCGGCGGGCTGGTGGCCGGAAGCTGAACGAACTGCGCCTCTGGTGGGCGGGTATCATTGGCCGGATCAGCGGTCGGGGCCATGATGACCGGCCCGGATGTCGGCTGGATCGTGCCAACCGGCGGTGCTTCGATGGCCTCAATCGGGATGTTGAAACTGAATACCAGCGGCTGCACGACGCCGTTGGAGCGCTCAATCAGGATGACCGGTGCGCCACCAATCGCGGCTTCTGCACCGGGCTGAAGATCGGTGTAATTGTCAGGATAGGCGGGCGGCAGTGTCAGGACATAGCCGGGTTCGGTCCGTGCGATCTGCGGTGTCGGTGTGGGCGTCCCCTCTTCCACCACTTCCGCCGTGGCATAGATCGGGATCTGACCATCGGGTGAGAGGAACACCGGTTCGGGATTGACTGCATTCTCCAGTGTGATCATCTGCGCCCGACTGCCTTCGGATGGCAGCGTCACCTGCACTGGCTGCAAGGTACGGTTCCACAGCACGATGATGCGTTCCCCCAGCCGGTCAGGACTCATCAGCCGGAACTGAAGCGCGACCACACCGCGATGCAGGTTTAACGGGCGTCCCGGTTCAAACGGACGGTTGAAGATCTGCGCCAGCAGTTGATAGGCATTGGCCGCGCTGCGCGGTGTGCCGGGCTGCGGATGCTGGCTGAAGCAGACAGCGTTACTCCAGTTGCGGAAGAAGCCATGCGCGTCCCCCTGACAATTTTCAGTCGTGGTGCAGACGCTGCCATTGTGCGGCGGGAAGTTCGTCCCGGCGGGCTGATCACCGCAGTCGTCATAAAGCTGATGAAAGATGATGACATCTGCGCCTTCATACCAGCCATAGGCCGCGCTCTGGATGACATACCATGCCTGCTGCTCCTGTGTGGCGCGGGACCTGCGCCGGGCTGTGTGTTCGGTGCTGCTGCCAACCGCCCACGTCGGGCCGGGATAATCATCCCACACCGGGACGCCGGTTTCAGTCACCCAGATCGGGCGATCCAGCCCATAGGCGATCAGCGTCTGCCGGACGTTCAGCACCAGCCAGCCGGTGCGCCACGGATCACTGTAACTGTGAACCGCCACCTGATCGATATACCAGTTGAACTGCTCGTGATACGGGTCCTGTGCGAAGATCTTCAGCACCTGCGCCAGCCAGTTGGATTGTCCGTTGTACAGCAGACCGGCGAACATCACCTGCGCTTCTGGGTCAGCATGGTGCGCGGCAAGATAAGCCACTTTCAGCAGGCGCGCATATGTCGGGATGCCTGCGCTCCAGAACAGCTCGAAGTCCGGCTCATTCCAGACTTCCCATACGCTGATGCCGCTGCTGCGGGCAATCGCGCCCTGCTGGGCCAGCACACCGCCGGGTTTGTAGCGATTCACCGTCTCATAGACGTACACCGCCCACGGGTTGGCCGGGTTGATGGCTTTCTCTGCACCCGGATAATCCGAGCCATCAGCGAAAATCGGTTCGTTCAGCCCCTGAATGCGACTGCTGTCATTCGCATCGGCGCGAAAGGTAGGACGGCCCAGCAGAATGGCATTGATCTTGAGGCCGTGGCGCAGGTCATCGGAGACCTGCACATCGTAATTCTGCCAGTCAAAGGTGTTAGGTGCGGTTTCGACACGATCCCAGTAAATCGGATAGCGGTTCCACGAAGCGCCAAGCGATTTCGCCTGCTGATAGCGGGTTTCCGGCGTGCCGCCTTCCGCTGCGCTGATGTGCGCGAAGCCGAGACGGTCACTGCTGAAGGTGGTCGGCGCGGACGGCAGCGTCACCGGCGCAGGTGTAGTGGTCGGCAGTGCCTGCTGTGCATGGATTTGAATGGAAAGCGAGAGAAAAAGGAAGGTGGCGGTCAGTATCGGGCGGAAAATCCGCAGGAGTCGGGTCATTGGGCATCACATGAAGGTGTGTATAAGGCCGCCTGTACTGACAGATCATCAACAGACAGCCGGTTTCCAGTTCAATATCTGTCCATGATAGCACAGGATCGGGTCCACAAAACGTGATGAACCCGATCCTGTGTTTACATCTGATGTTATTGCCCAGCCAGTGCCAGCACGTAATCGATGACTTCCTGAAGCTGTTCGTCATTGAGA
>CAYNDH010000266.1:2598-4952 GCA_964395665.1 uncultured Anaerolineaceae bacterium
CCCAGCCAGTGCCAGCACGTAATCGATGACTTCCTGAAGCTGTTCGTCATTGAGATACGGATAGCTTTCGCGGATCGGATGCGGGAATTCCCCGGCTTCCACATCAGCGTCCGGATTGCCGTTCACAAGGAAATCGAACAGCGCATCGCGATCTTCCATCAGTTCGCTGTCGAGAATGCCGGGGCCGTAGCCTTCCATGCCTTCACCATCGACGCCGTGGCAGCCCGCGCAGGACAGGTTATAGGCTTCTTCAGGGTTGAAATCACGCGGGACGAAGACGATCGTGGCCGTCGGGACAGCGGTCGGACCGCTGGCAGTCGGCTCGGTAGTGGGCGCCATCGCAACCGAGTCGTCGGGTTCATCAGTTGGGGCAGCACCATGCTCGCCGTGCGCATCTCCGGCGCTGGTGTCATCGGCGCCGCCAAGCAGCGACGGATCAGCTTCGGTCCGCAGGAAAGCGATGATCTGGTAAATATTTTCGTCGGTCAGGGCCGGATTACCACCCTTGGCCGGCATATCGATACCGGTCTTGTTGTCCGGATCAAAGGCGCGGCGGCCAACGACGATGAAATCATGCAGCCCTTCGTCATCAATATCCATGACGAATTCGCCTTCTACCAGGTCGGGGCCTAAGCCCATCACACCGCGTGCATTCGGCGCATGACAGGCCGAACAGGTCGCCGTGAAGAACGAACGTCCCTGTGAGACATCCTGTGCGCTGTAGACGACGGCGACTTCAGTGGGCAGTGCCGTGATCCGGGTGGGTGTGGGCTGCGGGGCTTCGTCGGTGACCGGCACCTGCGCCACCGTCTGATCGGTGCGGTCCCCGGGCCGTACCCCCCCAAGCAGCAGCCATAACATAAAACCAAAACCGATCATTAACACGACCAGTGCCGCCGCACCCGCTGATGCATTGGGATTGGCCGGTGTCTGGTCGCTGGGTGTATTCTGCATTTTACGACGTCCTCTCTGTAATAAGTCAGTCTTCGACGACTGATGGGTATTATCGGAATCTGTTCCGTCTAATGTAGTGAATTCTGTCACAAAAAACCAGTGACGATCGTTCTCTTCGATTACCCTGACATTGTTTAAGCTTATGGCATAAAATTAACGCTATCGTAAAAAGCTGCTGAACGTTGATGCAGCTACACGGCATTATGATCAAGGAGCAAGTAAACGTGACGGAGCAATTGAAACGCCGCGATTTTATGAAGTTGCTTGGGGCAGGGGCCGCCGGGACCGTCGGCGCACTCGGTGCATTGAGTGCAGGGCAGGTTTCCGCGCAGGATCACGGCTCTAACCATGCTGGCACCACTTCTAATAACCCGTCGCAGCAGATGGGCTATGCGGAAATGGACGCGCATCATGGCGAAGGTATCCAGGTCTTCCTGGATAACATCGGCAAGGATGAAAATTTCTGGCGTAAACCCCTTGAATACACCATGGACGGTGATGTCAAGGTTTTTGAGCTGGTCGCGCAGGAAATCAGTTGGGAAACCGAAGTCGGCCTGACCTACCCGGCCATGGCCTATAACGGCATGGTCCCCGGCCCTGAAATCCGCGTCAATGAAGGCGACAACGTCCGCATTCACGTTAAGAATGAACTGAATGAAAGCACCGCCATTCACTGGCACGGTCTGCGTGTGCCGGTTGCCATGGACGGTGTGCCGTTCATCACCCAGGACCCGATTATCCCCGGCTCCACCTTCACCTATGAATTCGAGATCCGCAACGCCGGATCGCACATGTACCACTCGCACCACAACGCCGCCGAACAGGTGACACGTGGTCTGCTGGGCGCGTTCATCGTCGAGCCGAAGGACACCAGCCGCGAACCCGTGGTCGATGGTGACTACACCATGATCCTGAACGACTCCGCGCTCGGCTTTACCATCAACGGCAAGTCGTTCCCGTACACACAGCCGATTGTCGCCCAGTTCGGCCAGCGCATCCGCATCCGCTACATGAACGAAGGTCTGATGATCCACCCGATGCACCTGCACGGGATGCCGCAGTTGGTCATTGCCAAGGACGGCTATCCGCTGCCAGTGCCTTATATGTGCGATACGCTGAATATCGCACCGGGTGAGCGCTTCGACGTGATCGTGGACTGCGACGAACCCGGCGCATGGGCCTTCCACTGCCACATTTTGAGCCATGCGGAATCGCGTGATGGCATGTTCGGTATGGTGACCGCGCTGATCGTGCAGGACCCTGTCTAAGCAGGGACCCTGACCCGTAGCTGTCCTGTTAGCAGTAATTATTGAAATATTTTTACTGCTTCAGAAAGGCGGTGGACGCTCATGTTCACCGCCTTTTCTTTTACCTGGCGGTTAGGTTCTGTTGACGTTTCG
>CAYNDH010000267.1:0-4944 GCA_964395665.1 uncultured Anaerolineaceae bacterium
TGAGCTCCGCGTAGCCGCCGATGGCGTTGAGCGGCGTGCGCAGCTCGTGGCTCATCACGGCGAGGAACTCGCCCTTCGTGCGGTTGGCCGCCTCGGCATCCGCGCGTGCCGCCTCCGCCTCCGCGCGCGCCCGCTCGCTCTCGCCGAGCAGTCGCTCGATCTCGTGCCGCGCAAGCACCTGCTCGGTGACGTCGGTACCGTGCGCGATCACCCCCGACCGCGTGCCGTCGGCCTCGAGGAGCGGCAGGTAGACGAAGTCCACGAACCGGGTCTCGGGTGGCGTCCCGGACTGGCGGGCTAGGGCGATGGGCACCTCGCGTCCGACGAACGGCTCACCCGTCGCGAGCACGTGGTCGAGCCGCTCGGTGAAGCCCTGACCGCGCGTCTCGGGCAGCGCTTCGGCCACGGGCCGGCCGTGAAGCTCCCGATGGCCGACGAGCTGCTGGAACGCGAGGTTCGTGAGCTCGAAGACGTGGGTGGGGCCGCGCAGCACGGCGAGAAACGCGGGCGCCTGCTCGAAGACGTACGCGAGCCGCGCGCGCTCGAGCTCCAGCTCCCGCAGGAGCCGCTCCCGCTCGGCGGCGGCGTCCTGCACCTTCGTCATGTCGGTGAGGATCGACACCGCGCCGAGGATCGCCCCGTCGGGGCCGACGATCGGCGCCGCCGATGCGCGCACCGGCCTTACGGCGCCCGTCTCGCGCGCGCGCAGCAGGAAGAGGCCGTGCGAGCGCTCACCCGCGAGCGCCCGTCCGATGGGTGTCGCCGCCAGGGGCACCGGGGCGCCGGTGACCGGATCGAGCAACAGGTCTTCGAGCGCGAGCGCCGCGTCGCCGGCGGTCGCCTGGAGCCCCGCCGCCGACGGGATCCCCCACTGTACCACGGCCGCGCGGTTCGCGAGCGTCACCGCGTCGGATCGCGCGACCAGCACTGCATCCGGGATGCTGTCGATCACCGCCGCGAGCGTCGCCGCGCGCGTCTCCGCCTCCTCGCGCGCCACCTGCGTCTCCGCCAACAGGTGCAGGCGCTCGGTGATGTCGCGCCAGAAGAGGGCGACACCGCCGTCGCGCGCGGGGTAGGCGTCGATCTCCAGGTGAAGGTCGTAGCCCTCGCCCACGTACCGGTGGACGAAGTGTGCCTCGACGCGCTCCGTCGCCACCCGCCGGTAATGGCGCTCGGGCGCCCTGTCCACGGTGGCGGGAAACGCCTCCCGGTACATCCGGCCGATCAGCGCCTCGCGTGGCCTCGCGAGGGCCCGTTCCGCACTCTGGTTCACCGCGATGATCCGGCAGTCGGCATCCATCAACAGGTACGCGTCGCTCACCTGGTCGAGCAGCAGCGCCGTCTCGAGCAGCACGCCGTGCAGTCGCGCCTCGAGCCGCTGGCGCTCGTCGTGGGCGATGCGCGCGTTCACCACGGCGGTCGTGTCGATCCCGGTCACGAGCACGCCGCTCACCGCCCCGGCCTCGCCCCGGATGGGGACGTAGGTGAGCGTGATGTACACGTCCTCGGGAGCAGCCCCCGGGCCGCGACGGAGGAGCGGGTACAGCTGGTCCTCGCGCGTGATCGTCTCGCCGGCGTGCACACGCTCGAGAATCGGCTCGAGGAGCGGCCACACCTCCGGCCAGCACACGGTCGCCGAACTGCCGAGCGCGGACGGGTGCTTGGCGCCGAGGAAGGGGATGTAGGCGTCGTTGTAGAGCTGGACGAGGTCCGGGCCCCAGAGCACGATGGCCGGGAACCCCATGGCGAGCACCGTCTCCGCGGTCGTGCAGAGACTCGACGGCCAGCCCTCGGTGTCGCCGAGCGGTGTGTCGGCCCAGCAGAGCGCCCGGCACCGGGCGCGCATCTCGCCGGGTCCCTCGAAAATTCCGGTCCGCTCGGTCGGGCGCGGACGTTCGCCGCGGGCCCGTGTGTTCTCGTACTGCATGCCCTACCCCTGGGTGGCGTTCATCGCCGCTGCCTCCCGGCCCTTCGTGCGACTCCGCCACGCGCGGAGCCGCCCCACGACGTCACGGATCGTGCTGGCGCGCGATGGGACGGTACGCACCGTCGACGCCGCCGCCAGCAGGCTCGAGCGCGTCGACGTAACCGAGCGACGCCAGCCGATCCAATGCTCGCGCCACCGCGTCCACCGGTGCGAGCAGCTGCGCGGCGACCGCCTCGGGTGTCCCCTCGCCGAGCCGGACCAGCGCGTCGAGCACGCCCGCCTCGTCGGCCAGCAGCCCGGCGGGGATGGGGCGCGTCGCCTCGTTCAGGCGCGGCTCCGGGCTCCCCGACTGGATGTGGTCGTAGCCCGTGAGCGGCTCGCCGACGACGGCACCGCCCTGCGTCACGCGGTACGTCCAGAACTGATCGCTGTGCTGGCTGCGCCGCATCTTCACGACGGCCAGCACCTTTCGCAGCGAGCCGGCGATCTCCACGTAGCGCTGCACCACGATGTCGTCGGTGATGAACGACACGCGCATCCCGGTGAAGCCGGCCTCCGGCGACGTGGCCACGGCCTCGTGGGTCATGAGCACCGTCACGTTGGTCGCGGTGAGCGCACCCACGAGGCGGTAGAGCGACTCGCGGAAGTCCTCGCGGAAGGTGGGCGCGAGCGCGACCTCGAAGCCCGACAGCGAGTCGATCACCACGCGTGTCGCATCGCTGCGCTCGACGGCCTCGAGGATGTCCGACAGCGTCTCGTCCACCGAGAGGTCGAGCGGCCGCAGGTAGATCACCGCGAGCTTGTCGTCGCGCATGAGGGCGTCCACGTCCACGCCCAGCCCCGCGAGGCGCGGCAGGTAGTCCTCGGGATACTCCTCGAAGACCGCGACGACGCACGCCTCGCCCCGGCGCAGGCCTTCGGCCACGAACTGCATCCCCACCGTCGTCTTGCCGCTGCCGGTGGGCCCGGCGATCAGCACGGCGTCGCCGGCCGGGATGCCGCCCCCCATCAGCGGATCGAGCCCGGGGACGCCGGTGGACAGGCGCTCCTCGCTGCGCGGACGCGTCGGTGCGCGATTCCCCTGCTGCTCGGGGATGCGGGGAAAGATCTGCACGCCCGCCCGGGTCATGCGAAACGTGTGCAGGCCGGGCATGTGCGCCCGCCCCCGCAACTTGGTCACCTGGAGCTTGCGCACGACCGAGTTGCGGTCTTCGGCCTGCGTGAGCGAGAGGATGCCGTCGGCCACGGTGAAGACCTGGTGTCGCAGGTCTGCCTCGGCGTACTCGCCGAGGAGGAACGAGGTGACCTCCCAGGTGGTGAGCTGCAGCGCGAGGCGCTGCACGAACTCCTCGAGGCCCATCGGGGCCGGTTGCTCCGGATCGGACCGCCAGGCGCGGTCGCGCGCGCGATCGGCGCGACCCGCGTCGCCGGCGTCGATCCAGCGGAACGAGTCGATGACGACGATGCCCGGGCGCACACGCTCGACCTCGCTGGCGATCCGCGCGAGCACGGCGTCGAAGTCGCCGCCCAGCACCTCGCCGCTCAGGTTCTGG
Source organism: uncultured Anaerolineaceae bacterium (assembly GCA_964395665.1). GTDB lineage: Bacteria > Chloroflexota > Anaerolineae > Aggregatilineales > Phototrophicaceae > JAEZAF01. Next base: position 3,481 of record CAYNDH010000267.1, read on the forward strand.
ATGTGCACGGCCGATCCCAGCAGCCCGGGCTGGAAGAAGTCGAACTGCTGCTGGTAGCGCAGCAGCTTGACCGTCGGCTCGCCCACCATCGTGAAGTAGAGCGCGGGCCGCTCGGCGGTGGCGTTGGCGAACAGGATCTGCATCGCGAGCGTCGTCTTGCCCGCGCCGGGCGCGCCGGCGATCAGGTTGAACGAGTGCTCCGGCAGGCCGGTGCCCAGCACCGCGTCGAGGCCGGGGACACCGGTCCGCAGGCCGCGAATCGGCACCCGGTCGCCCTGGCTCGCATCGCGAGTCGCCGCATGAGTCGTGCTCCGGTCAGTCATCCGTCAGGCTCCCCGTCGTGTCGCTGTTGGCGCCGCCCGTGCCTCCTGCTCCCTCCGCCTCCGGCGCACCCCCTGCCCGTGGTGCGTCGTGCATGCCATGCCCGGCCCCACCCGCCCGGCCGCTCTGCTCCACCAGCGTCGTCGCCAGCGCGTCCCCGATCAGCCGGCCCAGGAGATCGATGAGCGTGGCCAGCAGGTCGACCGCCGCGGCCGCCGCCGCATCCTCGCCATGGGCGCGGCGGCTCTCGTCCAGCCCATCGAGATGCGCAGACGTGCCCGCAAGGCTCACTCGCGCGAGCGCGGGATGCTCGGCGCGGGCCTGGGCGAGGGCGCGCGTGACCAGCGCGTGCGCGCCCAAGGGGCCGAACCACCCGCCGCGGCCGTCGCCGCGCTCGCGCAGCGCCCGCTCGGCCGCCGCGACGACGTCGGCGGGCCCGTCGGGCGCGGCCTGTTCACGCGCGACGAGACGGTGCGCGGTGTCGCGGGCGATCAACGGCGGCATCGCGACATGGGTTGTTGGGGGAACACGGTCCGGGTAGGAGCGAGCGCGGCCACGAGCGCGTCGTCGCGCTCGTCCGTAGTGGTCACTCCATCCGTGCCAGGCCGATCGGGCGATCCGTCGGACCATGCTCGGTACAGTGTAGCACGCGAAGCCCGATCGCGCGACGAGGCCGGCACCCCGTGGGATGCCGGCCTCGTCCGCTGCGGGCGAGCGATCGACCGCGCGCGACTACTTCTGGCCGCCGTCGGCCGCGATCAGCAGCCGGAAGACGGCGCGGCGATTGGGCGCCTCGCCCGCCGGACCGGCCGAGTTCGCGATCTGCTGCCGCTCACCCTTCGACTCCGTGATGATCCGGCTCGCCGCGATCCCGCCGGCCACGATGTAGTCCCTGGCCGCCGACACCGAGTCCTGGTGTGCGGCGACGTACGGAGCCGCGGCGACGGTCGCCGCCGTCGCGCGCGCCGGGTGGCGATACATGCTCAGCCCCACACGGACCGTCTCGTAGGTCTTCCAGTCCTCGTTCGCGAGCCAGTCGAACACGCCGTCCACGCGCAGCGCCACCTGCTCGTTGAGCGCGATCCTGGCGCCGAGCATCGCATCCACGCCGTAGCTGTGGAGGAAGTTCGTCTCCGTGGAGAC